>NZ_JAXMOX010000117.1:0-14660 GCF_034669605.1 Leisingera sp.
GTTTCGCCGCGCCCCAGGCCATGCGGGTAATGCGCCGCCCGTTCCAGAGGAAAACGAAGGTAGCAATCGCCCAAGCAGTCCAGACATGCCAGTCGCGCATTTGCCACCAACCCAGCCACATCGCCACCATAGCCGCAAACAGAACAAGCGCGACGACGGCGGCCATGGCCAGGTCCGCCGCTTCCTCGCGGATTGCGCGTTTTTGTTCCTCGTAAGCGCTCACCTTACGCGGATCCCGGATAGTGAAGCCCAGATCGGTCAGCGTGCGCTTGATCCGGGTCTCGTCGGTCTCTGCCGGCGCGAAGCGGATCAGTACTTCTTCATGCGCGAGCGACACATGCGCCTCCTTGACGCCCCTGTCCCGCTTGAGCGCCGAGGAGATGGAATTTGCGCAGAATGAACAGCTCATGCCGCCGATCTTGAGTTGCAGGGTGCCGCGGGCCGAAGTTGCAGTGGTCATGGCGTCATCTCCTCAGGGCGGCCAGCAGGTCGTCGGAGAGGAACAGATCGCTCCGCCCGTCCTCGCTCCGGAGCGCCAGCATGTTGGACAGAAACAGCGCGTCGCCGGTTCGGAAGGCCGGGTCGGTGATCCGCCATGTGCCATCCTCAAATATTACTTCCGAGGCGAAGACCGGTGCCGAAGCATCCGCCTCCGGCAAGGCGGGGTGGGCGAAATGCTCGGGCGGCACGCCTTCCAGATAGGAGGCGGCCACCAGCGGCAGCGGACTGGCCTGCATTAGGCCGGATCGGACGATCACCGCCTCGAAGAAGCGCGGAAACAGCGCTGCCGCTATGTCCGCTTGGACAGTTTCCCCATGCCAGCGCATTGCATTCAACGCTGCCACCACGGCCCCGGCCGAGCGAGGACCATAAGATTGCGACGCCTCACCCTGCCGGAACAGTCCTGCCGCGTCGTCCCAGAGCGGCAGCAGTTGGTCGTTGAAGATCCCTCGCGCGGCCTCCGTGAAAGCCGGCTCGGTCAGTAGCCGTCCTGCCTCGGTCAACCCAAAAACCGCGAGCGCCAGGTCCTCGATACCCGTGCCGGGATCGACGGTCAGCCTTTCGGCATGTTGCCGAGCAAGCGCCAAAGCCTCTCTGCGCTGTGTTTCGTCAGCGCTGGCAATGGCGAAACGCCCCAATGCCGCGATGGCCAGGCCACGGCCGCCCGGGGTCTCGGGCGGCAGCGCACCGACAGCCGCGAAGGCCCGGCGCAATAGGCTGCGGTAGCTGTCCGGATCCGTCAGATCGCGATAGGCGGCGTGCCAGTAGTCGTCGCGCAAGGAGGTCCCGGCCAGAACAAGGTTCGATACTGCCCAGAGTGCAGCGACCTGATCGCGCGGATCCGCCGTGCTAAAGGCGCCTTCGGGCGAGAGCGCGGCAAAAAGCCCCTCGCCGTTCGTCAGCCGCCCCTCAAGCGTCTGCGCTTGTGCCCGGGCCTGCGGGATCATCATCAGCCCTGCCAGCTTGTTTTCAGGCATGTCGTGGAATTGCAGGTGAAATTCGGGGCTGGTGATCTTGACCATTACCCAGGCTTGCGCAGCGGGGTCCAGCGTCCAGTCAAAGGCGGACCGGTCCCAGGCCAATGTCGCGGGAGCTGCAAAATCCGGCGTATCGGCAAAGCGCGGCTCAGCCCCGGCATAGAGCGGCCCAACCGCCGCCATGTCCGGCATAGCGGGCCGCGTGACGAAACCCGCACGCCTCAGCCATTCGTCGCGCTCATAGGGAGAGATCACCAGTGCCTCGCCCAAACCTGAAAACATCACCGCATTGGCAAGGTTGGACAGCGCCGCGAAATAGACCGCTGGTGCTACGCTGGTCTGGTTGTAGTGAAATTCTTCTTCGGCGTGAACTGGCAAGGGGGAGTAGGTCGAAGCGACTATAGCCCCTGCGAAAAGCGTTGTGATGCCGGTTCGCGCGTATCTGGAGAGTAACTTCATGACAGCCTCCGTTTCCTCCGGCTCCCTTGTGGAAACCGTTTCGAAGGCCATTTTGCGGCCCGTACCGTGATACGGAGTCAAGGGGCGCAGATGAGAAATTCAGGCGGGGGCGGGCAGCGCCGCGAAGATGCCAAACCAGATTGACCACAGGCCAAGGGCGATGAGGAGGATCCCCGCCCAGAACGGCATTCTGTCCGACAGCGCGGCCAGCCGGTCAATGAGCCGGCGCGCCGGCGCAAAGGCGGCGGCCGCGACGAGTGGCAGGGACAGCGCCAGACCGAAGACGCCAAGCGAAACGAAGCCCCCCAGAACGGCGTTGCCACTCGCCCCGCTGGCGCCCGCAAGGCCAAGCAACACCAAAAGCAGGGGCGCGGCGCAGGCAGGAATGTTGAGGCCGAAGATCAGACCGAGCCCGACCGAGCCGCGCGCGCCGTTCAACCCGGCCAGCCGGGGGCCGATGGTCCGCATCAGAAATCCGGCACGCCCGGCGAGATACAGGATGCCGATTGCCGCATACCCGGCCCCGAGCACGATCCAGGCACCGCGCTGAAACCCTGTGAAGGCGGCACCGGCCAGAACCGCCACCGCCCCGAGCCCGCCGATGAACAGTGCCCGGGTCAGAGCGAAAAGCATCGTTTCAGAGAGTTTTCGCGCCCCCGGTTTGCCTTCCAGATACTTGATGAAAATCAGGCTCGATCCGATTGAACACGGTTCGATGAAGCCGAATAGACCTAGGCCAACCGGCAGGACCAGAAGGTTGAACAAGCCGAATTCCATTATTCAGAAGGCTCAATGATAGCCGTGGCCTTTGCGCGTTGACTACTCAGCGCTTCCATAATCGTGCAGGAATTGAGGCTCCCGCCGCCCGGACATGTAGCTATTACCGCGTCGAGAGCGGCCCGTATCTCTTCAAGCCGTGCGATCTTGCATTCGACCTCCTCGCGCTTAGCAATTGCCTGGTCGCGCACATCGGCGCAATCTGCCTGCCTGTCCGTTCTCAGCGCCAGCAGTTCGGCAATTTCCCGCAGCGTAAAGCCTAGGTCCTGCGCCTGTTGGATGAAGCGGATGCGCTCCACCGTCTTGCGATCATATTCGCGATAGCCGCCGCCGCTTGGGCGCAGAGGTTGTTCGATCAATCCCTTGCGCTCATAAAAGCGGATGGTCTCGACGCCGACGCCAGCCTCATCGGCGGCGCGGCCAATGGTCATTCCCCGTGCCATAGCTCACCACAGTTTTCGTAAGGATAGACTCCGTACAGTAGTACGGAGTCAACAGGTTGCCAGATCGAGCGCAACAACGTGAACGGCAGCCAATAATAAGGCCTGAATAAGCCCCTCCGTTGTAAGTTTCTTCAATCGCGATCACGTGAAGAATCTCTTCTTGATCCTGTGGTTGCTACAGGGTGCATAAGCGTTCCCATGGTATGTTCGCTCTTTGGCGTGAGGTGAATTCATGAAAAAGTCAATCTGGGCCAGCTACGTCGGATCGCTCTCATCACTTGGTGTTGCGGCATGCTGCGTTTTGCCAATGACGATGATTTTATTCGGACTTGGTGGAAGCTGGCTTGCAATATTTGGTAAAATCGCCGCCGCAAGCTACTACGTCCTTGGTATCTCAACGGCAGTCTTACTTTCGGCATGGACTGTTTCGTACCGAAGGGGCTCAATTTCCCATCTGAAGTGGTGGTTGACGGGCAGCACAGTACTCATCGCAATATCATGGATCGTTGTTGTGAATGAAGCTCAGATCAACGACTTCCTCATTACCCTGATGTAATGGGGCTACTGGCGTGAAGCGCTGCCTGGTTAGAACGAGGGCCCGGATGCGGGCATTCAACCCGTCAGGAAGCGGCGGAGGATCGCGTCTCCGGCCTGAACTGCCTGAGGCCGAGATCATTCTGATCACCCTTTTGGCCGGAATATCTTGTCGAGCCCGACACGTTGCGGGGTTGTCGGCGAATGCCTGGTTTGGCGTTGCCACCCTGATCGGTGGCGGCGCATTTCTGGTTACTGGACTGAGCGGCTTATTTCAAAGACAGCGACCGTCGTCACTTTGATCCTTGTGATCGCGCCGGTTCCACTGCCTGTCTGGATTGCGGGTGCGGGCATCCTCAATCGGCGATCATTTAGGTGTAGGGCGTCAACCTCCTTGTCCGGTACCGACAACCTCGGTGGCCGGTTTTGACCGCTGCGATCTGATCGGTTAGTCGGCGTTTTCCTCCTTTTCACTTTCCGTTTTTGTTTGCTCGTTGCTGTCGCTGGAGGTTGTCGCTCCGGCGACAACCTCAGTGGTTCGCCGGCTTGCGGCAGCGAGGCGGCGATAGCTTTCGCCATTCATCTCAAGGATGGTGGCGTGATGGACGAGCCTGTCGATTGCAGCGACGGTCACGGCCTGGTCTGGGAAGATGCGGTCCCAGGCGCTGAAGGGCTGGTTGGCGGCGATCGCGAGGCTTCGGGTTTCATATCTCCGGGCGATGAGTTCGAAGAGGACAGAGCTCTCGGCCTGATCTTTCTGCGCATAGGTTATGTCGTCGAGAATGATCAGATCGAACTTGTCCAGCTTGGTGAGGGCGGCCTCCAGGGTGAGGTCGCGGCGGGCGGCCTGAAGCCGCTGCACCATGTCGGTTGTTGTGCTGTAAAGAACGCGTTTTCCGGCCTCGATCAGAGCGTGCCCAATAGCGCAGAGAACATGGGTTTTGCCAGTGCCCGAGTTGCCGATGGCAATGAGATTGGCGCCGGTTTCGACCCAGTCTCCTGCCGCCAGTGCCTCGATGTGCGCGCGGGGCACGCCCGGAAGGGCCTTGAAGTCGAGCATGGCGAGGGTCTTCCCGCCGGGCAGCCGGGATTGCTGCAGGTGGCGCTGGATGCGGCGGGCATCCCGTTCGGCGATCTCAATTTCAGCAAGGGCCGCGAGGAAGCGTGCGGCAGGCCAGCCTTCGGTATTTGCACGCTCGGCCAGCGCCGGCCAATGCCGCAGGAAGCTGGGGAGGCGCAATGCGGTGAGCATGGCAGGCAAGGCATGGACATCAACGGGGCGCGGAGCAATGGGAGCGGTCATGCGCGGCCCTCCAGCAGCGCGTCAAAGCTGGCCAGGTCAGTGAGTTGCACAGGCGGATCCTCCGGCAGCGCGCGCCGGCGCGGCACCAGGCGCTGTTTCAGGGTGCCGGCCTCCGGGAGATTGCCTTGCGCGAGGGTTTTGGCAATCAGCGCGGCGAGACCAGCCTCACATCCTTCGTCATGGGCGAGCCAGAGCAGATCGACCATCCGGCGGCAGGCGTCTTTGCGGGGCAATGCTGCGGAAAGCGCGGCCCAGGCCTCGGCATACTCCGATCTGGGGAAGAGCCCCTCGCGGTAGACCGACCCGGCAAGTGCCTGCGGCTTGCGGCGCAGCGCGTGGATAACATGGCGATAGTTGACGCAATGGACACGCACGCCGTCACTGCGACCGCGCTGCCGGGGGTGGCTGACGACATGGGTGGCCCCGAGGAAAGCTTCGATCCGGTCGTCGTAGACATGGATGCGCAGGCGCTTGCCGATGAGCTGGGAGGGGGCGGAATAGAAGACGCTGTGAACGAGGAAGCCGCCCGTCTTCGTGACGCGGGCGACCACTTCAGTGAAATCGGTGGTGCGCCGTGCGGGCAGCGGCCGCAGCTCTGCCATCTCGGTGCGCACGGCAGCCTCGCGCCGCCGGTTGCGGCGGGCGACGAGTTCGTCAACAAAACGGCGCCAGCCGGCAAGTTCGGAGAAGTCCCGGGAGCCGCGCAGGATCAGGGCCTGATCCAGAGCAGTTTTGAGGTGGTTGTTGTGGGCTTCGACCGCGCCGTTCTCATGCGCCTCGCCCGGATTGTTGCGGCTCGCGATCATGCCATAATGGGCGCAGAAGGCCTCATAGCGCTTGGTGACATCCGCCGCGGCATCCGCATCGAGATTGCGGTAGGCGGCTGAAAGGCTGTCTGTGCGGTGTTCGTGCGTCACGCCGCCCAGGGTCCAGAGCGCGTTCTGGAGGTTCTCGGACAGTGCTGTAAAGCTTTCCCCGCCCAGCACCACGGCAGCATGCTCCCAGCCGCTGTAGGCCAGCACAAAGTGGAACAGCCGATGCTGCAACGGCTTGCCCGCGATCGTCACTCCCAGTTCGCTGGCGTCGGTGAAATCCGACAGCGCCATGCGGCCCGGCTCGGGCGTCTGCCTGAAAATCACGTCGCGCTCGGGCCCGTGCAGGGCGCGCCAGTCGCGAACGCGGCGTTCCAGGGTCCGGCGGACCCGGTCATCGGGAAACGCATCCGGGTCGGTCATCTGCAGGTGGCGCAGGAGCGTCACAGCCTGAACGGCAGGATCACGTTCGAGGATCGGGAGCAGCACTGGCTCCCACACTGCCTCAAGCGGATCGGGCACGGTGCGGCCCCGGGCGGATTTGCGCTGTGACGGCAGCCGGGGATCGGCATCTATGCGGCGCGCAGTACGCTCGCTGAACCCTGCCCGGGCGGCGGCAATGCGCTGGCTGTAATGAAGACGGTCAGTCATGTAGTATCTCATTTGCTGGTCGGTGACGGGTTTGCCCGGCACGGCGGGACCTCCTTTGGGAAATAGAGATCTCGACCCTACCGGTCCGCAGCGGCCAGCACCCCACCAAATCCCCCTTCCTCAGAGGGCCAAGCCGCTGCCTGCAGCCTACGGTCGGGCTACGCCCTCCCTTCGGCTCCAGGCAGCGGCCACCGAGGTTGTCGGTGCCGGACAACGTGGTTGTCGCTCATCATTTAGGTTACCTCTGTCAGCGCGTCGATCACAGGGCACTCCGGTACGTCGTCACCGGTGCATTGCGCCACTGTGGAAGACAGAACGTGCTCGATGCGTTTGAGATCGGCAATCTTGGCGCGGACAGAGTCGAGATGAGTATTCGCAAGAACCTGCACCTCCCCGCAGGTCTGTGCCCCGCCATCGACGAGCGCGAGCAGATCGCGGATCTCTTCGAGCGTGAAGCCCAATTCGCGCGCACGCATGATGAAGCGCAAGCGCCCGACATGGCTTTCGTCATAGGCGCGGTAATTCTTGGATGTGCGGGGCGGTTCCGGCATGACGCCGATTTTTTCGTAATACCGGATGGTCTCCAAGTTGCATCCTGTCATTCGCGCTAAATCCCCGCGCCGGATGACCTTCACCATTCTGTGATGAGTTTTCACGTTGGACCCCCTTGAGCCTGTACTGACTACAGACCGTAGGTTGAAGTCATCAACGAGGCAAGGACAACTCGAAACATGACTGAAACCACATCCGCAGGCCGGGCAACGGCACTTGAGGAAAAACCGGATGCCGACCGAAAGGCTTGGGCGACTACCGGGCTGGGAGTACTCGGTGCGTTGGCCATGACCTCATGCTGCATTCTGCCACTGGTGCTGGTCAGCTTCGGCGTCACTGGCGTGTTCATCGCCCAGTTGGGCGCGCTTTATCAGTACAAGTGGATCACCTTTGCGCTGAGCGCAGCATTCATTGGTTATGGCTTTTACAAGGCCTACCGCCCAATACCGGCCGAAGCCTGCGCCGATGGAACCTGCGCGCGCCCCATGAACCGGACGCTCATGCGATCCATTCTTTGGATTGCGACTGTCATCGTCGCCGTTGCGATGATCTTTCCCTACCTCACCCCCTACATTCTATCTTACTGAAGGGCCCGCATTATGAAAAACATCCTTCTTACCCTTTCAGCTCTGGGAGTGCTCGCAGCGGTTCCCGCCAGTGCCGCCGAACAGCGCATCACTGTCGGGGTCGGCGAACTGACTTGCCCCTCCTGTTCCTTTACTGTGGCGGCTGCCATGCGCGGCGTACCCTCCGTCGAGATCGTCGACATTCTTGAAGGCCGGTCCTGGGGCGAAGGAATTTATGTGGTGGCCTACGACGACCAGGCGGCGGACCCTGACATGATCATCAATGCGGTTCTGGCCAATGGCTACCCGGCTGAAGTCCTTCAGCCAGACGATTCCTGAGGCTCGAAGGAAGGGGAAGGCCATGAGTGACAGGCACATGGGAGGTCTTCTGGCCTTCGTCATTGCTGCTCCGATCATGCTGATCTGTTGCGGTGGTGGTGGCGTAATCCTCGCCGCTATTCTTGGCGGGATAGGCGGGTGGTTGTCCGGGCTCGGTGGCATCGCGACTGTGATCGCTGCCGTTGGTGCCATGCTGGTCTTTCGAGAGATCAAACGGAGACGCCCAGCACATGCCGACAGCGCGTCAGAAGACTCATGCTGCCGGCACGACACGAAAGTCAGCCTAGACTCTGCCGAAACCGCGAACCGGCAGCGAAGCGGACGGACTTCGTAGGCCTTTGCGGCAGTGGCCGTGTCCATTTCATCAGGGAAACAGCCCCTTCGCCGGGCGGGTTTCCCGCACGCTTGGAAACGGAAGATACATGAATACAGAAGAAAAATCCTCGAATGGCCTCCTGAAGGTCGGCCTCATCGGCACGGTCATCGCCGCGCTGTGCTGCTTTACACCTTTACTTGTCGTCCTCTTCGCCGCCGTCGGTCTTGCCGCCGTCGTCGGATACTTAGATTTTGTGCTGCTTCCCGCGCTCGGAATTTTCATCCTGCTGACGATCTACGCACTGTGGCGAAAGAACGCTCGCAATACCCAATCGCAAAGGAACTAGGAGATGATGCCCCCTATAGACGATATGATGCCGATGGCACCGCAAATGATGGGCTGTTGTTATTTCAACTTTTTCGGCGCGGTGTCCTGGATGGTTTCAATCACCACGCCGCTGATCGCAATCGGTTCAATCGTCTACCTCCTGACCAAGCGCCCCGAGACAGGGAGCAGTCAGGACTTCTCCCAACCGTAGATTTCGGAACGGCGCATCTAGAATGAAGGTGAGTTGTGGCATCACCTTGGTCGGACCGGAAGCCGAGGATCAGATCAACCTGTTCGTCAAGATCATAGGCGCCGGACTGACCGCCAACCAGAAAAAGGCGATGATCTTCGCCTATCCCAGCTACACCACCGGCATCGGATCGATGGCCAAAAAACAACCGAGGCCACACGGACGTGATGGCCCTATTAGGAAACAGAGGAAGATGATGATGGAGCAAAAGGTTGAAACCCATGATTGTTGCGGTCCGGCAGGTACTGATGGCAACGCATTTGACCTGATCGTGGTGGGTGCGGGCTCGGCAGGTTTCTCCGCCTCAATCACCGCGGCCGAGGCCGGCAAGCGAGTGGCCCTTGTAGGACACGGTACGATCGGCGGCACCTGCGTGAACGTCGGTTGCGTACCGTCGAAGGCGATGATCCGAGCCGCCGAAGCAGTTCATGGCGGCACCTCGGCTGCACGGTTCCCAGGCGTCGAGTCCTGCTCCCACGCAGTCGACTGGGGCGCGGTGGTGAAAGGCACGACCGAACTGGTCGTCGAGATGCGGCAGAAGAAGTATCTAGATCTGCTGCCCGCCTATGACAATGTGACTTACATTGAAGAAGGTGCCGCCCGTCTCGTCGAGGGCGGGGTTCAAGCTGGCCGCCGTTTGCTTTCCGCTCCCCGCGTCCTGATCGCCACTGGATCCCGCTCGCAATTGCCGGAAATCGAAGGCATCGCTGAGGTGGACGTGCTGGATTCTACCGGCCTTCTGACCCTGCCCGCACGCCCCGAGAGCGTCATGGTGCTGGGCGGCGGTTATATCGGCTGCGAGCTTGCGCAGATGGCGTCAAGGCTCGGGGTGAAGGTCACGCTTGTCACCCGTTCGCGTTTTTTGCCCGGCGCCGAACCTGAGGTGGCCGAGGCGCTGACCGAGGCGCTGAAGGCGGAAGGCATCACGGTCGAAACCGGCCTGGCTTACACCTCTGTCGCGCAAGGCCCGGGCGGTGTCACCCTGACCATCGAACGCGATGGCAAGACCGAGGCGCTGACAGCGGAACGGTTCGTTGTGACCACCGGCCGGGTGGCCAACGCTGACGGACTTGGACTGGCAGAACTGGGCATCGAAACCGATGCGCGCGGGTCGATCAAGGTCGGCCCGGACATGGCCACCACAGGGAAGGGCGTCTGGGCGGCAGGCGATGTCACTGACCGCGACCAATTCGTCTACATGGCGGCCTATGGCGCCAAGGTGGCGATCAACAACGCTCTGGGACTGGAGCCAATGCGCTATGACAATGCCGCGATGCCCTGGGTGGTGTTCACCGACCCGCAAGTGGCTGGTGTTGGTCTCTCGGAGGACGAGGCGAAAGCAGCCGGGCACGAGGTCAAGACCAGCGTGATTACGCTCGACAACGTGCCGCGCGCGGCGGCGGCGCGCGATACCCGCGGCGTGATCAAGCTGGTGGCGGATGCCAAGACCGACCGCCTGCTGGGTGGTCAGATCGCAGCACCCGAGGGTTCTGACACGATCCAGACGCTGGCCATGGCGCTCAAGTTCGGCATGACCACCAAGGCGCTCGGCGAGACGCTCTTTCCCTATCTGACCACGGTCGAAGGGCTGAAACTGGCGGCACAGACCTTCGACAAGGATGTGGCGAAACTCAGCTGCTGTGCGGGATGACGACGTGAGACGCGGGTACACCACGGATCTTCTCTCCAGTTGCCATGGTGTGCTGTTAGGTTGGGGGGCTCCGGCGGTGGCAATGCTTGCCGTGTTCGGCAGTGCGCATCCGGTCAAGACATGGGTCTGGGCCGGGGCTCTCGTCTGGATGGGGGCGGCCTGTCTCTGGAATGCGCGCCGCTGCGGGCGGCGTCATTGCTTCTGGACCGGGCCATACTTTCTCGCGATGGCGCTGGTGGTGCTGACACACGGGTATGGGGTGGTGGACCTCGGAAGCCAGGGGTGGAAATGGCTTGGTGCAATGATCGGAATTGGCGCCTTGGGTGTCATCGCTGTCACGGAGCGCGGGGGCAAGTATCTCTGAGCAACCAAAAGGAGCGATGATGATGAAGGATGATGGTAGAAAAGGCCCGCTAGCTGCGCTGGTCGCGCTCAAACTCATCTGCTGTGGTGGGCTCCTGCTGGCCACCGGCGCATTTTCGCTTGGCGGGTTCTTGTCACTGATGGCCCACCCTGCGGTCAAGCTTGGAGGCGTACTCCTCCTGGTTTTGGCAGCAGGCTGGCTGTTGTGGCGAGTGCTTTCGATCAGAGCCACTTTACCATCGCAGAATGCCGGCGCGCGCTCGCCTGAACTCCGCAGTGGTGATGCTATCCTGCCTCCAAAGGCAGCCAGCCAGCAATCGATGTCAAGCTTGTTTTACTCGCCGAACCATGCCGTTAGCACTGCCGGAACGGAAGTGGGGCAAGGCCCATGCAGTTCACCCAAAGGAAAGTGAGATTGACGGAAATGACCGCTGAAACCTATTTTCCGGACACTTCGACCCTTTCGGACCCAAAAGTCCTAGAAGCTCTGTCCGCACTCATGAGCAACGCGCGGCTGGCCGCGCGCTGGGGCGGGCTCTCGCCTGCGGCGCGGCAGGCTCATCAAGCGATCCTGCAGGCGTTTCTGGCTGATGGCGCACCGCCTCCAATTTCCCAATTTTCCGCTGAAACTCTTGCCGATCTGGGACGGCGCGATCTTGTGCATGCGCGCGGCGGAGAGATTGCCTTGGCTTATCCGTTTTCAACCCGTCCAACCGATTTCCTGGTGCGCGTGGGCGGGGTGAAGGTCCATGCGATCTGTGCGGTCGATGCACTGGGCACCGCGGCCATGGCCCGCGAACCAGCCGAAGTCACCTGTCTGTGCCCAACTTGCCGGGCTCGTGTCAGCTTGGGAGTATTAGCCGATGGTCTCACGCTCGACCATGCCTCCGAGCCCGATCCTCGGGTCTGGACTGGCGTAAAGGACGTCGGGGCCTGTGCGGCTGACACCCAGTGCAAGTCGATGCTGCTGTTCTGCAGCCCCGATCACCTCGATGCCTGGAAACGCTCCCAACCGCCCTCTGCGCGGGGGTTCGATCTTTCGCTGGCTCAAGGTGTGCGCCTCGGGGCTGCAACCTTCCGGCCATTCCTTCAAGCACCGGCCAAGGGAGCTGCACCGTGAGTTCACTCGTCCTTTATGGGTTCACTGCAGGCGCGGTTGCGACGGTCAACCCCTGCGGCTTTGCCCTTTTGCCAGCGTGGTTTGCCCATGAAATGGCGGCACACGAAGACCGCCCGGCAGCCGAACGCCTAGTCCGGGCGTTGGGTTCAGGCGGCCTGGTTTCGCTCGGCTTCGTTTCCATATTCTTGGTTGCCGGGGGCCTGCTTGCCGCCGGCTCCGATTGGCTCGGGTCGGCGCTGCCGTGGATCGGTGTGACACTGGGATTAACACTGGCATTGATCGGCATCAGCTGGATTGCGTCGATCCGGTTTCCGGGAATTCCAGTCATTGAAAAATGCCGCCGAGTTAGCACCCGCTATGGCGCGTTCGGATTTGGCCTTTCCTATGGGCTCGCGTCTATCTCCTGCACACTGCCGGTGTTCATGTCTGTCGCGGGTCTGTCCTTTCTTCTGGAGAGCGAGATTTCTTTGTCAGGCTTTTTGGCATACCTGGCCGGGGCAGCCTCCGTTTTGACACTGGTCGCAGTGGGCGGAAGGCTCGCAGGTTCGGGATTGCTGAAGCTAGTTCAAGATCACACCGTGTTCTTGCGACGGGCAGCCGGCACTCTGACACTGCTGGCCGGTCTCTACATCGCCCTCTATTGGGGAAGGCTTTTCTTCGATAACGCGTCATGGGCAGACGAAATCGCGTATTCAGTCGAAGGATATGCATCGAGCGCAAGCATGTTTCTCTCGTCCAGAATGGGTTCACTCATACTGCTGTCGGGCGCCACTGTGCTTGCCTTGTGGGCGTGGATTGCACGAATACGCGCTGCGCACCGCAAATAGACCGCTCGCTTGACCCCTGGAGACTATTTGAACGAGCTAACGGGCTTCCTGAGATGGGACCATGACTGACCTGAACTGCCGACATACACCAAACCCACCTGATGAAATTGGGTGTGACACCGGCCAGCTTGCACTGTGTCTAGCGGAACACGGTGCCAGTTCAGAGGACGCCCAAGCAGCTATCCGAAAGTTCGGGCAGCTTCTGTCCGCGGCACCATTGCGGGTAGAACGCCTCTTTGTGAGCGTGCAACCGCTGCATCCGGATTTTCGGGCACGTACTTACCTGTGGCTCGCCAAGGACGACCGGGTGCGCGTTATCGAATGGCCGCATGGGCTTAAGAACAGGCAGGGATACCGTTCCTCTCCGGATCATCACGTTCATACCACGGGTACTGAGTTGCGTGTTCCAGACCTCCAAAACACCCCGCCGTCGCGCTGCAACCTCTATGATGAGCTTCGGCTTGACGGTTTCACCGACTATCTCATTATCCCGTTGCGCTTCAGCGGCGGCACAATCAACACGCTTTCGATTGCAACGCGCCAACCAGGCGGATTTTCGAAAGGCTGCCTCGCAGCCTTCCGCCGGCTGGCAGATCTCCTGGCCGCGCTGCTGGAGCGGTTTGTTGCCGTCGAAAACCTCGACACCGCCCTGCGGACGTACCTGGGCCGGCATGCCGGCAGCCAGGTCATGCGCGGCGAAATTCGCCTTGGGGAAGGCCAACTGGTCGAGGCTGTCGTGCTGTTTGCGGATCTTCATGACTTCAGCAGCCTTTCGGCGCAATTGAAGCCGGCAGAGACGGTCAGCCTGCTAAACAGCTATTTCGACTGCCTTGTCGCTCCGATTGAAGAGAATGGCGGCCACATACTGAAATTTATCGGCGACGCTGTTCTAGCCTTCTTTCCAGTTAACTTACCCGGATCGCCTGAACCGCGGCCGCAAGAAGCAATCGCCGCCATCAGTCAGAGGCTCAACATGCTGAATTCCGCGCGAATGGAAGCAGGTGAGAAGGCCCTGCAGCACGGCCTCTGCTTGCATTTCGGCGAAGTTCTGTACGGCAATATCGGGTCGAGTGAGCGTCTGGATTTCACCATTATCGGCGAGGCGGTGAATGTAGCCGCCCGGTGTCTTGAGGAAACCCGCGCATTCGGCGTCGAATATCTCGCCACAGAGGCATTCGTAACGCGATTTTCTCCTGAAAATTCCTCACCCATCGGAACACGTAGGTTGAAAGGCATTGCCAGCCCGGTATCGCTCCATGAACTTTGCCCGAATTAAACGTAGGTTTTTCGTCTTTACAGAAGGGCGCTTTGCGCACTTGGGCCGAACACTGGCGTGCGAGCGGCTTGGGAAAAGTTGGGTTTGTCCCGCTCCTCGATGATCGATCCTGGTTGCAGCGAAAAGACAGTTTGAGATTTGGGCTTCGTCGTGGTTTCGAATGACCGATGCTGCGACATCGGCTGCAACGCAGCGATGAGCGTGCCGCGCCTGCGAGCGGATGCTGCGTCAGCAAACACGCGGAAGGGCAATGGCGGCAAAGTCCCGCTCTTTTCCTGTTCGTGCTGGATGCAGCGAAGGTCGGCAAACCAAACCTTAGCCGAAGAACAACCGTGGCCGCCAAGCGGCTCGCGTGGGCCTCGCTTCGCTACGCGAAGGCTCCGCTCAGCCCGCGCTACCGCCGGAAATTACACCAACCGTTGGGACACTGCTCCAATTCGCATGCCATCCGGCCGGCAATCTGAACACGTTCCCAGGTGCCGCTGCGCGTCAGCCTCCTCGGAGAAATCCGTTCCGCAGTTGGACTCAATCGAGGCGGAACCAATTTTTTTTCAGGGGCGACGGTCACCCCGGCCTCTGGGGGGGTTGATTTACGCCAGCGCATCAATATCCACTG
>NZ_JAXMOX010000118.1:0-14649 GCF_034669605.1 Leisingera sp.
ATGATGCTCGCATGTAGATCGCTCGGGTTTTGTCGATTGCCTGCCGCTGTGGTCGGTACGGCAACTTTGGGCGAGCGCGTGTATCGCGGCTCGGGTGCTTTGTCTTAGGTCTCCTTGGGTTCAAATTCGGTGCCATCTTTCCAGATCGCGCGCATGATCACGGAGAGTTTTCGGGCCAAGGCCACAACAGCTTTCTTATGGCTGGTGCGCTTTTTCAGCGCCATTTCCCATTCCTTGAGGCGCTGGCCCGGACCGGATTTCACGCGGCAAAGCAGGCTGTTGGCTGCCTCGTACAGAACCGTGCGCAACATTCGGTCGCCACGCTTTGATATTCGGCCACCAAAATCGATGTCGCCAGATTGGTAGCGTCTTGATGTCAGGCCGATATAGGCTCCGACAGATCTGGATCGTTTGAAGCGGTCCGGCGTGTCGATCGTTGCCACAAACGTGACGGCACTGACAGCTCCGACGCCCGGTATCGTCATCAGCCTGCGGCAGGCTTCATCATTCCGCGAATGACGGGTCATCTCTTTGGTCAGAAACGCGGCCTGTCGAAGCGCTTCTGTCCGCAACTTCAATAAAGGTTCGATAACTCCAGCCAGAACGGCCTGACCTTCCAGAACTTTCCGGACCCGTTGCTCATAGGTTTGCAGATGTTTGGGCAATCTGATCCCAAAACTGGCCAGTAACCCTCGTATCGTGTTCTCCGTGTCCATGCGCATCTTGATTGCAACTTCCCGGGCGCGCAAAAGGGCGCGACGTTCCTGGGCAAGGCGGCTCTTGACCTCGATCTTCTTGTAAAACCCCGTCCGGGCCAGTTCCGACAGCATGGCAGCGTCATTCTCATCGGTCTTGTTGTGCATCTGGCTCAGAACTGCATGGGCTTGACGTGCATCGATACAGACCATTGGGAGACCCCTCTGACTGAGTTCACCATACAGCCAGTTTGCCATCCGCCCGGTCTCGAGTACGACACAGACGATATGTTCCATTTCCGCACTCAATGCGCGTGAGAGGACATCCGGGTCCGTAGGCTTCTTGAAAGATGCCAAAACGTCACCTCGATCATCCTGCAGACAAACCGCTGTTTCATCCTTCGACACGTCAAGGCCAACAAAATAGCGTTCCATCACAACTCTCCTTTTTCTGGTGCAGCAACTGTGCACCGTTCGAGAGCGCGGATGATCAATTACTCAGAGTCATGTCGGTACACCCGTTGCCCGGCAGGGTCATGCGCAGCATGATCCCGAGAGGCGGACCTGATTGGGGCGGGTGATAACCAAGTCCCTGAGAAGATATGGACAAACCTTGTGTTCCGGAGGCTTTTGACTGGTCTTGGGCTCCTGGTCGATCGGCACCAAGCGCATGAGGCGCATCAACCGCCGCACCCGGTGGCGTCCACATTTGTGCCCCTCTCGCTGCATGTGACGGGCCATCTGCTGCGAGCCATACCACGGCCTATTCAGGAATTGGCGGTCGATGATCACCATGAACGCCAAGTTCCCGGCGCTTTCACCGCGGGGGTGGTAATACAGGCTTGAGCGGGCCAGCGACAGCAGCTTGCACCTCCGCCGGACGCCGAGATCGGGATGCTCGTGCGTCACCGCTTTTTGCCTTCAGTTCCGAGGCTAAAGCTGGAGGTTTCGGACAAAAATCGCGTTCCACCACCAGTTGGCCGATCTTGGCATGCAGTTTTTCCACGACCTTCGGTGAGATCGGCGGCTCTTCCTGGGGCTTCCCGCCAAACGTGGAAGCCATGTTCGAGATCGCCGTCTTCTTCCAACCGCTGATCATTGTCGGATGGACGCCGTACTTCTTGGCCAGTTTGGCCGTCGTCAGTTCTTCACGGATGGCCTCAAGAGCAACTTTGGCCTTGAACTCCGCCGAATCGCGTTTCCGCGTCGTCATATGTGGTCGTTCCTTCGTCAGGCGCTACAGCTTAGCAACTGGTCCGAAATCCTGCGACCACCTCTCTGATCTACGGACCTGGCATCCGGCCTACCTGTGTAAAAAAATCGAGTAGCCGTAAACCGTCCCGGTGCTAGTGTGACTTCGCCGTGACAGCAGATGCGCGGGCGGGAGCGGGCCGCCTACTTCAGCAGGCCTTCGAGATAAGCGCCATAAGCGTTCTTGGCGAATTTTTCCGCCCGCGCCTTCAGCTGGACCGCATCGATCCAGCCCGCGCCATAGGCGATTTCCTCCAGGCAGCCGGTTTGCAGCCCTTGGCGCTCCTGCAGGGTGCGCACGAAATTGCCCGCATCCAGCAGCGAGCCATGGGTGCCGGTATCCAGCCAGGCGTAGCCACGGCCCATGGTTTCAACCCGCAATGACCCTTCTTCCAGGTACATCTGCAGCAGATCGGTAATCTCCAGCTCGCCGCGCGGCGACGGTGCAACCCGCCGGGCCCGTTCCGGCGCTGTGCCATCCAGGAAATACAATCCGGTCACTGCATAGTTCGAGGGCGGCACCTCAGGTTTTTCGATGATCTCGCGCGCGCGGCCCTGATCGTCGAACCCTACCACGCCATAGCGTTCCGGATCCGCCACGTGATAGCCGAACACAGTGCCGCCGGCGGTTTGCGCATCGGCGGCGGCCAGAAGGTCCGGCAGGCCATGGCCAAAGAAGATATTGTCGCCCAGAACCAGCGCCGAGGGGGCGCCGGCCAGGAAGTCGTCGGCCAGGATAAACGCCTGCGCGAGACCGTCGGGTGAAGGCTGCACCACATAGGTCAGCTCGACCCCCCATTGGCTGCCGTCGCCGAGGAGGCGGGTGAACTGCTCCTGGTCCTGCGGCGTGGTGATCACGCAGATCTCGCGAATGCCCGCCAGCATCAGGACGCTGAGCGGGTAATAGATCATCGGCTTGTCATAGAGCGGCAGCAGCTGTTTTGAGACCGCCATGGTGATCGGATAGAGCCGGGTGCCGGAGCCGCCCGCGAGAATGATGCCTTTGCGGGCGGAGGCGGTTCCTGTGCCGGGCTTGCCATCTGTCATGCCAATTCTCCCAATTCTGTCAATATGTCGTTCAGTCCTGCCCGCCAGTCCGGCTGCGGGATGCCAAAAACTGTCTCCAACGATGTGCAGTCGAGCCGTGAATTCAAGGGGCGCGCCGCAGGCGTGGGATAAGCGGAGGTTGGAATATCCTCTACCGCACAGGCAATCCCGGCCCGGGCAAAAATTTCTCTGGCAAAGCCTGCCCAGCAGATCTGGGGCGCGCCTGCCAGATGGTAGATCCCGGATTTTCCCGGATCCGCCTGCAGCTGCCGCGCCATTTTCATGCAGGCAGCCGCGATGTCCCGCGCCGGGGTCGGCGCGCCGGTCTGGTCGCTGACAATGGTGAGCCGCTCGCGCGCACGGCCCAAACGCAGCATGGTTTTCACGAAGTTGCTGCCATGCGCCGAGACCACCCAGGAGGTGCGCAGGATGGCATATGTGCCGCCCGCCGCCCGCACAGCCTGTTCGCCTGCCAGTTTGGAGCGGCCATAGGCATTCACCGGGCCGGTTGCATCGCTGGGCTGCCAGGGGACGGTGCCGCTGCCGTCAAAGACGTAATCGGTGGAGACGGTGACAAAGGGAATGTTCCGATCCGCGCAGGCCTGCGCCATCGCGCCAGGCGCCGCGCCGTTGACCACCGTTGCGAGGGCTTCTTCCTCTTCCGCCTTGTCGACGGCGGTATAGGCGGCGGCGTTGATCACGGCGGCAGGCGCATGGGTGCGGATGGCTGCGGCGCAGGCTTCGGGATCGCTCAGATCCGCCTGATCGCGACCCAGGCAGGTGACGCCTTCCAGCATTGCCAGTTCCTGTGCCAGCTGGCCGGTCTTGCCGAAAACCAGGATACTCATAAGGTCTTCCCCGCTCCGTTTCATCTTTCCCCAAATACTCCCGCCGGAGGCAGGCTTTCCAGCCGGAAAGCCATCACTTGCCCCGGTTCACTTGCCAGTGCCCAGCCGCTGGCCGACGCCGTCGCGGTCCTGCAGGGCGCGCCACCAGGTCTCGTTGTCGAGATACCATTGCACGGTGCGCTCCAGGCCTTCCTCAACCGTCACCGACGGCCGCCAGCCCAGTTCGTCGCGGATGCGGCTGGGGTCGATGGCATAGCGCGCGTCATGGCCGGGGCGGTCGGTGACAAAGGTGATCTGGTCTGTGTAGGATTTCCCGTCCTTGCGCGGTTGTTTCTTGTCCAGAATGGCGCAGAGCGTCTGCACCAGCTCCAGGTTCGAGCGTTCATTCTCGCCGCCGATATTATAGCTGCGGCCCAATGCACCCTTTTGCACCACCAGCAAAAGGGCGTCGGCGTGATCCTCCACATACAGCCAGTCGCGCACGTTGGAGCCGTCGCCATAAATCGGCAGAGGTTTGCCCGCCAGCGCATTGAGGATCACCACCGGGATCAGTTTTTCCGGGAAATGATAAGGCCCGTAGTTGTTGGAGCAATTGGTCAGCACCACCGGCAGGCCATAGGTTTCGGCCCAGGCGCGCACCAGATGGTCGCTGGCGGCCTTGGACGCGGAATAGGGCGAGCGCGGATCATAGGCGGTGTTTTCGGTGAACATCACTGCCGGGTCCGCAGGCAGCGAGCCATAGACCTCGTCGGTTGAGATGTGGTGGAAGCGGAAGCTGTCCGGCCTGCCGGCCTGCATCCAGTATTTCCGGGCGGCCTCCAGCATCTGATACGTGCCGGTGATATTGGTCTCGACAAAATCGCCTGGTCCGTCGATCGAGCGGTCGACATGGGATTCCGCTGCCAGATGCATCACGGCATCCGGTTTATGGGTCTCAAACACGCGGTCCAGCGCGGCGCGGTCGCGGATATCGGCCTGCTCAAAGGCATAAAGCGGGCTTTTTGCGGCATCGGCCACATTTGCCAGGCAGGCGGCATAGGTCAGCGCATCCAGGTTCACCACCTGATGGCCGCGCGCCACGGCCAGCCGCACCACTGCCGAGCCGATAAAGCCGGCCCCGCCGGTCACCAGTATCTTCATGCCGCGCCTCCGGCTGCGAGTATCTTCATCACTTATCCTTCCCAGGCAAAGGGGCTGTCGAAATCCGCCAGCGCGGGTGCGCTTTTGTCTTTGTCCGACAGGACGGGCGTGCCGTCAAACGCCCAATCGATGCCGCAGCTGTCCCAGGCCACCGCGCCGTCGCACTCGGGCGCGTAGTAATCGGTGCATTTATAGATCACCTCGGTGTTCGGCGCCCGGGTCAGGAAGCCATGCAGGAAGCCCTTGGGCACCAGCAATTGCTTGCCGTTCTCTGCCGACAGCTCGATCCCGAACCATTTGCCGTAGGCGGGCGAGCCTTTGCGGATATCCACCGCCACGTCGAACAGGGCGCCCTGGCCGCAGCGCACCAGCTTGTCCTGGGCACGGGGAGGCGATTGGAAATGCAGGCCGCGCAGGGTGCCGGTTTGCGCCGAAACGGAATGGTTGTCCTGGACAAAATCCAGATCGATGCCGTGGGCGGCCAGCCGCTGCCGGTTCCAGCTTTCGCTGAAGAACCCGCGTGCATCGCCGAACCGTGCGGGTGTCAGCACCTTCAGGCCCGGCAGCCCTGTTTCATCTATCTGCATCGCCTCTGACCTCTTGTCTTCTGTGTATCCGCCTGCATCAGGCCGAAGTACTGCAGCCTGATCCGGTCCCATCTGTAGCACCGCCGGGCAACTTCGCGCAGGGATTCTGCTGCGGCGGTATCGTCAAACCCGCCGGATATCAACTCTGGCACCTTAAAGTTAACTGACGAGGACCGAAACCGGGGCTGACTGCAATGATCACGCGGTGCCGGTCTGAGCGATGGTGCGGCAGACCTTCACGGCGGCGGTGCGGAGGTTGCGAAAATCTGCGGATGTCATCTCGTGGCGAGGGAGGTGAATAGTGTCCGTCGTCAAATAAAATGGGCCTTTAGAGCGGCTTGTACCCCTGCACGCCCTCGACACGCTATCCCGGATGGCGGTCTGGGCCACCGGCACCACCTGGTGTTGTGCGCAGCGGAAGCCTGTGCTGCCTCTTGCGGACGCGTTGAAGGGGCATCCGCCGGCGGGTAACTTAATTCCTGACCCCTTGATTGCCTCATTCCCGCAGCGGGCTTCAGAATGCCGCCCGTAGCAGAGTGAGGCGAGGTATTTCGCAGGTGCGCCCAAGCTGCGGCCGCTGGAATGTGCCCGGCCGGCAGCGAGGCAGGCCCAGATCTCTCGACAAAGCAAAGGAAAGCGACAATAGTCCAATACCGGCCCCATAGAAGAGCGGCAGGTATGAAAAATACAGATATGGCAAAGCTGGCCGACCCGCTCGAGCAGGCAAGTATTCTCATCGTTGACGATGAGCCGGGCATGCGCAATTTCCTCGTGAAAACTCTGCGCCCTCTATGTCAGTTGGTGGATCAGGCCGAAAACACCGAAGCCGCTGCTGCGCTGCTCAATACCCGGCAATATGATGTAATGATCCTTGACAACATCATGCCTGGCCAGAAAGGTCTGGACTGGCTGGAGGAGCAGCGGCGGGACGGCGGCTTCTTGGATACAATCCTGATTACGGCCTACGCCGATCTGCAAACGGCGATCGACGCTCTTCGGGCCGGGGCGTCGGATTTCGTTTTAAAGCCTTTCCGCTCCAATCAGATCCTCAATGCTCTGCGACGCTGCATCGAAACGGCCCAGCTGAAACGCGAGAATATGCTGCTGCGGAGAGAACTGGAAACCACTGGCGTCGGGCGCCGCCGCCGCCGCGAGCTGGTCGGAGCGTCGGCCGCCATCAACCATGTGCGCGTCTTGCTGGACCGGGTGGCACAGGTCTCTACCCCGGTGCTGATCACCGGCGCCTCCGGCACCGGCAAGGAGGTTGCCGCACGCCACTTGCATGCGCTTTCCAGCCGCACTTCGGCGCCCTTCGTGCCTGTGCAATGCGGCGCCATTCCGGCGGATGTGATCGAGTACGAACTTTTCGGACACGCTCCTGGCGCTTTTCCTGGTGCCCCTGCCGGCCGTGAAGGGCTGCTTGCCTCGGCGCAGGGCGGCACCGTTTTCCTCGATGAAATCGGTGAGCTCAGCCCGTCGGCGCAAAACGCGCTGCTGAGGGTGCTGGAAGATGGCCGTATCCGGCCGATCGGCACCGAGCGGACGGTGCAGCTCGATGTCCGCTTTGTGATGAGCTCCAGCCGCACACTGGCCAGGGCAGTTGCTGCAGGAAATTTCCGCGAGGATCTGCTGTTCCGTATCAACGTGCTCGAAGTGGCAATGCCGCTCCTGCGCGAACGCGGTACCGACATTGTCGAACTTGCTGAACTGTTCCTCACCGAAATCGCCGCCCAGCTGCAGCTGCCGCCACTGGAGCTGTCCGCCAGCGTCAAGTCCGCTCTGTTGCGTCATGACTGGCCTGGCAACATCCGAGAGCTGCGGAATTTTGTTGAGCGCTCGCTGATCTTCGGCAGTTTTTCCCTGGACACGCTGGCCCCGGCCCGCCCCGCTGCTGACATCCTGCCGCTGGAAGAAGTCGAGCGCCGCGAGATTCTGCACGCGCTGGAGGCGGTCGGCGGCAACCGCAGCGAAGCGGCGCGGCGGCTGGGGGTCTCGCGCAAGACCATTGACCGTAAATGTGCGGTTTGGGGGCTTTAAGCCATGCGAAGGCTGCGTCTGCTCATGCGGTCGGTCCGGGTCCGGCTTCTGCTGATTGCGCTGCTGCCGATGCTGGTGCTGATGCCCCTGCTGCTGGGCTTCGCCACCTGGCGCTGGTCGAACCAGATCGACGGCCTGCTGATCAGCAAGGTTAACGGGGATTTGACCATTGCTGACCAGTATCTGGCCAGGCTGACCGCCACCTCGGGCGAACTGCTGGATGCGGTGGCGCAATCAGTCCGTTTCCGCAGCGCGCTTACGGCGGGCAGCACTGCAGATTTCCTAGCGCAGGAACGGACCCGGCTCGGTCTCGATTTCCTCTATCTGGCCGGGTTCGATGGCCGTTCCGGTTTCACTCCTGCAGACTGGCCCGTCATCCGCGGCGCGCTGCAGGGGCAATGGCAAAGCGCTGTCGACATTCTGGACGCTGACCAGCTTGACGCGTTGAGCCCCGGCCTCGCCGCCCGCGCCGCCATCCCGCTGGTCGCGACCGAGGCCGCCGTCCCGGCCACCCGCAGCATCGAAACCCGCGGCATGATCATCCACTCGGCCGCCCCGGTGACCCTGCCGGACGGCCAACGGGCGGTGCTGGTCGGGGGACGGCTGCTGAACCGCAACCTCGATTTCATCGACACCATCAACGCGCTGGTGTACCGCAAACAAAGCCTGCCGGAGGGCAGCCAGGGCACCGCCACGCTGTTTCTCGAGGACGTGCGGATCTCAACCAATGTGCGGCTGTTCGAAAATGTGCGCGCGCTCGGCACCCGGGTCTCTGCCGAAGTGCGCGGCCTGGTGCTGGGGCGCGGCGAAACCTGGCTCGACCGGGCCTTTGTGGTGAACGACTGGTATATCTCCGCCTACGAGCCGATCCTCGACAGCCGCGGCCAGCGGGCCGGCATGCTCTATGTCGGCTTTCTGGAAACCCCGTTCCGCCAGGCCAAGCGCCAATCGGTGCTGGCGCTCGGGGGGGCTTTCCTGCTGATCGCAGCGTTGTCTGTACCGATCTTCCTGCGGTGGGCCGGGCGTATCTTCCGCCCTCTTGAAAGCATGACCCAGACCATCGCCATGGTCGAACAGGGCGACCTTGCCGCCCGCAACCGCCCGCAGGACGCCAGTGGCGAGATTGCCCGGGTGGCGTCGCATTTAGACAGCCTTCTGGACCAGGTGCAGGAGCGCGACCGGCAATTGCGCCACTGGGGCGAAAGCCTCGAGGCTAAGGTCGAGGAACGCACTGCCGACCTCCGCGAGGCGAACCGGCGGCTGGAGCAGACCACCGAGCGGCTGATCGTCTCCGAGAAACTCGCTGCGGTGGGCGAGATCACTGCCTCGGTCGCGCATGAGATCAACAATCCGGTGGCGGTGATCCAGGGCAACCTTGACCTTGCCCGCACGCTGCTGGGCGATCAGGCCCGCCCGGTCGACGAGGAATTCCGCCTGATCGACGATCAGGTCTACCGCATCGGCGTGATCGTCTCCAAGCTGCTGCAATTCGCCCGGCCGGAGGAATATTCCGGCGCCGCCGGGCTAGTCTCCCCCGCCGAAGTGCTGTCCGATTGCCTGGTGCTGACCCGCCACCAGATCGAAGCGGCGGGGGTCAAGGCCGCGACCCGTCTGGACAGTACCGGCGAGGTGCGGATGTCGCGCACCGAATTGCAGCAGGTGCTGGTCAACCTGATCCTCAATGCAGTGCAGGCTATGCCCGGCGGCGGCCGCCTCTCCCTGACGGCTGAAGATGCCCCGGACGGCGTGCTGCTCACCGCCGAGGATACCGGCACCGGCATCCCGCCAGAATTGCAGAGCCGCATCTTCGATCCCTTCTTCACCACCAAGCTGGCGCAGGGCACCGGGCTGGGCCTGTCGATCAGTCACCAGCTGGTGAATCGCGCGGGCGGGAGCATCACGGTGCAGTCGAAGCCCGGACAGGGCAGCCGGTTCGAAATTTTTCTGCCCTCTCCTGCCGCCAGCTGATCCGGACAAATTGGCGCAAATCTGCGGGGCGTCGCAGCCCCGGGGCGGACAGATTGTCCCGCAACCGCCTGCCTGGGGTTCGCCGGTCGGACAAAGTGGCGAGATAAGCTATTGTTATAACTAAATTATTTGTTTGACAGATCGGCCGGCTCCCCGCCTTTGTCAAGCTACTGCGCGACGCCGCAGGCCATTCCGGAGGGCCGCAATAGGAGGTTGCAGCCGCCGGAACAGCAACAGGGAGGATTACATATGAGCAACCAATCACCCGGTGGACTGGGTTTTCTGCACAAGAGCCACATCACTGCCGAACCCGGCTTTAACCGCTGGCGGGTGCCGCCGGCATCGATCGCCATCCATCTCTGTATCGGCTCGGTCTATGCCTGGTCGGTGTTCAACCCGCCGCTGACCCGCGAGCTGGGGGTGGTGGCCTCCAGCGCCAATGACTGGAGCCTCGGCTCGGTTGTCTGGATTTTTTCGGTCGCCATTGTCTTCCTCGGGCTGGCCGCCGCATTTGCCGGCAAATGGCTGGAAGAGGTCGGTCCCCGCATGGTCGGCGTGGTGGCGGCGCTGCTGTGGGGCGGCGGCTTCATTGTTGGGTCGTTCGGCATTTCCAGTCATCAGCTGTGGCTTGTTTATCTGGGCTACGGGGTGCTCGGCGGCTGCGGGCTGGGACTGGGCTATGTCTCTCCGGTGTCGACCCTGATACGCTGGTTCCCAGACCGGCGCGGCATGGCAACCGGCATGGCGATCATGGGCTTTGGCGGCGGCGCCATGATCGCCGCGCCGGTCAAGGGCTGGCTGCTGGATTTCTACGAAACCGCACCGACCTATCTGGGTGCCAAGGACGCGGTGCAGACCGTGGTTGAAAACGGCCGGGTTTTTGCGGAAACCGCGCAAGGCAAAATCGAGGTGGTGATCGCCAGCGCGGCGCAGGCTGCCGAGTTTGGCGGGGAGGCCGGCGCCTATGCGGTGGGCACCGGCAATACCGGCGCCGCGCAGACCTTCATGACGCTGGGTATCGTTTACTTCGTGGTGATGATTCTGGCCGCCTTCCAGTACCGGGTCCCCGCCAAGGACTGGGCACCGGCGGGCTGGGCGCCGAAACCTGCGGCCTCGGGTCTGGTGACGCAGAACAACGTGCATATCGACCAGGCGCTGAAGACGCCGCAGTTCTGGCAGTTGTGGGTGATGCTGTGCTTCAACGTGACCGCGGGCATCGGCGTGATCGGTGTTGCCAAGACAATGATGTCTGAGATTTTCGGCTCGGTGATGCCGCTGGTGGCGACGGCTGCTTTCGCCTCGACCTATGTGTTGATGATTTCCGTCTTCAACATGGTCGGGCGGTTCTTCTGGGCGTCGACATCGGACTATATCGGGCGCAAGGCGACCTATATGTGCTTCTTCGTGCTGGGCACGGTGCTGTATCTGTCGATCCCGTACTTTGCCTCGGCGGCGGCGGCGAACCCCTCGCTGCTGTATCTGGGCGGCTTCTACCTTGCCACCATTCCGGCCTATTTGGCCGACATGTTCGGCACCATGCATGTGGGCGGCATCCACGGGCGGCTGCTGACCGCCTGGTCGACCGCGGGCGTGCTGGGGCCGCTGGCCATCACCTCGCTGCGGCGGATGTCGGTAAACAGCGCGGTGCAGGATCTGGCCGCGCGGATCGATCCCGCTGCCTTTGCCGAGAAATTCGGCGCCCCGGTGGCGCAGCTGGACCAGCTGGTGGCGGCCAAGACCGTGACCATCGCCCGGCTGATGGAGATCGCCCCCGCAGGCACCCTGGATCCGACGCCGAGCCTTTATAACACCACGATGTACTGCATGGCGGCGCTGCTGGCGGCGGCCTTCTTTGCCAATCTCGCGATGCGCCCGGTGAAAGAGCATCATCACCATGACGAACCGGAGCTGCAGGCCGTTCCCGGGGAGTAAGCCGCCGGCCGGGGTGTGTTTTGCACCCCGGCTGCGGTTGCAGCCTGCATTCAAAACAGTAGATTTCCCGAGAGAAGTTTAAGTATTTATCGCAGTTACCGGGAGTGCTGTAAATTTCGCGAGGTAACGCCTCTGCGCCTTGCCATCCTCAATGCAGGGTCCAGGATGACGCGGCGGCACTCTTGCAGTCAGCCTTAACACAGAGTTTGCGGGATTTTCTCAACATGCGTTGTATCCTGCGGTTTTCGTGACCTGTTACATCCCTACTATCCGGGTTACGGGCATGCCGGTTTTGAGAGCGGTTTCGATCGGACTTCCGGTCTTTTGCGCGCCCGTCATGCAGCAACCCTCGCTGTTTCTGGCGGCGCTCAGCGCAGATGCGGCACGAAACCCGACGTCTCGCGACCGTCACATTACTGAAATCCGCAGCCGAGGCCGAATGGCCAGGCAGTAGTCCACTGGCTACAATCAGCGCAGCGGGGAAAAGCACAGACCGGCAGGTGAAAGGCGGTTATAGGAGAGAAACTGCGGGAGCGAAATTTGAAAACCAGAAGGCCGAAGCCGGCATCGGTGCAAAGGTTCTCAACCGAATGACCGGATTGGGCCGCTCCCGCTTTGAGCTGATAGCATGAATTTTCTTGGGGGCGTGGGGTGCCTGCGGCCATTGTTCAATCCGTGCAACTCGGTCCTGAAAAGTTCAGACATCAGGCGGCCGGCTTTATGGCGGCCCAACCCAGGCCGCTGCCGGCCGCCAGAAGTGCATTGACCAGCGAGCGCATATGGGCCTCGGTGTGAAACGGCGTCGGGGTGATGCGCAGACGCTCCTGCCCACGCGCGACCGTCGGGTAGTTGATTGGCTGGGCGTAGATTGCGTGCTCGGCCAGCAATCGTTCGCTGATGCGGCGGCACAGATGCGCGTCGCCGACGATCACCGGCAGGATATGACCCGGCGTATCGAGGACGGGCAGAGCGGCGTCGCGGAGCATCGCCTTGAGGCGGACGGCATTGGCAGCCTGTCGGTCCCGGTCTTCAGGATGGGCCTTGACGTGCTGGATCGCGGTGTGTGCGACCGCAGCAGGATGAAGACAGAGAGAGGTGGTAAAGATGTAGCTGTCGGGCATGCTGCGGATGACACCAATCAGCATGGACGGGCCGGCGAAGTAGCCGCCCATCACGCCAAAGGCTATGGTCAGGCTGCCCTCGATCACGGTCCGGCGATGCGCCAGTCCCTCACGTTCGGCGACGCCGCCACCGCGCGTACCTAAAATCACACGGCATGGATTTCATCGAGACAGGTTAGCGCGCCATGCCTTTCGGCGACATCGCAGATGACCCCGATCGGGGCGATGCCGCCGTCCATGCTGCAGACACTCTCGAACGCGACGAATTTGGGGCGATCAGGATCGATATCGCTCATCAACTCGTCGAGGTGAGCAGCGTAATTGTGACGGAAGATGAACTTTTCCGCGCCTGCCCTGCGGATGCCTTCGATCATCGAATTGCGGTTCTGGGCGCCGGCGAAGATCGCACAGTTGGGAAGAGCGCCCCCGAGGGTGCCGAGGGCGGCCAGGTTGGGTCTATGTCTGGGCCGGCGGGACCTGTAGTAGCTTGGTCCGCAGGCCAATTTCGGCTCCGATTCAGGATTTTTGCCGGGCTTTGCTCTGTACAAGGCGAAAGCTTTCTCCGAACCGCTCTGCCTCGTGTTTTTCCATCGCAAGGTCCAGATCCCATTTCCGGATTTCCTTGGTCAAAATACGATCCCTGTCTTTGCGTTGTTTGGCGATCTTGCGCCTGACTGCGCCAACGGTCAGGCAATCCCGTGCCGGCGGGCCGTTCAGGGCCGCGTTGGGTGCGGGCGCAGGCCCGAAAATGCCGACGACCGCGCGACGCTCGGCGGCGGTCAACCCGTTCACGACCATCGGCCCGAGCAGCAGCGATTCCGACAGGCAGCCATTGGCGGTGACAACCTCGTGCCGGTCACAGGCGAAGTGAACCCATGTGATCTCTCTCTTGCCCTTCATATGGCGGATGCCCGGCACCGCCGTCAGGGATTTTGCGGGCGCGAACGCCTCGCTGGTGAACACTTCGTCTAATTGCCCGTTCCCGCCGACAAATATGCGGTGCTGCGGCGAGACGATCAGGTCCTGCGCGGGCAGGTTCCGACCCAATGCCTCGGCCCTGATCTGCACCGGCTTTGCACCGGCTTCGACCTCTTCCAGCGGATGGTCGCTGCAGCGTGCCCAGCGGATTGACTGCGGGCCGTGATCGCGGGTCAGAACCAAATCGCCAGGTTTCAGCGTCTCCACCGGGCGCGGCCCGTCCGGTGTGCCGATCATCGTACCAAGGGCATAGCAGACTATGTTGCTGTAGGGCTCCGAACTGGATGATGTGCCGTCGCCGCTATCAAATGGATCGCCATCGCGCCCCTGTACAGCTGTAAATGCTGTTCCGTTGACAGGTTCTTGCCCCTCTGGATAGCCAAAACCAACGTTTACACCGTCAATCCTGACAACGAACACTTCATTGCCAGCAGAATCCAACATTGAGAACTCATTCTCAACGACAGAACCGGCCAGATACGTTACACCATTTATGGTGACATCTTGGCCAAGTGTCTGAGCTCCGCCAGTTTCTACATATTCGTCCTCGAATTGACCGTCATCATCAATGATTTCTAACTGGGAACCTGATCCGCCGTTGAATGTGAAGGTTTCACCGATCCATGTTGGCGCCGAGGCATTATAATCCGGGCTATCCGGATCGTTGGAATGGGTATCGCCCTCTATGTCCGTCATCGGGATTGCCGGTGGCAACGTATAAAGCGACCAATCGTATATCTTTATGATTGGCATCAACTCCGCCTCCCTTACATGACTCGCACAAACTTTCGAAGACCCACGCTAAACTCGGTGGATAAGACCCTGGCGGCGAAACCTGAACATCTGGTGAAGACGCGCCATTTTAGATTTTGCGGGTACATAATCTGTTGCAACCAATTAGAAATGTCACTGGTTCCGCAAAGCAGTATCCGTGTTGATCAAGCGTAATTTTCACTCCATTTCCGCTGGTCTCTGAGAAGTGCGTTTGCAACGACGACAAGCTTTCGCATGATTGCGGTCAGCGCGACTTTGGGCGGCTTTCCTG
>NZ_JAXMOX010000119.1:0-14567 GCF_034669605.1 Leisingera sp.
CCGAAGCCAGCAGCGCGGCATTGGCTTCAAGCGCGGCCTCCGCCTCTGCAGCAGGCAGGGCGGAGAGCATGGCCAGCGAGCCTGCGCCGACGCCTAGCGGGTGCAGCCGCCCGGTCATCAGCGCAAAGGTACGGATCGGGTAGGTGCCCTCCTCGCGGTGCAGGCAGAGAGCGGAGAAGCCGCGCCTGACTGACAGGAAGGCCGCATCGCCTGTCTCCGCCGCGAGCCGCGCCAGGGTCTCGTAGGAGAGTTCCAGCAGTCCGTGCCGGTGGGCGGCAAAAGTCCCGAGAATATAAGCTTCTTCACCAAGGAAGTAGCGCCGCGTCTGCTCGTTCTGCTCGACCATCCCGTTGCGGATGAGCGCCAGCAGCAGCCGCCGCACGGTGGGCTTGTTGAGGCCGCTTTCGGCGACCAGTTCGCTGAGGCTTGCGCCCTCGGAGGGCCGCCGCCCGACCATGCCGAGCAAGGCCAGTGCCCGGTCCACGGTCTGGCTGCCGGCCAGTGCGGCTGCGCTGCTATCGCCCTTAGAGTGTTCCATTATGTGGACCTGTTCGGCCCTCTCCTCATCCCCGGGTTCGTAAGTTACCGCCCATCATTTGGGTATTTAGGAATATTGCAAGTTCTTCTTGATCGTGGCAATAAAATCGTGACAGTGAACGTGTTCCATAATGTGGATCTTCAGTCGGTCCATTATATGGATCTATGACCGGACCGAGGAGCCCAGTGCGGCTGGGTTGGACCGGTCCGAAATCTGGGAGAGCAAGATGACAATTTCGAAACTGGGCAAAACTGTGCTGGCAACCGCCCTGGCGGGGGCGGTGATGGCGGCGGCAGCCTCGGCCGAAACCCTGCGCCTGTCGCACAACACCGGCGACACCACCACCTGGCACAAGGGAGCGGAGAAATTCGCCGAGCTGATCGCGGATGCGACCGGCGGTGATATCAGCGTGCGGATCTTCCCCAATGCCCAGCTGGCAGGCGGCGACCAGATGCGACAGGCCGAGATGACCGGCCGAGGGGCGCTGGATCTGGTGGTGACCTCGGCGATCAACGTCACCCCGCTCGTGCCGGAGATGGCGGTATTCTCGCTGCCCTATCTTTATTCGGACTATGATCAGGTGGATGCCACCACCCAGGGTGCACCGGGGGAAAAGCTGGCAGCCATCCTCAAGGAAAAGGGCATCATCGTGCTGGCCTGGGGCGAGAATGGTTTCCGCGAGGTGACCAACAACAGCCGCCCGGTAAAGACCCCCGAGGACATGAAGGGCCTGAACATGCGGGTCGCGGGGCCGATGTATATCGACGTGATGAACGCACTGGGCGCCAACCCGCAGCAGATGCAGTGGAGCGAAACCCTGACCGCGCTGCAGCAGGGTGTGGTGGACGGCCAGGAAAACCCGATCGGCGCGGTGATCATCCCGCAGCAGGTCTACGAGGTGCAGAAATACCTGACCACCTGGCACTATTCATACGACCCAATCTTCATCGGCATCAGCCAGAAGAAATGGGACAGCTATGATGCGGAGATTCAGGCCAAGCTGAAGGCGGCGGCGGATGAGGCAATGGCCTACCAGCGCCAGATCTCGCGCGATGCGACGGCTTCGGGCATCGATTTCCTCCGCGAAAAGGGCATGGAGGTCTATGAGCCCACGGCCGAGGAACTGGCCGCCTTCAAGGCTGCAACCCAGCCCGCCTATGACGAATGGGCGGCGAAAGTCGGTCCGGAGCTGGTCCAGGCCTTTGAAGACGCCATCAGCGGCGCCGAATAATTCAGCCCAAGGCTGCGGGGCGTCCCATACGGACGGCCCGCAGTGATCTTCAGACCAAAGGAGTAGGGGATGTCCTTCATCCTGCGCGAGGCCGAGAAGATCATCTGCGCGGTGATCTTTCTTGCCATGACCCTGCTCGGCTTTGCTAATGTGGTGGTGCGCTACGGCACCAGCTATTCGCTTGCCGCAACCGAGGAACTGCTGACCAGCGGCTTTCTGCTGCTGACCGTGTTCGGTGCCGCCATTGCGGCACGGCGTGGCGAGCATCTGGCGGTCGGGCTGGTTTACGACCTGCTGCCGACGGTGCTGCGCCGCGCGGTGTTCGTGCTGTCGGTGCTGACCGCGGCGCTTCTGCTGGCGCTGTCGGCGTGGTTTTCGTGGCAGGCGGTGGCGAACCTGATCAGCAACGGGCTGCGCTCCTACGGTCTCGGCGTTCCAGCCTGGTACTACCAGGCCGCGGTGCCCTTTGGCTTTGCGCTGGTGCTGGTGCGCTACCTGCAGCATGCCTGGGAGGTCTGGGTGACGGGCGATGAGCGTGAGGTGATCACCGATGTCTGACCTGATCCCCGGCCTGCCGGCCGGCACCGAAATGGTGATCCTGTTCTTCCTGCTGCTGGCGCTGCGGGTGCCGGTGGCGATGTCGCTGGGGCTGTCAGCGCTTTACGCCATGTGGCAGATCGGTTTCGGGCTGGAACTGGCAGGCGATTTGATCGCCACCGGTATCACCAAATTCTCGCTGCTGGCGATCCCCTTCTTCATCTTGGCGGGTACGCTGATGGGCTCGCTGGGCATTGCCGAGCGGATGATCCGCTTCTTCCGGGTGCTGATCGGCTCGATGCCGGGCGGCATGGGCATCGTCGGCACTGCCGTCTGCCTATTCTGGGGCGCGGTGAGCGGATCCGGTCCGGCTTCGGTCGCAGCGATCGGGCCGATGATCATCAAGGGCATGGAGGAAGACGGCTATCCCCGCGCCTATGCCGCCGGGCTGGTTTGCACCGGCGCCGCGCTGTCGATCGTGATCCCGCCGTCGATCGGGCTGGTGATCTACGGGGTGATCGCCGAGACCTCGATCTCGCACCTGTTCCTGGCGGCGATCCTGCCCGGGCTTTTCATGGGACTAATGATGCTGCTGACGCTGCCGCTGGCCAAGCGTCGTGGCGATGCGCCCTCGCTGCAGGCGCTTAGCCCGGCGCCGCATGCGGACCGGCCCTATGCGCTGCGGCTGTGGCTGTCGTTCAAGGATAGTTTCTGGGGGCTGATGACCCCTGTGGTGATCCTGGGCGGCATCTACTCCGGTGTCTTCACCCCGACCGAAGCGGCGCTGGTAGCCACGGTCTATGCGCTGCTGGTCGGCGGGCTGGTCTACCGGACGCTGACCATTGCCGGGCTCTACAATTCGCTGTGCGATGCTGCCGCATCCTCTGCCACGGTGATGCTGGTAGTGGCCTATGCCAGCCTCTTTGGCTGGGTGGTCACGGTGGAGGATCTGATTGGCAGCTATTCCGGGGTGCTCTTGGGGCTGAGCGGCAATGAATGGGTCATCCTGCTGGTGATCATGCTGATCCTGCTGGTTGCGGGCATGTTCATGGATGCGGTCACGGTAATGTTCATCTGCCTGCCGATCCTGATGCCGGTGGCCCGCGAACTGGGCTGGGATCCGGTCTGGTTCGGGGTGCTGGTGATGGTCAACCTGGCCATCGGGCTGATCACCCCGCCGGTCGGCATCAACCTGTATGTCGCTGCCAATGTCACCCGGCTGCCCATTGAACGGGTCGCGCGGGGGGCGATGCCCTTCCTGCTGTTCTGCCTCTTGGGGCTGGCGGTAATCGGGCTGTTCCCGCAACTGTCCATCGGCCTGTCCGGCCCTGCCAACTGAGGAATTTGCAATGACCAGAAAAACCGTGATTGTCACCGGTGCAGCCCGCGGTATCGGGCTGGCTGCCGCCAAACAGTTTCTTGCCGAGGGGCGGCAGGTTGCGATGATCGACCGCGACGGCGAGGCGCTGATGGCGGAAGTGGCGCAGCTGAAAAATGTGCTGCCGGTTGTTTGCGATGTGTCGCAGCCGGATCAGGTGGCGGCGATGATGGCGGAATGCGCGGAACACTTTGGCCGGATCGATGCATTGGTGAACAATGCGGGCGTGGCTGATTTCGGACCAATCGAGGAGACCGGCTTCGACCGATGGCGGCGGGTGATGGAGACCAACCTTGACGGCGTGTTCCTGTGCAGCCAGGCGGCGATCCCGCATCTGAAGGAAACCGCGGGGGCGATCGTCAATATCGCCTCGATCTCGGGGCTGCGAGCCTCAACCCTGCGGGTGGCCTATGGCACCTCGAAGGCAGCGGTGATCCACCTGACGCAGCAGCAGGCGGCAGAGCTGGGGGAACACGGTGTACGCGCAAACTGCGTGGCGCCCGGACCGGTGCGGACCAAGCTCGCAATGGCCGTGCACAGCCAAGAAATCATCGATGCCTATCACGACGCTATCCCCCTGAACCGCTACGGGTCGGAGGATGAAATCGCATCGGTGATCGTCTTCCTGTGTTCGGACAAGGCCAGCTACGTGACCGGGCAGACGATCGCTTCGGACGGCGGTTTCCAGTCCACTGGCGTGGGGCTGCCTGCATTGAGGAAGTAGCGTCGCGGGAGGGGCTATAAAGTTAATGCGGCTGCCCGCAAAAAAGTGCGAAGTGGCGGCATGACCGACGCCTGCCTCTGTCGCGGCAACCGTTGCCCGCCCGAAGTGATTGCTTGCGCTGTCTGGCTGTACTTCCGGTTTCTGCGCAGCCTTCGGATGGTAGAGGATCTTCTTGCTAAGCTGGGTATCATCGTATCGCATCAGAAAATGTGGGCCCAGGCTGAAAAGTTAGGAAGAAAACGCGCAACAACAATTGCGGCCGGTCAGCTGGCAGCTCGGCAGAAATTGGCATCTGGACGATGTTGTCATGTCAATCGGGGGAGCGAGCATTGGCTTTGGCGGGTCGTCGATCAGGAGGGGTAGGTGCTGAATGCTCTGGTCCAAGCCTGGCTGATATACGTGCTGCTGCCTCGGATACGGCTTCAATCTGGCTTTGTTCTGGCGGATTTTTGATAATTTCGGTCAGGCTGACAATGGCAATCGTTGCGAAGGGAGCGGGCTTTCGAAAGGTATACAGATTGTCACCTGGCTGTACGATGATCAGCACGCTTTCCGTGTCGCAGCGCTATGGAGCGAATAGTCCGGACGGCAACAAGAGACTTCTAACATCTTCAAATCGAAATCGCCCGTTGGGACTCTGATTAGAGCAAACATTCAAGCCGCCCGGCTTTTCTTTCTCGTCTCCTGCAAACAGTATGAATGCGTTGCACTATCACCCTCGACCTAAGGCGAGGTATTGAGCGCGGTGGCACCAGCCAAGTTAATGGCCTGGGACCTCAACGGTACCGCTCCAAATGTTTGCCGGACCCTTTACGCCCGTATTTTCTTTGAAGGTACACTCAATTCAAGCCCTCAATGATAGCAATGTCTGCAACGCAAGCACCTGCGCGTTCGGCTCTTGCCGAGCGGTAAGCCGGGGAGTTGTAGCAGGCGCGGGCTTGCTTCAGACTATCGAATTCGATGATCACTCTTCGCTGCCAGTCGCGGCCTTCAAGAGTTTCCGCTTCACCCCTTGCTAGAAATCGTGCCCCAAAATCCGCGAATGCCGCCGGGGCAGCGGCTTGGTATCCGCTGTAACGGTCGGGGTCCGTGATTGTTACGTTGGCGATCCAATAGGCTTTAGGCATTGCTAGTTTTGGCCTCTTCCTGGTTGAGCGTCCGCTTGGCAACAGCGGCCGCTTCCGTCAGGTGGCTCTGGACTGCGGCTCTGGCGGCCTCGGCGTTGCCTGACGTGATAGCCTTGCAGATATCCTGCATATGGGCGGGGCCGGGTTTTCGCCGCTCTGCGGTCGAGAGCGTCACCGCCCGCAGCCGGCTGATGCGGCCGTTCAGACGCTGGACGATTTCCCAGGCCACGTTGTGGCCGGCGCCTTCGAAGATGATCCGGTAGAACTCGGTCGTGGCGTTCAGCATCGGACCGGGAACACCTGCCGCAACGGCCTCTTGCAGCCTGCGCAGCGCGGAGTTCAGCATTTCCGCCAGCTGCGGCGTGATGTTGCGGGCGCATTCGGTGGCGGCGGCGGTCTCCAGCATCTGGCGGATGTCGTAGATCTGCCGTGCGTCTTCCCACCCCAGTTGCGCCACGATCGGCCCTTTGCCGGGCAGGATTTCCACCAACCCCTCCGCCTCCAGGTAGCGGATGGTTTCGCGCACGACGGTGCGGCTGACGCCGAGCTGCTCGCACAGAGGGCGCTCCACCAGCCGTTCACCGGGGGCAAACTTTCCGGAGACAATAGCCTCGCGCATCCGTTCCTGCACGATATCGCGCAGGGTCTGCGGGTGGTGGTCTATTTTGCTCATGATGGGGTTGGTCATATTGCATCCAATAGCAACAGGGACAGGGTGGAACAAGTGTGCGTTGACATACTATATGATGGTATACCATATTACGCAAAATGGAATCAAACAGGAAAGATCTGCCCATGCCCGCCGAAATCCGAAAGACGCTACTGCATGTCGAAGAGACCCTGATTGAGGGCGGCAAGGCAGCGGAAACCCCGCTCAAGATGATTGCTGCGGTGGCGGTGATCAAAAATCCCTGGGCAGGGCAGGGCTTTGTCGAGGATCTGCGTCCGGCAATCCATGACTGCGCGCCGGGGCTGGGAGAGAAGTTGACCGCGATGATCCTGGAGGCTGCAGGCGGCGGCGACAAGGTCGAGGGCTACGGGAAATCCGCCATCGTCGGGGTCAGTGGCGAGGTGGAGCATGCCTCTGCTCTCATCCACACCCTGCGGTTTGGCAACCACTTCCGCGAGGCGGTGGGGGCGAAGTCTTATCTGGCCTTCACCAACACCCGCGGGCCTGTCAATGCCTCGCTGCAAATTCCGCTGATGGACAAGAACGACGGCGGGCGGCGCAGCCATTACCTGACCATCCAGTTGTCCGTCGCGGACGCGCCGGCGCCGGACGAGATTGTGATCGCGTTGGGAGCCTCCATCGGCGGTCGGCCGCATCACCGCATCGGGGACCGCTACCAGGATTTGAAGGAGCTGGGCCATGACGCTGACAACCCTGCAGCTGTCTAAGCCTTTCGGGGCTGTCACCTGCCAGCGGTCAGGGCAGGGTGCGCCTGTTGTGCTGCTCCATGGAGTGGGGATGCAATCGGCGGCCTGGGCGCCGCAGATCACTGCGCTTTCTGGAACCCATGAGGTGATCGCACTGGATTTGCCCGGTCATGGTGGCAGTGACCTGTTGCCCGAAGCGGCAGAACTGCCGGATTACGTGGCCTGGTTGCACGCGGTGATCCAAGCGCTGGACCTTGGCCCAGTGTATCTCGCGGGTCACTCCATGGGGGCGCTGATTGCCGGTGGTTATGCCGCCAGCCATCCTGAGAACGTGGCCCGGGTGGCGTTGTTGAATGGGGTGTTCCGGCGATCGGCGGAGGCCAGGGCCGCGGTTGAAGCGCGCGCTGCCGAAATCCGCGCTGGCAGCTTTGATCTGGAAACACCGCTGGCGCGATGGTTCGGGGAGAGTGAGGCTGACCAGGCGGCACGGGCGCAGGTGGCCGAATGGCTGTCGGGCGTGGACCTGGCGGGTTACGCCGCCGCCTATACCGCCTTTGCCCGCGGCGACAGCACCTATGCCGATGGGTTCGGCGGTATCCGTTGCCCGCTGCTGGCGCTGACCGGCGATGGCGATCCGAACTCGACACCCGCGATGGCGCAAGCCATGGCGGATGCCGCGCCGCAGGGCAGGGCGGTTGTCATCGAAGGCCACCGGCATATGGTCAACCTGACTGCCCCCGCAGAGGTCAACGCGGCCCTGCACGACTGGCTGAACACCGAAGGAGCAACGACATGAGCGAGATCGACCCGCGCGCCCTGCGAAACGCCTTCGGCACCTTCATGACCGGCGTCACCGTGGTGACAACGCACGATCCGGACGGAAACCCGATCGGCTTTACTGCCAACTCCTTCACCTCAGTGTCGCTGGACCCGCCTCTGGTACTGGTGTGCATCGCCAACTCCTCCAGCAACTACGCCGCGTTCGAGCAGGCCGAGGGCTTTGCCGTCAATGTGCTGGCGGAGGACCAGAAGGACGTCTCCAACACTTTCGCCCGCCCGGTCGAGGACCGTTTTGCCGCCGTCAGCTGGCAGCAGGGGCCGCAGGGCAGCCCGGTGTTCGAGGGTGTCTCCGCCTGGTTCGACTGTTCCATGCACAACCGGGTGGAGGCGGGCGACCACCTGATCCTGATCGGACGGGTCGAGGCGTTTGAAACCTCGCCTGCGCCGGGTCTCGGCTATGCCCGCGGCGCCTATGTGACAGCCGCTGCCGAGGCCGAGGCCCTCAGCCAGGGCGCCAAGCTGATCGTCTCTGCCCTGATCGAGCATGAGGGCAAGGTGCTGCTCATGGGCAACGATCAGGGCAAGCTGACGCTGCCGGAAACCGGGGTCGGAAAGGAGGGCGCCTCGGCGGCGCTTGCCCGGCTGATCGCGGACACCGGCGTCGAGGCCGAACCCGGTTTTATCTATTCCGTCTACGAAGACAAAGCGCGCGAACATCAGCACATCTCGTTCCTGTGCCAATCGGCCGGCGGCACACCGGCCAAGGGCGTTTTCACACCGCTGACCCAATCCACGCTGATGGACATTGCCGACGCGGCGATGTGCACCATGCTGGAACGGTTCGCCAGTGAAGCCCGGATGGGCAATTTCGGGGTGTATTATGGCAATCAAACCACCGGGCAGGTCCGCCCCGTGGCGACAGGGAGCAAGGGCGCATGAAATTTTCCCTCTTTGCGCATATGGAGCGGATTTCCGAATCTGACGATCAGAAGCGGCTGTATGACGAGTTCATCCAGCTGTGCAAAATTGCCGACGACGGCGGCATGCATGCGGTTTGGACCGGCGAACACCACGGGATGAACTTCACCATCTCGCCGAACCCGTTTCTGAACCTGATTGACGTGGCGCGGCACACCAAGCACGTGCGGCTGGGCACGGGCACGGTAATTGCGCCGTTCTGGCATCCGATCCGGCTGGCGGGCGAGGCGGCGATGACCGATATTATCACCGAAGGCCGCCTGGACCTGGGCATCGCCCGGGGCGCCTATTCGTTTGAATACGAGCGCATGATGCCCGGCATGGACGCCTGGGAGGCGGGCCAGCGGATGCGTGAGCTGATCCCGGCGGTGCAGGGCCTGTGGCAGGGCGACTATGCGCAGGAGGGGGAGTTACATTCCTTCCCGAAAACCACGTCTTCCCCGAAACCAGTGCAAGAGAACGGTCCGCCGATCTGGATCGCGGCGCGCGATCCCAACAGCCACGAGTTCGCCGTGGCCAATGGCTGCAATGTGCAGGTGACGCCGCTGTGGAAGGGTGATGAGGAAATCACTGACCTGATGGGCAAGTTCAACGATGCCTGTGCCAAGCACGCCGATGTGCCGCGGCCCAAGATCATGCTGCTGCAGCACACCTATGTCGCGGACAGCGCCGAGGATGTGAAGCGCGGGGCGGAGGAGCTCAACCGCTTCTTCTGCTACTTCGGGGCCTGGTTCATGAACAAGCGCGAGATCCGCCAGGGCCTGATCGACCCGCTGAGTGACGAGGAGATTGCCGAGCACCCCTTCTACAGCCCCGAAGCGATGGAGCGTGATCTGGTGATCGGCGAACCCGCGGAGGTGATCGAACGGCTGAAGAAATACGAGGCGCTGGGGTATGATGAATACTCGTTCTGGATCGACTCCAGCATGAGTTTCGAGCGCAAGAAGGCCTCGCTTGAGCGGTTCATCACCGACGTCATGCCAGCGTTTCAGTGAGGAAACCGAAAATGCAGACTTTCCAGCACTATATCGGGGGCGCCTTCGAGGAAGCGGGCGCCACCTTCGCAAGCCTTGACCCTGCCACCGGCAATCCCTGGGCGCAGATGCCTGCCGCTTCGGCGGCGGATGTAGACCGGGCGGTAAGGGCAGCAGAAGCTGCGTTTTTCTCCAGCGAATGGGCGGGTATGACCGCCACTCAGCGCGGCAAGCTGCTGATGCGGCTAGCCGATCTGGTGGCGGAAAACGCCCCGAGGCTGGCGGAGCTGGAAACCCGCGACACCGGCAAGATCATCCGCGAGACCTCGGCCCAGATCGCCTATGTGGCGGAATACTACCGCTACTATGCCGGCCTTGCCGACAAGATCGAAGGCGCGCATTTGCCGATCGACAAGCCGGACATGGAGGTCTGGCTGCGGCGCGAACCGGTGGGGGTGGTGGCCGCCATCGTGCCGTGGAATTCGCAGCTGTTCCTGTCGGCGGTGAAAATCGGCCCGGCGCTGGCGGCGGGCTGCACGGTGGTGCTGAAAGCCTCGGAGGAAGGCCCGGCACCTATGCTGGAATTCGCCCGGATCTTTGACCAGGCCGGCTTTCCACCCGGCGCTTTGAACGTGATCACCGGCGGGCCGGAGGCGGGTGCTGCGCTGACCAGCCACGCTTCGGTCGCTCATGTGGCCTTCACCGGCGGGCCGGAGACCGCCCGCCATATCGTGCGCAATTCCGCGGAAAACCTCGCCTCCACCTCGCTGGAGCTGGGCGGTAAGTGGCCCTTCATTGTGTTTGACGACGCCGATCTGGAAAGCGCGGTGAATGCGCAGGTCTCGGGGATCTTTGCTGCGACCGGGCAAAGCTGTGTCGCAGGATCGCGGCTGGTGATCCAGAAGGGCATCAAGGACGCCTTCCTTGCGCGGCTGAAAGAGAAAGCCGAAGCGGTGGTCATTGGCGCGCCGGATGACATGGCGACCGAAGTCGGGCCGCTCTGCACTCTTAAACAGCGCGACCATGCGGTGCACCTGATCGAGGCGTCGGTGAAGGCGGGGGCCAAGCTGGTCACCGGCGGCACCGTGCCGGAAGGGGAGGGCTTCTTTTTCCCGCCGACGGTTCTGGACTGCTCGGACGCGCCGGACGCCCCCTGCCTGTCGAACGAATTCTTCGGCCCTGTTTTGTCAGTGGTAGAGTTTGAGACCGAGGCCGAGGCCCTGGAGATTGCCAACACGACCGCTTTTGGCTTGGCCTCCGGCGTCTTCACCCGCGATCTCACCCGCGCGCACCGGATGATCCGCGGCATCCGCGCGGGCATCGTTTGGGTCAATACCTACCGCGCCGTGAGCCCGATTGCCCCTTTTGGCGGCCACGGCCTGTCTGGCCACGGCCGCGAGGGCGGCCTGCAGGCGGCTCTGGATTATACCAAGGTCAAGGCGGTCTGGCTGCGCACATCGGACGATCCGATCCCGGATCCCTTCGTCATGCGGTAGGGCCGGACTAACCCCATCGGAGGACATTTACACCACCGGCTGCGCTTGCGCGCGGCCGGACACACGCGGTCGTTGCCTAAGGGAGGAAACCATGGCGAGAAACGACAAACCCGGTCCCGGGGGCCTGCTGGTCGCCGGACAAGGGCCATTCAAAGGACTGCACAACGGCATGAGCATCGCTTCTAAGGCAATGATTGCTGCCTTTGTGGTGTTCACCATCCTGAACGTGGACTACGCGGGCAAGATCTTTGGCGGCATCCGCTCCTGGGTCGAAGGCGCGCTCAGCTGGTACTACATCAGCTCGGTCATCATTATTCTGTTTGCCTGCCTGTTCCTGATGTTCAGCCGCTTCGGCTCGATCCGCCTCGGGGATGATGATTCTAGGCCGGAATTTAGCCGCTTCTCCTGGTTTGCCATGCTGTTTTCGGCGTCGGTGTCGATCGGCATTATGTTCTTCGGCGTCGCGGAGCCGCTGTTCTATTTCGACACGTCAGCGGGCTGGGGCTATCCCAACAACCCGTTTGCCGATGCCTCGGGACATACCGGCATGAGCCTTGAGCGGGCCGTGGATGCGGTGCGCGTGACCAACTTCCACTGGGGGCTGCACGGTTGGGCGATCTACACGCTGACCGGTCTGGCGCTTGGCTATTTTGCCTTCCGCAAGAAGCTGCCGCTCACTTTCCGATCGGCGCTGTACCCGGTGCTGGGCGAGCGGATCTATGGCCCGGCGGGCCATGCGGCCGACCTGCTGGCCGTGTTCGGGACCGTCTTCGGCATCGCCACCTCGATGGGGCTGGGGGTGAACCAGATGGCCCATGGCCTGAATGTGCTGTTCGGCGTTGATCCGGGCGTGAGCACCCAGGTCGTGCTGGTCATTATCATCTCTGTCGTGGCGACCTTGTCGGCGGTCTCCGGCATCGGCCGAGGCATCAAGATCCTGTCGGAGTGGAACGTCGTGCTGACCATCGCCCTGATCCTGTTCTTTGTGATCGCCGGACCGACCCAGTGGCTGGCCGGCTTCTTCCTGAACGCGACCGGCGATTACGTGACGCAGTTCTTGTCGATGGGCTTCTGGACCGCATCGGCACCGGGAGATGTCGCCTGGCAGGGGGGCTGGACCATTTTCTACTGGGGCTGGTGGCTGAGCTGGGCGCCCTTTGTGGGCATGTTCATCGCCCGCATTTCCAAGGGCCGCACCATCCGCGAGTTCATGTTCGGTGCCATGCTGGTGCCGACCACGATGGCATTCATCTGGATCTCGGTGTTCGGCGGCAACGCATTGTTCCTGGAGCTGAACGCCGAGGGCGGCGCCGGCACCGCGGGGCTGATCGCCATGGTCAACAGCTGGAACCTGGGCGGCACCCTGTTCGGCACTATCGACCTGCTGGCAGACGGCGGCACGCTCGCCTGGGCGATCTCGGCGCTGACCACCTTTCTGCTGGCCACCTGGTTCATTACCAGCTCGGACTCCGGCACGCTGGTGGTCACAACGATCCTGTCGATGGGCAACGCGCATCCGCCCAAGATCCACCGGATCATCTGGGGCGCGGCACAGGGGCTGGTGGCGGCGGTGCTGCTGATGGCCGGCGGGCTGTCGGCGCTGCAGACCGCGGCAATTGCCGCTGCGCTGCCGATCTCGGTCCTGGTGGTGATGATGGCCTGGGGGGTGATCAAATCGCTCCTGGAAGATCCGGCTGCGGTCTCTGGTGCGGCCGAGAGCGCACCGGACGGCACCGCCATGGATGGCGACCTGCACGCCTGATCCGGCTGACGGCCAATACGAAACCGGGCCGGGGGAATCCCGCACCTTTCTCAACTGAACTGGAGTACTCAGAAATGTTCTCACTCTCCCGTCCCGATCTGTTGCTGCAGGACGCCTATCTGAATGGCGAATGGCAGGGACGCAGCACCCGTTTCCCGGTGCACAATCCGTCCACCGGCGAAGTGCTGGCCGAGGTGGCCGATTGCACGGTCGAAGACGCCAGGGCGGCCATTGACGCGGCAAAGGCCGCGCAAAAGAACTGGGCGCAGTATACCGGCAAAGAACGCGCAACAGTTCTGCGCAAGTGGTTCGACTTGATGGTTGCTCATGCTGGCGACCTGGCCGCGATCCTGACCGCCGAAATGGGCAAACCGCTCAGCGAAGCAAAGGGCGAGATCATGTATGGCGCCAGCTTCATCGAATGGTTCGCGGAAGAGGCCAAGCGGGTTTATGGCGACACCATCCCCGGCCATCAGCGCGACAAGCGTATCATGGTGTTGAAACAGCCGGTGGGCGTGGTCGGCGCGATCACGCCCTGGAATTTTCCCAACGCAATGATCACCCGCAAGGCTGGTCCGGCGCTGGCGGCGGGTTGCGCCATGGTCGTCCGGCCTGCCAGCGAGACCCCCTTGTCAGCGCTGGCAATCGCCAAGCTGGCTGAGGAAGCAGGCATTCCTGCGGGTATTTTCTCGGTGCTGCCATCGACCGACAGTAAGGGTATCGGGCTGGAATTCTGCGAAAACCCGGCGATGCGGAAAATCAGTTTTACTGGATCCACCAATGTTGGCAGCATCCTGATGCGCCAGGGCGCGGCACAGATCAAGAAGCTGTCGCTGGAACTGGGCGGAAACGCGCCTTTCATCGTGTTCGATGATGCCGATCTGGATGCTGCCGTCGAAGGCGCGCTGATCTCGAAATTCCGCAATGCCGGCCAGACATGTGTCTGCACCAACCGGATATATGTGCAGGATGCCGTTCATGATGCCTTTGTGGAGAAGCTCTCAGCGGCCGTAGCGGCCCTTCCGGTTGGCGACGGTTTTGCTGAAGGCACTGCCATTGGGCCGCTGATCAGCGAGGCTGCGGTGGAAAAAGTGGGTGAACACATCAGCGATGCCGTTTCCAAGGGTGGGCAGGTGACCGCCGGCGGCAAGCGGCATGATCTTGGGGGCACCTTCTTCCAGCCGACGGTGATTGCCGGGGTAACCCAAGAGATGGCGGTGGCACGAGAAGAGACCTTTGGCCCGTTGGCGCCTGTTTTCCGGTTTTCGGAAGTGGAGGAGGTACTGAACGCAGCCAATGACACCGAGTTTGGCCTGGCGTCGTATTTCTACAGCCGCGACCTGAGCCGGATCTATCGGGTCATGGAGGAGCTTGAATACGGAATGGTAGGCGTTAACACTGGTTTGATCTCTACCGAAGTAGCACCTTTTGGCGGGGTCAAGCAGTCAGGTCTTGGCCGTGAAGGATCAAAATATGGGATCGAGGATTATATGGAGCTGAAATACTGCTGTTTGAGCGTATGAAGGAGATATACAAGTCTGCCCGGCTTTGTCATTTGTGGACAGCTCCTGTTTTGCAAGGGTTTTCTTTGTGATTTTGATCTTTATGCGTAGCGGTCATTTGTCCGGCCTATTTGCGCGGCACGTTCGACCGCTGGCCCTGATG
>NZ_JAXMOX010000120.1:0-14549 GCF_034669605.1 Leisingera sp.
TCGGGGCGCGATCCGGCGCCGTGGACCATTCGAAGGCGTTTTGACCCGCCCCATCGGTCCGGCGAAAAGTGGCTCGGTGCGTGCAACAATTTTAGATTGCCAGCCATCTCTCCGCAGACTAGAATACTAGTCGTCTAAAAGGGGTGGGGCGGAAGTGAGTCGCAGATTGAAAGTTCTGATTGCGGGAACCGGTTTTGCCGGCCAAGGCCATGTCGAGGCCTTTCGGGCAGCGGGTGCCGAGATCTCCGGAATCGTCGGTCGAACGCCAGAAGTCGTTGCCCAAGTGGCTGAAAAGATGGGTATTCCCTATGCCGGCACCGACTGGCAGCAGGCGCTGGACGACTGCAAGCCGGATATTGTGTCGATCGCCACGCCGGGTGGCGCGCATTACGAGCCGATCAAGCAGGCCATCGCCGCCGGCTGTCACGTGTTCTGCGACAAGCCGATGACCGACCGCGCCGATACGGCGGTCGAACTGAATGAACTGGCCGAGGCAAAGGGCGTGAAGACCGCCTATGCCGCGAGCTTTCGCTATGCGCCGGGGGTGCTGCATGCCAAGCGGCTGGTGGCCGAGGGGGCCATTGGTGAGCCGACCGAGATCGAATGCATCTCGCATTTCAACCTCGAGCGGGACATCCCTTTCGGCTGGTCACATCGCAAGGAGGACGGCGGCGGCCGGCTCAACAACAATTTCACGCATACCCTGTCGATTGCCTGCACGCTGGTGGGCGAGACGATCCTGAACGTCGCAGGCGAGGTGCGCGACGACCTCGGGCGCGCGCCGATCGTCGAGGGCGTGCACAACTTCGCCACGCGGCGAAGCTTCATTCCGAAGGATCTGGACGATCCCTCGCTCAAGTGGGGCGAGAGCAATGTCGAATGGTCCTACACCGTGATGGCCCAGCTCGAGAGCCCGATGGCCGCCAAGCCGGTTTCGGTGCTGTTCAAGCACGGCGGTCTGGTGCCGCGGTTCCACGAGGATCACATCGTGGTCTACGGCACCGAGGGCGCGATCTACATCAAGGGGCATTACGGCAGCGGCGCACTCTATCTCAACGATGGCCAGGAGTGGCGTGAGCAGGCCCTGCCGGCCGATATCGAGGCCCAGGTTCCGGACGTGAAAGGCGAGACCGAGCAGTGCTGGCACTACCTCGCGCGGCTCTTCGTGAAGGACATCGCCGGCGAGAGTGTCGAGCCTTACCCGACCTTCCGGGAAGGCAGCCAGTATCAACAGATCATCGAGATCATCCGGAAGAACGGCAACTGGACCGACGTTAGCGGCTTGTGACACGCCGCTGCGCACTCGGACACCGCGCGGTGTGGCGGTAGGGCCCGGCTCACCGCGCGCGGCATATAGGCTGGCTGGCAGGGCTGCGACCGGTGGACGTCATTGGAGTCTCATGACGCGCCGCCATGGCAGGCAAATGTGCGCTCAGAGCCCCGGATTGGACCGAGTGCCGCAGTAGCGTCGAAGGTCCGCTATGCAGGCACGGTTTGAAGCGTGACCCCGGGCGCATGACGTCCCGTGGGCGAGAGGGTGAAGATCTCGAAACCGTCCGATGTCACGCCGATCGAGTGCTCGAACTGCGCCGAAAGGGACTTGTCCCGCGTCACTGCTGTCCAGTCGTCTGCAAGCATCTTCACGTCGGCGCGTCCCAGGTTGATCATCGGCTCGACGGTGAAGATCATGCCCTCCCGCAGTTCCGGGCCTGAGCCTGCTTGACCGAAATTCAGGATGTTTGGCGAATCGTGAAAGACCTGGCCTATGCCGTGACCGCAGAAGTCTCGGACCACGGAACAGCGTTCGGAATGTGCATATGTCTGAATCGCGTGACCGATATCCCCCAAGCGCGCACCCGGTCGCACAGCCGAGATCCCGCGCATCATCGCCTCATGCGCGATCTGGATAAGGCGCTCAGCTGCGCGTTTCGGTGTCCCGGCCACATACATCCGACTTGAATCGCCATACCACCCGTTATGGATCAGCGTGACGTCGACATTGACGATATCGCCGTCACGCAACTTCTTCTCGTTCGGGAAGCCATGACACACCACATGGTTGACCGAGGTGCAGCAGGCGTATTGATAGCCCTGATAGCCCAGTGTCGCGGGCGCTGCCTCATGGGCAGCCGCGAAGTCGCGAACGAAGGCATCGATCTGCGCCAGGGCGGTGCCGTCGCGAACAAGATCGGACACGCCGTCCAGACATTTTGCGGTCAAGGTGCCCGCGCGGCGCATCCCCTCGAACGCATCCGGCCCGTAGAGCTTGATTGCTTCAGTTCGGCGGGCCGGATGCGCCTTTGGTGCGACGGGCACGTTGATATAGCTGTCCATCATGCGTCCTCTGCGTTGTGGCAACCGGATCGGATTGACCGTGGCCGGAACATGGGTATATACGATTCGTATATGTTCTATATATCCGAACAGGAGATGCGTCGATGGGCATCGTGAAAATTGGGGACGACCTGCATGAGGAGTTGCGCAAGTCCAGTTCGGTCATGTGCCGTTCGATCAACGCGCAGGCCGAATTCTGGATGAAGGTGGGCATGCTTGCCGAAGCGAACCCGACCTTGCCCTTCACGGAAATCATGGCGCGACAACTCAAGAACGCCAATGTGCAGGTGCCGGAGATCGAAGCGGCCTGACACTTGCGGCTTTCGCAACGCGCATTCGGCTTTGGCTATTGCGCTCGTCGGCATCACAGCGCCGAACGGCGGTAAAGTCCGCACAGCCGACCGACACGGTTTGCGAACACCCCCAAAATTTAAGCCGGGCTGGACTGGAGACTGTCCTTGGGTTGGAGAAATTTTTCGCTGCCAAGCGACCCGCGCGAGCCTTGCTGCGCGTCGCGAAGGGGTCACTCAGCCTGCGCTACCGGCGTGAGTGTCCGAGATCTGCGTAGCTAGGGGACGCCTAAGGCTGGGGGCGGAATAGTACGCCAAGGGTTCGGTGGCGCAGTTTTCGCCACCTGTACTCGCCCGTGAGCCGGGTATGCGCCCATCCGGTGTTGCAATAGACAACGATTGCGGAGCACGGAACCGCTGGTTGTGTACGAGCGGGAGAGAGTTGCCTTCTCAGGCCGAGTATCAGACGCTCTGTGAAACATGCAGCTGCGCGTAGATCATCTGAATTGCATCCGTTGGGCTGGGCTCATGTTGGCCTGGATCGTTCTTCTTGCGATCGATGGCTTGGCGTTTCAAGGCCTGAAGCGGCTTGAATTCGGGCATGGCCTCGATCGCGTATTTCAAAGCGATGCAGACCGGTACTCGGATTATGCGGCCCTTGCCGAAGATTTCGGCGATACTGACGAATTGCTGATCCGTGTCGCGACCCAGGACCTTGCTTCACCCGGCGCTAGGGTCGCGGTGGAACAGTTCCTGATCGAATTGCAACTGGCCGAACCGGCCTGGACGGTACTGTCGCCTTTCTCGTTCGCTGTTCCTGACACGCAGGGCGGAACTGTGACCCTCGCTTCGGTCGAGGGACCAGCCGATGTGGCGTGGGCTCGCGCGCTGACCGCTCAGCCCTTGCTGGCACGTTTTGTGAGAGCCGACCGCAAGGCAGCGTTGATCACTGTTCTTGGAGTGCGCGGGGCCGGGGAGATCGATGCCATCCGGCACCTTGCCGAACAGTATTTGACCGCATCGGAGCTCTCCTTTGGCCTCAGCGGCCTGCAGGTCATCCTTGAGCGTTCCCGTGTTCTGCTGATGCAGGACTTCCTGTTTCTAAACGTCACTGGCGCCGTCCTAGGCACAATCGTGGCGGTCTTTGCGATGAACAGCGTCTGGCTCGCCCTGATCACGCTGCTTTCCGCCGGAACGGCTGTGCTGTGGGCCATGGGGGCGCTGGGGTGGATGGGGATCGAGATAAACGTGATTTCGATCGCGTTGCCGGTGCTGGTTCTGGCTTTGGCGTTTTCGGATGCTGTGCATATCGGACTGGAGCAGCGTACACTCACGCTCAGTAGAGTGCGAAGTCCGGTGTGGTCCGCCCTTCGGCGGATCGGACCGGCGGCCGTGCTGACGTCTCTGACGACGGCCATTGCCTTTGTGTCTCTCAGCGTATCGGGATCTCCTTTGCTGGCCGATGTCGGCAAGGGTGGGGCGCTGGCCGTAATCGCGGCCGCGCTGGGTGTGCTTGCAGCCCATGGGCTGGTTGGCACGACCCTTTTGAGATTTGTTGCTCCTGAGCGGGTTTATCCGCCGCAACGAACTGTTACCCCGAGGCTGTTCAACTGGCAGTTTCTACCGATTGCCGGACTGTCGGCTCCACGCGCAGTTTCGACCATTGCGATTTGCACCGCAGTGCTGGCGTCCGGATTGTATTTTATGGCGGCGCCGCGCTTTTCGTTGAACGAAAACCTGCGGCAATCCGATTCCGTTCTCACGACCCTGAAGCAGATCGAGGCTGATTTCGGGGCGACGGCAGTGATACAGATTCCCGTGCATGTCGGGCGCGATAGTCCAGTCGTCACAGCGCGGGCCACGCTAGCCGCGCTGCCGAAGCCCCAAGCGGAAAACGCGGTTTCGGTGGCCGCGTTTGCGGACGCCGCGGCCGCGTCGGGGATGTCGATTGATCAAGCCATCGGCGTCTTGAGTCCTCAGATGCGGGAAGTTCTGACCGGGGCACGATCTGGTCGTATGCTGGTGTCGATCCCTTTCGACTATGGGGGTGCGGAGGAAACCCGCGCGCTGGTCTCGGCCATCGAGGGGCAGCTTGTCGAAACGTTGCCGCCTGACCTCAGGGACCGCGTCGGACGCGCAACCGGACCGCATGTAATGTCGGCCTTTGTCAGCGAAACGATGATCCGGTCATTGAGCCTGAGCCTGCTGCTCGCAATCGCGACCTCGGGTCTGATCATCGCCGTCTGGCTGCGCAGCGTAAGGCTGGGCCTTGTGGCGCTTGTGCCAAACGTGCTGCCGGTGGCCATCGCGGGCGCGGCTCTGGGTTTGAGCGGACACGGCGTGACGTTTGCGGCGGGGATATCCCTTACTCTGGCATTCGGGATTTCGGTTGACGACACGATCCACGTCTTGAACCGGCTGAGACTGGCGTCACGCGAGCCGCAATCGCCCGGTGACAGCATCGAAACGGCTATGCAGCATGTGACGCCTGCGCTGGTTGTCACGACCATTGTCCTGTCGGCAGGGCTTTGCGGCACACTTGCCGCAACGCTTCCAACTGTGGCACAATTTGGAATGCTCGCGATATTCGCTCTATTTCTCGCGCTTGTTTCGGACCTGCTGGTCTTGCCGGCGATGCTGCGGAGATTTGCCCCATGATGCTGCCAGGCTTTCGCCGGGTCAGTATCGCGATGCTGTTACTCAGTGTCCTTGCCGCCGTTCCAGCGTGGGCCGTGTCACTTACCGATGGGTTGGCGGGAGCTTGGACCGGCACGGGTGCTGTCGCAACGCGATACGAGGGCACGCCTCAAAACGGCCGATGCAAGGTTGAGGTCAAGCAAAGCCCGGATAAGGCGGTTCTGGATATTGAGGGGCTCTGCGCAGTCCCCTCCGGCCGGTCGGAATTTGCCCTTCGTGCCGTCCTCGATAGTGACAGTCAGGTTCGCGCCGCGGTACGTGCCAATGGGTTGGCGGAAACGATCCAGTATGCCGGGACTGTAACGCCAATGCGCATGGAGCTTGTGTCACGCGCTCCTGTTACGCTTCACGCCGCGGAGTTTCAGTCACGGTTTCGGATCGAGGTGCTGGCTGATGGTCAATTCTGGATTTTACACTGGTTGCAGCCCGGTGACACGGCAAGCGCACGGCAGACGCTTGCCATCAAGTTCCGCAGAATTCCGGGGCAACCATGACGCGCAGGACAGGGCTGCGCCGACGTACGGCCTGGCTGCTGTCGCTCACCATCCTGGCCTGGGTTGGGAACGCCCTCTACGCCACCGGCGCGCCCGGCGGACTGGTGAAATTGCTGTCGCCGGCCGTCGTTGCCTCGGCGTTGCTGGCATATGTCGTCCGGCACGGTGTGTTGCGCTACGGCGCGCCGATGATGCTTCGTTTTGTGGTTACCGTATTTTCGGTCGGCTGGTTGTTCGAATCCCTCAGCGTTCTCACCGGCTTTCCCTTTGGCCGCTATCACTACACCGACCTGATGGCGCCATTCATCGGGCATGTGCCGATTTTCGTTCTGCCGGCCTATCTTGTAATGGGCTACGCTTCGTGGTCGCTGGCGACCTTGCTGCTGGACGGGCGGACAGTGGAACTGACGTCCAAGACAGCCAGTCGAGCTCCGTTTCTTGCAGCATTCCTGATGGTGTTGTGGGACCTGTCAATGGACCCGCTGCGCGCGACTGTCGAAGGCCGCTGGGTCTGGATTGATGGCGGGCCGCACCACGGGGTACCAATGACGAACTACGCTGGTTGGTTCCTGGTCACCTGGGTGATGTTTCAATGCTTTGCGCTGCAGCTCCGGCGACGGACGAGCCCGAGCATGCATGGGCTGTCGCAGGACAGAGCCTATTGGCTGTCGATCCCGATCGCCTATGCGGCGTTTGCCGGTGAATACTTGCTAAATCCCTTCACCGGATACGGCCAGTCACAGGCCGCATTCGGCGGGTCCGGAGAACCTGCTCAGGAGATCTTCGTTGCGGTCGCCTGGATTGCGTTGTGCACCCTCATTCCGGCTATGGCGTTCGGTCTGGCTTCGGCGGTGCGTACAGAAGGCAAGACACGAGGCGGGTCTGTATTCGTGTCCGATCTCCGTGCCCAGCGGAAGACCAATCGATGAGTGTCTCCCACGCCAGAAACGGGGATTTGAACCACTGGCGGGCCAAGGCCGAAGGCATCGAACGAGAATTATACGCGATCACCGAGGCGTTGATTGCGGCAGGCCCTTCTCACCCGCACCATATTCACCACCTGTTTGCCGAGTTGTATCTATCCACGACGCGCTGCTGGCTTGCACGCTTGTCTCGAAGAGATGACAGCGAGTATGCCTATCGGGTGATTTGCCATTTCCTACAGCTCTACCGTGACCAGGTGCTTGAGCGAATGGATCACCCTCTGGAAAATATCGCAGCGCATTGGCACAGGTACCACCAGATGGCCAGGCGCCAGACCATTCAGTCGCCGATCTCGGCGCATCTGGTCCTGATCTCGGTGGGAGCCCGGGCCCATACGCACGGCGATCTGGGACGCGCGATGTGCATGGCCGAAGAGGATCTGGGACACCCGAGAGAGGCTTGCTCGGCACTGCAGGCTGACCGCAAGAAAATTTTTGGCCAGATTTCCGACGAAGCGTTTTATCACGCGGCGCTGGACTATGTGACACTACACCGCGCACGCCAAACCGGCTGGCGCAGCTGGATCCTTGGGCTATATCGAATGGGGCTATTCGTCTTGAAGCCAGTGTGGTTGCCCGTATTCCAGCGGTGGCGTCGTACCGGGTATGCTGAAGCGGTGGCTGCTCTTGATGCTCAGCGCACCGTCCCCAGTGAATTAAGCGAAGCGCCTTCACCATGTCATCCTTCGGGGCTGCATCGGACACATCGAGGATGAAGAAGTCCGGTTCGGATGGCGATCGGGCAGCAAGTTTCCCATGCGGTCAAGTGCACAAGGCCGCAAGGCAGATACGTTCAAGCCGGGCTGGACTGGAGACTGTCCTTGGGGTGGAGCAATTTCCGCTCCCAAGCGACCCGCGCGAGCCTTGCTGCGCGTCGCGAAGGGGCCACTCAGCCTGCGCTACCGGCAGAGTTGGGCAGGGAGAGAGCATTCCTGTACGCCTGAACAGCCTGTCCCGAAGGCTTGCCGCTGACGCCGGTCCGAGACGTTTCGACCATGTTCCTTGGATCAGGCTGGGATGCCGGCATGACGATCTGTGTTGTGACACAGGTGTCCATGGCACGGACTTGCTGGCGAAGCACGACACTGTCCATTTTGGGCAGGTTGATCTCCACTACCAAGACATCCGCGTCCGGACCGGAGGCCGGAAGGTCCCGCGCCGCTCCCCACGACATCGCAGTGCTCATCTCGGTATGGCCGCTTGCGCCGATCACCGGAGCCAGGTCCCCCCCGAAGCCATCAGCGCCGACGGCAAGTCTGCGCATCGCTCTGTACTCCCGGCCGTCGGAAGGTAAGATCTCCCCCTGCCGCGAAGCCCTGTAGGCGGCTTGCGGTGCGCGGGCCAATGCTGCACCAGCCAGCAGGCAGACCGCTGTCATCCCCCCGCCCACGTAATAGAGCAGGGCCGTCCATGACGAGGCGTCCAGCAGCAATGCCACCAGGCCGGAAATCATGCCTCCGGCGCCAGCGGCGATAATATATCCTACGATCATGATGGTTTCCGTATTCCATGCTGCCCGTCACGACCCCAAAGGCGCGACGACAAATCCGATTTACGTTCGGACTGACTGACTGGCCCATAGGCTGAGCAAAGCTCAGATGGCACCAAAAAAAGGGACGCGTTCACATCGGCTCCAAGAGCCTCGCGCGTCCACGCCTCGCGTTGTTGCTAACCATGGGCGTGCAGCTGCCGGGCACGACCGCGCCACGCGAGGTTGTTCTCGATCGCGGCCTTCACCCCCTTCATCAACATCGCGCTGTTGCTCGAGCGCTGCAGGCTGGCATCACAGATCGGCAAGCGCTCTTGGCTGAGGTCATTCACCGAAAAGTCTTCCGAGAGCAGGATCACAGGCACGTCGGACACTGCCGCCCGGCATCCCAGAAGGTCGTCCGCGACTTCGTAGATCCCGCCGAGGCTGTCGATCTCTATGGCCACCAGAGACCAGGCCTCCGGTGCGGCCTTCGCGGCCTGTATGGCCTCTTCCAGCGCCAGGGTGAACTGGACCTCAAAGCCGAGGGTGGTGAAATAATTGACGATTGGGCGTCCGGCCCCGAGGCTCCCCGCCGTCACAAGGACCGGAGACATCGCATCAGGGTTGATCTCGTTCGCTGGGCCGTTCCGCGCGTCTTCGTTGAATGCGGGAATATGGCTGTCTGGAACCTTGAGGCATCCGTCCGCCTTACGAGCGCACTCCTCGAAGCGACCCGGAAAGACCGTGCAGAGCGCAGAGCGCCATGCCGTTGAGAACCGGGTCTTCACCTGATCCGCAGTATCATGCAGGGCGCCGCTGACCCTATGCGGCAGTTCCCCCGCGCGTCGCGAAATAGAGAGGCCCATGGCCACATCTCCTGCAATTAAAAGGTGTATCATTTTTACATTTTTGAGGTTGCCACTCGGGCAACTCCTACCTTACGGAGGTTAGAGCACACTCTCCCTTAAGGGGAAGGTAATTATTCTGCTCTGCTCAAGCATGTTCTTTACTCACCCTGATTTCAAAAAGCCGATCTGCCATGGACGTGAAAGTCATCAAAACATTTCTGGAGGTTGCTGCGACGGGCCATTTCGGCATCGCGGCCTCGCATCTCAACGTGGCCCAGACGACGGTCAGCGCGCGCATTCGTAGCCTGGAGGAACGGATCGGGGCCCCGCTGTTGGAGCGGAGCCCATCGGGAGCCTCCTTGACACCCGCCGGCAAGAAGCTCGTGCGCCTTGCCCCCTCGTTCGTCCATCTCGGCGAGCGGATAGCGCGGGAGATCTCGGAACAGAGGGATGAGCAGACGGCGCTTCGGATCGGGCTGGAACACAGCTTCGCCGTCGAGATGATCGTGCCCTGGATCAGGTGGCTGCGAGAGACCTTCTCGGAAGCAATCGTTCGCGTTGAAAGCGGCACGTCCGAAGACCTGCTCGGACGCCTCTCTGAAGCTTCGCTCGATATCGCGTTGGTCTATGCGCCGGCCCACCATCCGGGGCTGAGAACAGACCTGCTCAAAGAGGAAAAACTGGGGCTATACACCACCGATACATCTGTTCGCTCCGTCACCCATCCTGACTTCGTGTATGTTGATTGGGGGCCTGATTTTGCCCGAAAGTTCGAAGGGCACTTCCCCGGATTCCGGATGCCAAAAGTGAGCTTCATGTCTCCGACGCTGGCCCGACGGTATGTCGTGGAATGTGGCGGCGCCGCTTACGGCCGGGTCAGCCTGGCCAAACCGCTGGTGACCTCTGGTCGTGTTCAGTTGGTGGAGGAAGCGCCGGTGTTTCTCCACCCGGTCTACATCGTCCGCCCGTCCGGCGTGAACAGCACCCTGGTGGATGAAGCTCTGCACGGGCTGACCCGTCAGCTGTCGTCAGACAGGTCTCCGTGACCCGAGCGCACGTCCGGCGCTGCAACCCGTTGCACGGGGGGAATGCATCGAAGATACCGGCCGAAGTTCGGAGTGATCCCGACCAGGGCACGATCTGACTGGGCGTCGTGTTCGCGGCAAAGCCGCTCATAGGTGCGCCAGTGCATTCCCTTGGGTTTGCCCCAGTCGCCGCCTTCCAGGATGTCCCCAGTCCAGCTTATTCTTGTCGCAGATTCGATCTGTCCGCCGTGTCGCTCGATCCCCCGTTGGGGTTTAGGCCGTCTTTAGCCGAAACCGGCACTGCAGCGCCTGTTCAGGGTTTAGATTTTCAACCCGTGCAAAAGAGCCCGCTTTGAGCCGTCCGGGGACGCGTTCTCGCCGATCAGGCCAGCCGGCGCTTGGGGGCATCACGGGTCTCTCAAGTTGGAAGAAGTTGAAAATTTCTCTTATTTAACAACAGTATGCCAGTTTGATCGCGATGTCGTTTGCGTGAAAGACAAAGGAACTTCGATCCCGAGAAGTGCCTTTTGAAAACAGAAACGAGGAACCTGTTTCTGTCCCCGGAAATCTCGGTCAGGCTTTAGGGGGCATTTAGTGCCATCGTGATCCGGTCTGTGATTGTGCCTGTGAGCAACATCGCTTCGAACGTTCTCCAGCTGATGACGAACGGTGTCGGTGTCAGGGACATTGCCAAGAGCCGGGTCAAGCTGGTCGAGATCAACCAGCATCTCAAGAACGAAGCCCGCAAGGTGGAGATCGAGGCTGAGATGAGCCAGTACGGTCCCAACAACGTGCGCAGGAAGCGTCTGGAAGCCGAGAAGAAGGCTCTGGAGGATGCCAGCCGGCGCATGTCGATCTGGCCAATGATCGAGGCCGGTGAGTTCTCGACCATCTCGGAGGGGCTGACAGAAGCAGATGCGGCCATCAGCCAGGGCAAGTGGATCGACCATATCCGCGACATCACCGACAGGGTGCCTGAGAAGCTGGGAACCCTTGGCAAATACGCCATGGTGACTCGGGATACGGCTCTCTTCCAGGGGATGAACCGGGCGATCCAGTACGGGGACTTCCTGGCTAAGGGTCAGTTCCCTTTCTGCCGGTGTTACTCGCGTAAGCCTGCCTGTCAGCCCGGGCTGCCGGGTAATGCCCGGCGCTTCTTGGTGGTCCGGTGCCGAAGGAAGAAGCGCATCATTTCCCGCGATGCGTCCGGACCGTCGGGGTCGGTATAGCTGCCTGATGCGTTCCCGCCCGACCAGGCATGACCTGACCCTTGCACCAGCCAATGTTCGACGTAGGAGCGCCCCCGGCCGATACGATGCGCTGTGCGCACATAGTCATGGCCTCCTGAAACACGCATGGTCTTTTCCGTTCGGTCCAGACGGTCGTAGGGCTGCAGCGCGCGCATGGCGGCAAAGCGCCCGTTGCGCGGGTTGACCACCTTGTCCTTCTCGCCGTGAAAAATGATCGTCGGCATCGGCGCGCCGAGACGCCGTCCGGGGGCGCCGGCCACCATAGCCCGCGTGGCCGAGGCCGCATCATGGGCGGCGCCGACCGCCAGACCGGAATGCACCCCGACGGCTGCGAATATATCCGGGTAAGCCGTCGCGACGATCAATGCCGCCGATGCCCCGGCTGACAGCCCGGCGATATAAACCCTGGCCGGATCGACGGGGTGTCCGGCAATGATCTCCTGCGTGAGGCCCGCGATCAGCGCCGGCTCTCCTCCGCCTCTTGCCTGATCGCCGCGTTTGAACCAGTTCCAGCACCGGTTGAGCTGCGCCTTGCGGGCCTGTGCAGGATAGAGCACCAGAGCGCCGAATTCCTCGGCCAAGGCGTTCATGCCGGTGCCGCGCGCAAAATCCTGAGGTGTCTGGCCGCAGCCGTGCAGCATGACGATCAGCGGCAGAGGCTCTGCCGCCGTCTTCGCCACTGAGGGCACATAGAGCTTATAGGAGCGAGCCCCGAACGCGCCTTCGTGTGTGCTGGTCCTGAAAGAGGCGCCGCGCGGAACAGGCCTCCTGGACCGCGATGTCGGAGCCTGCTTTGCGACGGTTCCGACCCGCTTGGCCTTGCGCCCGCCAGCGGACGCTTTCGCCCGTCTGGCCGGTTTTGCAGGCGTCAGCAGGGTGCCCCAGGCATTGCTGACGGAAGGCACCTTGGCACTTCGAAGCTTTTTTCTGGATCGCGCGCGCGTGGTTTTGAAGGGGTCGAACATCTGGCGTTCACCATCTGGAGTCACACATGACCAGCTCCCCGCAAAGCGCAGCGAACCTGTCCGGATGTGATAGATGCGGAAACCTGTGAAGACCAACCTGCCCAGCCGTCAACTTGTCTGCAGGGCGATCTCATACATGGTTTTGCGAGATGGTGGGTGGCAGGGGATTTGACGAGAAACACCGCTGAGCCGCGTCGCCAGAAGCCAGGTCCCCGAGCGGGCAGACAGGTCGCAGCGAGTGAGAAGTGAGGCCAACTGCCAATGTGTTATACAGTTAAAGAGGGTGTTAAAGAGTTACGCGCTCCTTTGGTTCCTTACATGGTATTGTAAACATTAGAATAATCCCATTTTTTCACCTCGGTTCGGTTCCCAGAGGGGCGAATCCTGGTTCCCAGAGGGGCGAATCTGTGGTTCCTAGAGGGGCGAATTCTGGTTCCCAGAAGGGCGAATCCTTTTCGGTACTTATCCACAGGAGATCAAGATGATCCCGGTTCCTAGATCGACGAAAATATTCGGGCAATCCGGTTCCCAGATCGACGAATCTGGGCTAGCGTGACCGCATGGGAAACTTGCTGCCAGATCGCCATCCGAACCGGGACTTTTTCATTCTCGATGTGTCGGATGCTGCCCCGAAGGACGACATGGCCTCGATGGAGCATCCTGTCTTCTCGCTGTCGGTCAAACCGGACATGCGCGAACTGGAGTACCAGCACGAAGGCAAACGTGTCGTGGTGGTCCCGAGCGGCAAGGGGCTTGCCACGATCATGGACAAGGACATCCTGCTCTACTGCATCAGCAAGCTGGTGCATCAGCTCAATGCCGGCGAGGAGATCACCCCATGGGTCGAACTCAGCGCGCATGAGGCTATGGTCGCCACAAACTGGCGGACCAACCGGGAAAGTTACCAGAGGTTCGAGGATGCGCTGGACCGTCTGCGCGGCACGACGATCAAGACCAACATCAGGACGGGGGAGCACACCCAAGTGCGGGGCTTCGGGCTGATCGACGAATACGAGATCACACGGCGTGACGAGAGGGGGGAGATCGGCCCCTTCGGCCGGATGACCCAGGTTCGGATCAAGGTGTCGGACTGGACCTTTAAAGCGGTGGAAAGCATGGAAGTGCTGACCATAAATCCCAAGTACTTCCGGCTGCGGCGGCCGCTTGAACGGCGAATTTATGAACTTGCCCGCAAGCATGTCGGCGACCAGGGCCGGTCCTTCCGTATCGGCCTCGACAAGTTGCAGAAAAAGGTGGGCAGCAATTCGCCGGAAAAAAAGTTCAAGTTTTTCCTCAAGCAGATCGCCCAGGACGAGCACATTCCGGACTACGATATCGCGCTCGATGATCGCATCGTGACCTTCCGAGCCAAGAAGGCAAAGGGCTTCACACGAGGCCAGAGCATGATGGCGTTCGGTATTCCCGGCACGCCCTCCCCTGCCCTTCTCGACAAGGCGCGGCGCGCCGCGCCTGGGCTCGACATCTACGTTCTCTACGACGAGTGGCGCAGCTACATGGAGAGCCTGGGTGAGCCCCCCAAGAACTTCGACGCGGCCTTCCTCGGCTTCTGCAAGAAACGGGCAATATCCCGGAAATGATGCAGTTGGCTCCCCCAGAGGCGCCCTAAGGCCGCTCAAAGTAGCTCTGCGTTGTCAACGGCGGAGTAAAAGCCGGCCACTGGGGCGGCGCAAAAGTAGGCCAGTTGGACGCGAGCGCCTTGGAGCGTGCGGCCCTCAATTAGCAGGCACGGTCCAAGGCGCATTGGCCGTCAGGCCAATTTGGCGAGGATCAATTGTTGGCGGCGTTGAGGCGGGCGCGGCTTTGGCCGAGACGGTAGCTTTCGCCGTTCATTTCCAGGATGTTGACGTGATGGGTCAGCCGGTCCAGCAGGGCGCCGGTCAGGCGCTCGGTGCCGAAGGTCTCGGTCCATTCTTCGAATGGCAGGTTGGATGTGATCAGGGTCGCGCTGCGCTCATAGCGCTGCGAGATCAATTCGAACAGGAGCTCGGCACCGGTCTTGCTGAGCGGTACGAAGCCCAACTCGTCGATGATCATCAGCTTGACCAGAGGTGGTCGCAGGATTTCGGACCAGTTGCTAAGCTGTAGCGACTGACGAAGGAACGACCCAAGATGACGAAGCGGAAACGCTATTCGGCCGAGTTCAAGGCCAAGGTTGCGCTTGAAGCAATCCG
>NZ_JAXMOX010000121.1:0-14096 GCF_034669605.1 Leisingera sp.
GCATTGAAGGCAGCGCGCCAAGGCGGTTCAACGGCCGCTTTTCGGAAGCCGGCCAGGATTTTTTGCAGCGGCAGCATCTTTTGCATGGCGCCCCCGCCAAGGACCGCTCGGGGCTGTGACCTACGTGCCGCGCCAGCGAAGGGCTGCCCGCAGGGCAATGACGGCTGAGGGCTCTTTCGTTGAATTCGCCGTGCGCCGTACGAACGGCGGGTCTTGCTTGGCGTAGGCTTTCACACTTTCCCGCAAAGGACCCGTGCTCCGCCGGAATTGCCCGCTGCATTGCAGAAGGAAATGCGGCCATTCAGGCAGAGCGCAGGGGTGTTTCGACGGGCATTGCCCCGGTCGCAGATACTGTCGTCTTTGGCTTGTAGGCAGCGCGGAATCTCTTCAATGTGCCTGACTAGACGCCCGCAATCGTCATTTTACGCCAATGGGTAGGAGATACACCAACCGCTTTCTTGAACATCCGACTGAACGCCGCCTCCGATTTGTAACCGATCTCGCACCCGACGCTCGCAACCTTCATGGAACTGTCTGCAAGAAGGCGAGCGGCAATCTGCATGCGCCAGAGCGTCAGGTACTGCATCGGAGAGTGCCCGATCAGGTGGGTGAAGCGCGCTGCCATGGCGGAACGGGACATGCCCGCCTCTTCGGCCAGCAGGGCCAGCGTCCAGGGATCGGCTGGGCGGTCGTGGATCAGGGTCAGGACCCTGCCGATGGCCGGATCGCGTAGCCCCGACAGCCAACCGGTGTCGTGCGCAGGCAGCGAGTCCAGGTAGAGGCGGATGACCTCGACGAAGATCAGTTCGCTCAGCCGCAGGCGGATGGCTTCGCCGCCCATCCGCGGCAGGCGGGCGTCGGCAAGCGTCAGGTCGATCAGGCGGTCCAGCAGACCCCGCCGGTCCCGTCCGGACCGTCGGAGGCGCAGCAACGGCGGAAGGGTCGAGAGCACCGGATTGAACGGGCGCAGGTCGCAGCCGAGAAAACCGCACATGTATTCGGCGCCGCCCGCGCCACCGCCACCTTCGCGGGTCACGAAAGACAACTTGCCCGCCATCCACTCTCGGAAGAAACCGATGGTCGCCGCGCGGTCGTATTCGGGCGTCTGCCCTGGCGTGCTGAGCAGCGAATAGGGGTCACCGTGGGCCAGCACCAGGATGTCGCCAGCCTCGAACGAGGTCGAAGCGCCGCCCGGAATGCCCGCCCAGCCCGAGCCCTTCAGGATGATGTGGTAAGAGATTACATGCTGCGCGCGGGGCAGGATGATCGAAGAGTAGTCACGCGCCCGGGGGACATCCACGCCCCAGGGGAACGTCGCCTCCACCAGGTGGAACACTGCGCCGGTCAGCTTCACCATCCGCAGCACGTCGGACAGCGGGTCGGTCGCCGAGTCCTGACAGAGGACTGGCATGTCGGCCGTGCCCTGCGCGCCGGGGGGCGGCTGGTGCTGAACCGTGGACGATCCAGCATGCGAAAGAGACGTCTGGTCATGGGTCCGAGCCATGCCTCAGGATAACCTCATTGCCGCAATGTGCCCAGCCGTCGCGCCCAGAACGTCCACCAGAAGGAGAAAAAGGATGACTGTTCAGCAGAAAACACGCCCGCCGGCGGAGGTCTATGATGCGCAATTCGTGCCAGCACTGTTTGCCCAGTGGGGACCGGTGGTCTGCGCCGAAGCCGCGATGCAGAAAGGTGACCGCGTTCTGGATGTGGCCTGTGGAACCGGCGCGGCGACGCTGGCCGCCGCCGAGATTGCAGGGCCATCGGGCTCGGTGGTCGGGCTGGATGCCAATCCGGAAATGCTGGCCGTTGCGCGCCGCAAGCCAGCGCGGATCGAGTGGCGGGAAGGCAAGGCTGAGAAACTGCCGTTCCCGGACAACAACTTTGACGCGGTCGTCAGCCAGTTCGGCTTCATGTTCTTCGAGGATAGGCCGAAAGCGCTCACCGAGATGATGCGGGTCCTGAAGCCGAAGGGCCGGCTTGCCGTGGCGGTGTGTGACGCGGTCGAGAATTCGCAGGGATACGGGGCTTTCGCGCTCCTGCTCGATCAGTTATTCGGAAGAGACGTTGGGAACGCCTTTCGGGCACCCTTCATCCTCGGCGATGCAGAGCAGCTGATGAACATCTGCCGCGAAGCGGGTCTTGTTGATGCCGAAATCGTACGGCGCAACGGCGAGGTTCGCTTCAGGTCGATCGACGCGATGGTCTCGACCGAGCGTGCCTGCGTGTGGACACTCGGAGGCGTCTTGTCGGACGAACAGTTCGAACAACTAATGGAGGAGTCCGAGCACGCCTTGGCGCCGTTCTCCACCGGAGACGGAAGGGTCGAGTTCGACATGCCAGCACTTATCGTCAAAGCACAGAAACCTTAGGCGTCGCCTGTGCCGATCACTCTACCCGGATCGGAATGGTTACTCGATTCGGACTTGCCGATGGAAGGCAGAACGGAAAACCCGAATGTTGAATGACCGCTCCGGAAAAAATCGCTGCGTCGCTGAGATACCGCTGCTTCGCGGGCGAGTATGAAATTCGACTTTCTGCGTGCATTCGCCGCGCGCGCAAGGGTGCGGAAAGTTCCACAACTTTCCAATTCATGGTTTCAGCTTTGCTGCGCGGCGCATGGACGGCTGCTATTCCCTCTGCAAAACAGCGTGAAATTTTGTGCCATTGCAGCCATATCTGCACTGCGAGCGCATGCAGCGAAAATCTGACACCACCGCTCAGGGCTCCGACCGGGCGTTCGCCGCGCCAGGCGTGAATGACGGCAGGCAGCCCATGTTGCCAATTGCGCCCCGCGCAACTGTACGTGGTGCCGCCTGCGTTAGCCCAACAAATGAATTGCTGCTTCAGATCTCAAGATCCTCGAGGGACTTCCCAGCTTCCAAAGCTTCGTGGACCCAAGCAGGCTTACGCCCGCGGCCGCTCCAGGTTTGGGATCGGTCGGCTGGATTGGCGTATTTAGCAGGTGCCTTTGCGCTTGATTTACGCCCCTTTTCGCCATGCAGAGCAATAACCTCTTCAAAGGCCACTCCATGTTTTTCCGCAATGGCCAGCATTTCGGCATAAGCGCTTTTCTTTGCCTCGCTCTCTACTTCCACTTTGCGGACTTCGATTTCCTTGGCCAGTGCTTCCAATTCAGCGGCACTCAGCCCCTTTAGATCAATTGCCATATTTCACCTGTGTTTTCAGTTGTTCTCGGTCAAAGCAGATATACCCTTCTGAGGCAAGCAGCTGGCCACAGCGGTGCGGTATCCGTCGCAGTCCGATTTGGGGCCGGAGGCTGCTGATCGCACCAGGCGTATGAACTGCCCTCTCCGGCTTGGCGGTTCACTACACCTTTCAGAGAAACCAATTACAACGCATGCACCACGACCTTGACCATTTCGAGAAGATCGCTCGCGCCACTATAGCTTCCCTGCCGAGGGCCTTCAGGCCAGCTGCAGATAACGTCATTCTGCGCATTGCCGAATGGCCTGCGCCGGCCATGCTGGACGAACTTGGTTTTGCAGATCCATTTGAACTGACAGGGCTCTACGAGGGAATACCTATGACCGAGAAATCGGTTCTCGACCTGGCGCCATCTCCGGATGTTGTCTGGCTCTTCCGCCAGCCGATCCTGGCGGAATGGCGCGACCGCGGTGATGTCGAGCTGAACCAGTTGATCGCGCATGTTGTTATTCACGAGTTCGCCCATCATTTCGGATGGACTGACGAGGAGATCGCAGCCATCGACCAATGGTGGGTCTGAACCGCTCTTCAATGCCCAGGGGAAGTTGGCATTCGAGCTCACAGGTGACGTTGCCGCGACGATGGGGTGCCGCGAGTGCAGTCGACGGTTCGCAGCCCGCATCCGGCATTGCGATAGTTGCGAATTGTCAGTCCCGCAGCTAAAAATTCCCGACATCGCCGGGAGAAGTTTCATGGGCCAATCACATCAAGAGCTTGATCGCCTCAACGCGCTGCTGCATGCGCTGCCCGTGGAAAACATGCCTATGTCGCTTAGCGAATTTGATGGCTACGTGACCGGCATTCTTGCTTGTAGTGACATGATCCCGCCCTCGGAATGGCTGCCCCATGTCTGGGGCGAGACCGGCGAAGCACATTTTCCTGACCAGAAAGCCGCAGAAGAAACGATCGGTGCTGTCATGGCGCATTACAATTCGGTGGCCGAGGCGATGTCCCGCTCGTTTTGGATCGAGCCTGTCTACGAGGTTGATCCCAACAGCGACGAGACGATGTGGGAGCCTTGGGTCGATGGCTTCACCCGCTCCATGGGCCTGCGGCCGAAAGCTTGGGAACGCCTGCTCGATCAGGCCGACGAAGAGACGCGGGCTACGATGATCTTCTTGATGGCGTTACAGGACATCTACACTGGTCAAAGCAAATTCACGGACGACGAAATTGACCAGATCGACCTTGAAGCCCCCGATCTGATCCCGAACTGCGTTGCGACAATACTGCACCAGTCACGCCCTGAACTTTCCCGCCCTGAGCCTGAAAATCTTTCCGGCATGCCGTTCAAGGCTAGTCCTCGACCAGGTCGAAACGATCCGTGCTCCTGCGGATCGGGCCGCAAATACAAGCAGTGTTGCGGTCGGAACTGACTGATCTCCAAAGATTTCATAGCAACCACCTGCAGAGCGAGGCACCAGCCTAATCGGGGAGGAGCTCGCAAACAGCACCAGTCATCGGATCGGACCGCATGGGGCGGATCGGCTGCACCCAGCCCTAAGCTGCCGGTCGTGCCAGGCGCGGCGCAGGTACCGCCGCAGGTGCGAAGGTCTGGGGCCAAATTCCCGTTTTCGGACATTCGGACCCTCGGAAACCGGTGGAACTCAAGCCGCCCTTTCGCTGCAGTCATGCAGGACAAACGAGACGCGGGAGAAAACAAACGCCAGCGCCTCATGGCCGGACCGCTAATCGGAAGTTACTTGCCCCTACAAAATCCCTCACCATGAGCGAGAGACCAGCGGGGGCACGTCAGCTCTCACACGTAACGTGTTGCCCGGATCGTTACAAATAGATCAAGAACCCGCACAGCATGCCGGGCCGTTCCCAAGACCTAATTGTGCTCTAATCTAAGGATACATCCTTCTCGCCTGGCGACTGGAACAGCTGGATGAAACGCGGGTTTCCTCTGAGGGTGTCCAAATCGGAATCTGTTTGCGCCCATTTCAACTGGCTCCGACCAAGACCGCCAGCGATGCGTTCAAGCCATTCCAGCGCCAGGTCGTTTTCCCCGATTTGAGCGTATGTGCAGGCGACATTGTACCCATTTGACAAGGTTCTGTCGGGATCCATAGCAAACGATTTGGCCAGCCACGCCTGCGCCTGATCGTGATCGTGATCGCCCCGGGCGGCGAGGACAGCGGCACCGAGTTGCAATGGATCCAAATGACCCGGGTTCTTTTGAACCGCTTCGTCGGCGCGTTTCAATCCCAGTGCTAGGCAGCCGACTCATAAAACTCAATCCACAGCCTGACCGACGCCAGTTTGATCATCGACAGGAAGTTTCGTGATGTTTTTTCGTATCGGGTTGCGATGCGGCGGAACGAGGATTTCAGTCTGCCAAAGAAGCGCTCGATCTTGTTGCGCTCTCGGTAGATTTCAGCGTCAAATTCGGCGGGTAGTTTGCGGTTGGCCTTGGGAGGGATCACGTCGATTGCCCCTTGTTCCCAGATCATGTCCCTGATCCAATCTGCGTCATATGCCTTGTCCGCCAATACATGTTGGTCAGGTTGCAAGTTGTCCAAGAGCGTTTTGCACGGCGGCGCGTCATGGGCTTGGCCGGGTGTCAATTCATATCGGATTGGCAGTCCGTCTTGATTGGTAAGCGCATGAATTTTCGTTCCTAATCCGCCTCGTGAACGACCTAAACACCGGCGCGGGGCTTTTTTTGAGCGTGGTGGCAGAATGATGGGCACGGATCGTCGTGCCGTCCACCATGACCGTATCGACGTTATCAGCGTCGGCGATGGCTTCCATGATGCGGTCCCAGTGACCTGCATAGCTCCAGCGGTTGAAACGGTTGTAGACGGTCGTCGGCGGGCCGTATTCGCTGGGCAGATCAGCCCATGGAACTCCGGTGCGCAGAACGTAGAAAATGCCGTTGATGACACGCCTGTCATCCACCCGCTTCTTGCCCCTTGTCTTGTTGGGCAGGACTGCCTTGATGAACTCCCACTCAAGATCGCACATGTCTGAACGCGCCATTTTCCCGCTCCCGCCTGTTGTTTTGCGGGAATCGAATCACAAACCTCTGCCAAACAAAAGAAATTAATGGGTGTGCTGCCTAGATTGGAGTCCGATTGAGGCTATCGTGCAAAATGACTTAGATCAATGTTTCGAAGAATTCTCCCTTGCATACTCCTACAAGCGCGGAGATCTCGAAAGCAATCTATTGTTGACTTCCTGTATTATGCTACACTTTTGCGTGATCCACTGATCAGCCAAGGAGGGCATTCATGTCCGAACAGCCAAGTAAAGCGGAAGAGCGCAATACCTTTCTATTCCTTGCTGTGGTTCTGGCCCCAGTCCTGTCGGTGGGGATTGTCGGAGGTTACGGCTTGATGATTTGGATCTCTCAGATCCTTCTTGGCCCGCCAACCGGCTAAGGAGAGGTGGCCATGCCAGCGTATGCCAGCAGCCCAATGCCCTCCCGGCGCGGTTTTCTGACCGGTCGAGTCGCCCGCCCAAAACCGCAGTTTCGCCCGCCTTGGACAGATGAAGGCCGGGTCCAGACCAGCTGCACCGGCTGCGAAGCCTGCGTGCAGGCCTGCCCCGAAGGGATCATCGAATTCGACAGCCAAAAGCGCCCCCGAATCCGCTTTCAGGGGGGCGAATGCACCTTCTGTGCCGAATGCGCCGAGGCCTGCCCGGAACCGGTATTCGATCCGACCCAAGCCGCGCCTTGGCCGGTTACCGTCTCGATCACCGATGCTTGCCTGAACGCGGCTGGCATTGCCTGCCAGCTTTGTACCGACAGCTGCGACCCGCGTGCCTTGCGGATGGACCTGTCGGTGCATCCCGTTGGTGCCATCCTGCTGGACGCAGAGGCATGCACCGGCTGCGGCGCCTGCCTGGCCAGCTGCCCGAATGATGCCATCGCCCTAAATGATCCGCGCCAGCAAAGGAGCCCCGCATGACCCAGGAACTTCACATTTCCAGCCTGCTGGTGCGCAGCAACCCGGATCACATGGCGATGGTGCAGGACAGCATCCTTGCGATGCCCGGAGCCGAGATTTCGCAGACCGACCCCAGCGGCAAGATCGTCGTGCTGTTCGAGGCCGACAGTGACCGCAAGATCGGTGATGCGCTGACCAAAATCCAACTTCTCGACGGTGTCGCCAGCGCGGCGCTTGTCTTTCATCAGATCTGCGATGCGCAGGATCCCGCCCTTTAAGAAGGAGTCTCCCAATGACCGGCCCCAAGACTGGCCTGACCCGCCGCGACGCCATCAAGGCGCAGGCCGCTGCCGCTGCCGCGCTGGCCGCCGGGCTGCCCATTCCCGCCACCGCCCAGAACCTCGTGACCGACGCCCAGCTGACCGAGCTGAAATGGTCCAAGGCGCCCTGTCGATTCTGCGGCACCGGCTGCTCGATCATGGTTGCCACCAAGGCAGGCCGGGTCGTTGCCACGCACGGCGACACCCAGGCCGAGGTCAACCGCGGCCTGAACTGCGTCAAGGGCTACTTCCTGTCCAAGATTATGTATGGCGCTGACCGCCTGACCACGCCCTTGCTGCGCAAGACGGGCGGCGAATATGACAAGAACGGCAACTTCACTCCGGTTAGCTGGGATGAAGCCTTCGACATCATGGCCGAGAAATGGAAGAAAACCCTGGCCGAAAAAGGCCCCGAGGGCATCGGCATGTTTGGCTCTGGCCAGTGGACGGTCTGGGAGGGCTACGCAGCCTCCAAGCTGATGAAGGCGGGCTTCCGCTCCAACAATATCGACCCCAACGCGCGCCACTGCATGGCCTCCGCCGTGGGCGGCTTCATGCGGACCTTCGGCATCGATGAGCCGATGGGCTGCTATGACGATTTCGAGAACGCCGACGCCTTTGTGCTGTGGGGCTCGAACATGGCCGAGATGCACCCGATCCTGTGGACACGCATCTCCGACCGCCGCTTCAGCCACCCGCATGTGAAGGTGGCAGTGCTGTCGACCTTCACCCACCGAAGCTTTGACCTGGCCGACATTCCGGCGGTGTTCACTCCGCAGACCGATCTGGTGATCCTGAACTACATCGCCAATTACATCATTCAGAATGACGCGGTGCATAAGGACTTCGTCGCCAAGCACGTCAACTTCCGTCGCGGCAATCAGGACATCGGCTATGGCCTGCGTCCCGAGCACCCGCTGGAGCAGATGGCCGAGAACAACGGCAAGGCTGGCGGCTCCGAGCCGATGAGCTTTGAAGAGTTCGCCGAATTCGTTTCCGAATACACGATTGAAAAAGCGGAAGAAATGTCCGGCGTTCCGGCCGAAACGCTTGAGAAGATCGCCAAGCTTTATGCCGATCCGGATACCAGAGTCATGTCGCTGTGGACCATGGGCTTTAACCAGCACACCCGGGGTGTCTGGGCCAACAACCTCTTGTACAACATTCATCTGCTGACCGGCAAAATCTCAACCCCCGGAAACTCGCCGTTCTCGCTGACTGGCCAGCCCTCGGCCTGCGGCACCGCGCGCGAGGTGGGCACCTTCTCGCACCGTCTGCCCGCAGACATGGAGGTGAACAATCCCGAACACCGCGCAACCGCCGAAAAGATCTGGAAGCTGCCCGCTGGCTCCGTTCCCGGCTGGGTCGGCTCCCATGCCGTGAAGCAGAGCCGCGATCTGAAGGATGGCAAGATCAATTGCTACTGGGTGCAGGTCAACAACAATATGCAGGCCGGTCCCAACATGATGCAGGAAGGACTGCCCGGCTACCGCAACCCCGACAACTTCATCGTGGTCTCGGATGCCTACCCGACGGTGACCGCCGAAGCCGCCGACCTGATCCTGCCCGCCGCCATGTGGGTGGAAAAGGAAGGCGCATACGGAAACGCCGAGCGCCGCACCCAGTTCTGGTATCAGTTGGTCAACGCGCCGGGTGAAGCCAGGTCCGACCTGTGGCAGCTGGCGGAGTTCTCCAAACGTTTTACTACCGATGAGGTCTGGCCCGCCGAGCTGCTGGATGCCAACCCCGAGTACAAGGGCAAGACGCTTTTCGACGTGCTGTATGCAAACGGCAAGGTCAACAAGTACGAGCTGACCGAGAAAGCCCGCGAATACGGCAACCACGAAGCCGAGGCCTTTGGCTTCTACATCCAGAAGGGCCTGTTCGAGGAATACGCCGAGTTTGGCCGCGATCATGGCCACGATCTGGCGCCTTTCGACCGCTACCACGAGGAACGCGGCCTTCGCTGGCCGGTTGTGGACGGCAAGGAAACCCGGTGGCGCTTCAAGGAAGGCTCCGACCCCTATGTGACCCCGGGCGCGGATTACGAGTTCTACGGCAAACCCGACGGCAAGGCGGTGATCTTTGCGCTGCCGTATGAGCCGCCGGCGGAAAGCCCGGACGATGAATACCCGATGTGGCTGGCCACCGGCCGGGTGCTGGAGCACTGGCACTCCGGCTCGATGACCCAGCGGGTGCCGGAACTCTATCAGGCGGTGCCTGACGCGCTCTGCTACATGCACCCGGACGATGCCAAGGCGCAGGGTTTCCGGCGCGGCAGCGAAGTGCGGATCATCTCGCGGCGCGGTGAAATCCGCACAAGGGTGGAAACCCGCGGCCGCAACAAGCCGCCCAAAGGGCTGGTTTTTGTGCCCTGGTTCGATGCGCGCCGGCTGATCAACAAGGTCACACTGGATGCCACCGATCCAATCTCGAAACAGACGGACTTCAAGAAATGCGCAGTCCGTATCGAAGCAGTGTGAGGCCCGTCATGAAACATCTCCGTCTCGCCATCCTGGCCGCTCCGATCCTGCTGGCCTCGGCCGCCTTTGCCCAGAATCAGGTCGCCACGCTGCGCAACACCGCGCCGCTGGACCAGCAGGGCGAAGCCACCCAGATCCCCGGCATCGTCAACACCGACATCCGCCAGGTGCGCAACTACCCGGATCAGCCGCCGCTGATCCCACACAAGACCGACAACTACCAGGTTGATCTGAACGCAAACAAATGCCTGACCTGCCACAGCCGCACGGCGGTGGAGGTCAGCCAGGCGCCGATGATCTCGGTCACCCACTTCATGAACCGCGAGGGCCAGACCCTCGGCGCGGTCAGCCCGCGGCGCTATTTCTGCACCCAGTGCCATGTGGTGCAGACCAACGCCCGGCCGCTGGTCGAGAATGAATTCGTCGATGTCGACAAGGTGCTCGACTATGTGCACTCGAAACAGGGCGGGGCTGACTGATGTGGAGGTTCATCAAACGCGCCTGGTGGATAATCACCCGCCCCAGCGCCTTCTTTTCGCTCGGTTTCCTGACCATGGGCGGCTTTGTGATGGGGATCATCTTCTGGGGCGGCTTCAACACCGCGCTTGAGGTGACGAATACCGAGGCCTTTTGCACCAGCTGCCACGAGATGCGCGACAACGTGTTCGAGGAGCTGAAGCCGACGATCCACTATTCCAACCGCTCCGGCGTGCGGGCGTCCTGTCCGGACTGCCACGTGCCGCATAATTGGACCAACAAGATCGCCCGCAAGATGCAGGCCTCCAAGGAGGTCTGGGGCAAGATCTTCGGCACCATCAGCACGCGGGAGAAATTCCTGGAGCACCGGCTGGAACTGGCGCAGCACGAATGGGCGCGGCTTGAGGCGAATGATTCTCTGGAGTGCCGCAACTGCCACTCGGATGAGTCGATGGACATCACCCGCCAATCCAAGCGGGCCGCGGATGCGCATGAGCGCTTCCTGTTCACCGGCGAGAAGACCTGCATCAACTGCCACAAAGGCATTGCCCACCAGCTGCCCGACATGGGCGCAGGCGGCCACGGGTCCGGCGAGGGCCACGCAGCTCTGCTGCCGTCCGCACAAGCTGAAAAGGCGGAGTTGCTGGCCAGCACGCGCAGCTACCTTGCACAAGCCGCCAACTGATATAAGTTGGTGCTGCTAATTTAATGAGAGCCTGCCGCCTTTCCCGGCGCCGGGTCTTGCTAAACTTGGGGTGCAACACCCTCCTGCCTCCCCTCGCCAGCGTCGGGCCAGCTTCTGCCCGCTCAGAAACTGGCGCTTAGCGCACAAGTGCGCAATGATATTTAAGGCTGGACTGTTTGTTGGAAGCAGAACCTACTGCAGCGAGATATCGTTCAGTCGCCTCTCGGCCCGTTCGTGGGCTTCCTGCACCTGCTTCTGCCGCTCGCGGAACCCGGCCTGGCCCGCATCAGAGGTCTGAGAGATGCAAGGGTGCCAGCGTACCGGCTGTTCAAAGAAAACTCGGGCAATTCACAACGTCGTATTTTCTTCCTAGGCCATGAATTCCATCTGAACGACTACCGGCTGGCGCCGGTAGGATCGGCGATATGATTGTCGAGGTACTTCCGTAATGGGCTCCCCCCTGTCAAGCATTGGCTTGACAACGGAACGGTCCGCGAGCCGGTTGGGGCGGTTTTCGCGTGTTCGGTCATATGCAGAGTACGCAGGCGTCCTTGCCCATGTTCTCAATATAGATTTGACATCAAGTATTTGGCTTTCGTCGATCAGTCCTGCGCAGTTGATGTATCGCCGCCGAGCTCGAACTTCCGTACGTGGTCGATGCCATGGTTGCCAACTTCATACCGTGTCCGTGCCGCTTCCCGAGTGCCTATCTGAAGTACGCACTCGACACCCCGTAGGTGTCGGTGGCGAGTACCTGGCGTGCATCATCGGGGACCGCGTCCCGGTCGGGACACCGCTGGGCAGACGCTTTCAGGCGTTGCCATTTGCTCCTTGTGTTGGTGTTGCTTCCATTTCATGTTACCCAATGTTTCTCAAGCGGCGCGCAGCGCCAGCGCCTCGTCGCGGGTGGTTTGGAAGTCGGTGCCGTCAACCCACATTCTATGCAGAACGACGCCAATCCGCCGCGCCAACGCGACCTTCGCTTTTTTCCTGTTGCCACATTTCTCCGCGAGCTGTTGCGTCCAAGTTTTCAACCAGTTCTCACTCCCGCAGTTGAGCATTGCATTCGCCGCCTGGTAGAGGGCGCAACGCAACCCGGCATCCCCGGTCTTGGAGATTGGCCCCGTCACGCTTCGTTCACCGGACTCGTCGCGCTTCGGAGTCAAACCGACCCACGGACCTATGTCCTTTGATCTGCGGAATCGGATAGGATCATCAACTGCAGCCCTGTAGGTCAGTGCGATTACCGGCCCGACACCGGGCATGGTCATCAGCTTGCAGCACACCGGATCCCTCCTGGCCATGTTGCGCACCAGCTTCTCAAGCCCGGCCAGTTCCTTGCGCAGGTCTGCGCGTGCCCTCAGAACCGGCAGCGCCATTGCCTCAAGCATTGGAATGCCATCAATCAGTTCACGAACCCGTTCGTTGTACCGTTGCTTCGGAATTCTTCCCATCTTCAGCCCGAAGTTGCGTAAGATACCGCGCACGGACAGTTCCATGCTGATGATCGCCTTCTTGAGCGCGTCGCGCGCGGTCAAAACTGCTCGCGTCTCCTGGGCTGTGACCGACTTGCAATGCACCGCACTGTACCAGCCGAGTTGCAATAAGTGAGCGATACCTTCGGCGTCACGTCTGTCTGTTTTCAAAGGCATGGCTTCAAGTGCCTTCTTCACCCTGCGGGTTTCCATCAGCACGGTCGGCAGGCCGGCATCGGTCAGGACCTTGTACAGCCACTGTGACAGCGGGCCAGCCTCCAGGCCGATCCCAGGAATCTCATGAGGCAGGCCTTGCATGAAAGAGACAAACGCCTCGGGTTCGCTATCGATCTTCGCTTCCTTGATGATCTTGCCACCTTCACCCAGAATGCAAACTGCCGAGCTTGCTAGAGAAACGTCTACTCCGATAAAAACATTCATGTCGTTGTCCCTTCCGTACTCAGTTTTTAGGGCGACCCCTCGGGTTGACCCCGTGGAGACGGACACGCCTTGCGTGTCGGGGGCAACGACACCGCATCTCCATACTTGCAACAAGCGAAACGTCCGAGATTCGCGCCGGAGCCCATTACGGTATCTGAAGTACGATGTCTTCGGTGATGGCGCCGTTGGTGGTCGAAAAATACCCCCTGCCTCAGAACCGGCAGCCCCAGTAGCGCTTGCGGATCGCTGGAAACTCCCGTTGCACCCGGAAAGACAAACGGTCCTTCATCTTGCGCACCAGATCGCTGATCGCCAGCTTCGGCGGCACGGAAACGAATATGTGCACATGATCGCTCGACAGCACCCCGCGCAAGATTGCGACACCGTTCTCAGCGCAGACCTGGCGGCCGATGTCGCGCAAGCCGCGCAACGATGCGCGACTTTATCGCGGGCCGCACTGGGATCGAGTGCGACGCAAAAAAAACAGGGCAATAGCGCCGATAAAGCCCGCCCAGGTCACGTTCCGCGCTCCACCTTTGGCCGCAGAAGCATCGGACCATAGACCAGGGCAAACCCTCCAAAGGCCAGCAGCCAGAACACGCCGGAGACCGTGCTCAGGCCCGGATGGAGCGGTGTCAGAAACCGTGTTAGCGCGGCAGCAAAGACACACAGAAAGATCGCGACAGTGGCCTTGCCCGCTGTCAATTCGTGGCCCGAATGGCCGAGCGTGGCCCGGGTCATGACCGCCAGCGTCATCGCCCCGATCGCGCCAGCCATCCACAGATGCTGTGCCCCTGCGGTGCCCGGATTGCCGAGGATCTGATCCAGACCAAGCGCGAATGCGCCCAGTGGAACGAAGGCATAGGAGGCATGCAGGACAAAAACCAAGGGCTCAGTCAGCGTGTGGTGCCCCTGCCACCGGGTCAGCCGGATCAGGTGCAAGACGCTGAACACCATCAGGCAGAGCCCGGTCGTGATCGTGAACGGCTTGAGCGTCCAGAACATAAGGATCGGCAGGCTCAGCAAAAGAGTGAGCTTGTCGAAGCGCTGCATCGGCGGTGCGGGACGCGCCGGATACTGTTCGCGAACCA
>NZ_JAXMOX010000122.1:0-14032 GCF_034669605.1 Leisingera sp.
GCACCTCGCGGGCGCGGGCTTCGGCCTGCGCGCGGGGCATCGCCTGGTGGATCAGAATCGTCTCCATCACCTGATCGCCGATGGTTTTGACCGGGTTCAGCGCGGTCATCGGCTCTTGGAACACCATGCCGATGGACTGGCCGCGGATGGCGCACATCTGCGTCTCGGACTGCTCCAGCAGCTGGGTTCCGTTCAGGGTGATGTAGCCCTTGGCGTGGACTGTTTCCGGCAGCAGCTGCATGATGGCCAGCGCGGTCATCGACTTGCCGGATCCGCTCTCGCCGGTGACGGCGACGGTTTCGCCCGGATCGACGTGGAAGCAGACGTCCTTCAGCACCTGAAAAGCGCCGATCCTGACCGACAGGCTGGTGATATCAAGCAGGGTCATGCGCGCGCCACCCGCAGCTTCGGGTCCAGCCAGTCGCGCAACCCGTCACCCAGCAGGTTAAGCCCCAGCACGGTGAGGATGATGGCAGTGCCTGGCACCAGCGCCAGGTGCGGGGCAAAGCTGACCATGGTCTGCGCGTCCGCCAGCATCCGGCCCCAGCTGGGTGTGGGCGGCTGGGCACCGAGGCCGACATAGCTGAGCCCCGCCTCCGCCAGGATGCCCAGCGAGAACTGGATGGTGCCCTGCACGATCAAAAGGTTCATCACATTGGGCAGGATGTGCTCGGCCGAGATTCGCGCGGCCCCCTTGCCGGCAACCCGCGCGGCGAGAATGAACTCGCGCTCCCACAGCGACAGCGCTGCGCCGCGGGTGATGCGGGCAAAGACGGGGATGTTGAAAATGCCGATGGCGATGATGGCGTTGACGGCACCGGCGCCAAGGACCGCGGTGATCAGGATGGCAATCACCAGCGAAGGGAAGGCAAAGACCAGATCATTGCCGCGCATGATCCCCTCATCCAGCCAGGTGCCCTTGCGCGCCGCAGCCGCAAGGCCCAGCGGCACACCGGCGCCCATGCCGATGCCGACAGCCACCAGCGCCACCGCGATGGAGGTGCGGGCGCCGACCATGATCATCGACATCAGGTCGCGGCCGAAATGATCGGTGCCCAGCCAGTGCTGCGCATTGGGCGGCTGCAGCTTGGCGGGGATGTTCATGGCTGCGTGGTCAAAGGGGGTCCACAGGAACGACACCAGCGCCGCCAGCAAAACCAGCGCCGACAGCGCGCCGCCAAGGATCAGGCCGCGGGTCATGTCCGGCTCCTCAGCCGCGGGTCCACCAGCGCATAGGCTAGATCGACCAGGAAATTCACCGTGATCACCGCAAAGACCAGCAGCATCACCACCGATTCCACCACGATCAGATCCCGCGCCGAAATCGCCTGGAACACCAGCCGCCCAAGGCCGGGCAGAAAAAACACCTGCTCGATGATGATGGCGCCCGCAAGCAGGAAGGAGAATTGCAGGCCGATGATGGTCAGCACCGGGATCAGCGCATTGCGGACCCCGTGCCGCCACAGGGCCTGGCGCCGGGTCAGCCCCTTGGCGCGGGCGGTGCGCATGAAGTCTTCGCCGAGAATGTCCAGGAGTGCAGAGCGCATCACCCGGGTCAGGATCGCCGCCTGCGGCAGCGCCAGCGCGATGGCGGGCAGGGTGAGCGCATGAAGACCCGCCCAAAGCCCGGCCTCCCAGCCGGGAAAGCCGCCGGCCCCGAACCAGCGCAAGTTGATGGCAAAGACCAGCACCAGCATCATCGCAAACCAGAAATTCGGCACCGCAACGCCCAGCTGGGTGGCGCCCACCACCGCCATGCCGCCCGGCTTGCCGCGGCGGGCGGCGGCATAGATGCCGGCCGGAAAGGCGATCAGGGTGGACAGGGTCAGCGCATATAGCGCCAGCGGCAGCGACACCCACAGCCGGTCGGCGATCATCTCCGCAACCGGCGTGCGGTAGGTATAGGAGGTGCCGAAATCGCCGCCCAGCAGACCCGCGGCCCATGTCAGGTAACGGGCCGCCTTGCCCTGATCCAGCCCCAGCTCTGCCCGAAGGGCCGCAACCGTATCGGGCTGCGCATTGACCCCCAGCATAAAGGCCGCAGGATCGCCCGGCGCCACCTCCACCACAAGAAAGATCACCAGCGAGGCAACGGCCAGGCTGACGATCAGCGACAACAGGCGTTTCAGGGCATAACGCAGCATGGCCGCCACGTTAGGAGCGCAGCGCAGCGCGGTCCAGAGGAGATGCCGAGAGCAGAGCCAAAAAAGGAAATAACCTCCCGTTCTCAGCGGGTTGAATGTGCAGCATTTGAAAATTTGCGCGGGTATCGCACAGATCACGGGGGCCGCGCCTGCGGCTTGTTTCCGGACGGGGTCTTCCGCATTGCGGGCCGGGCAGGCTATCACATGCTTCATGCTGGCGCGTCCCTTGTTCATCGGATCGGAAATCTACCGTGGCTCTTCTTATGGCGGCACCCACCCCCTGCGGGTGCCGCGGGTGTCGACCGTAATGGACCTGTCCCGGGCGCTGGGCTGGCTGCCGGACGGGGCCTATGTGAATTCCCCGCGGGCGAAACCGGCGGTGCTGACGGCCTGGCACACGCCGGAATATGTGGCGGCGCTGCAGGCGGCCGAGGCGGCGCAGGCCGTAACCGGTGCGGTGCGCGCGCGGCATCATCTGGGGACGATCTCGAACCCGGTGTTTCCGGAGATTTTCCGCCGCCCGGCCACCGCGGCGGGCGGGTCGGTCCTGGCCGGGGAGCTGCTGGCGGATGGCGGCATTGTCTATAACCCGGCGGGCGGCACCCACCACGGGATGCCGGACCGGGCCAACGGCTTCTGTTATCTGAACGATCCGGTGCTGGCGATGCTGTCGCTGCGCCACCACGGCGCGCAGCGGATCGCCTATGTGGACATTGACGCCCATCATGCGGACGGGGTGGAGCATGGCTTTGCCGGCGATGCGGAGGTGCTGATGATCTCGGTGCATGAGGAAAACCTGTGGCCCAAGACCGGCAGGCTGACCGAGGATGCAGGCGGGTCGGCGCTGAACCTGCCGGTGCCGCGCGGCTTCAACGATGACGAAATGGCCCATATCCGCGACGGGCTGATCCTGCCCGCGGTCGCGGCCTTTGCGCCGGATGCCATTGTACTGCAATGCGGAGCGGATGCGGTGACGGAAGACCCGCTGCCGCATCTGGATCTTTCGAACAACGCCCACTGGTCGGTGGTGCGGGCGCTGATGGGAATGGCGCCGCGGTATCTGGTGCTGGGCGGCGGCGGCTATAACCCGTGGTCGGTGGGGCGGCTGTGGACCGGGGTCTGGGCCGTGCTGAACGGCTTCGAGGTGCCGCAGCGGCTGCCGCAGGCAGGCGAGGACGTGCTGCGCGGACTGGAGTTCAACGGCAACCGCCTGGGCCGCAATCCGCCGGAGCATTGGTTCACAACGCTCAGGGATCAGCCGCGCGGCGGGGCGGTGCGGCAGGAGATCCGGGAGCGGGTGAAATACTTGCGGGCAAGGCGGCTATTATAGCCCGGCCTATCGGCCGGGCGGTCTTCTTGCATTGCAGGCTCTACTCCGCCCAGCTGATCGCGGTCAGGTCGATGGCGGCTGTGGGGGCGTTCTCCCACAGCCCCTGCAGCCCGGCCTTGGCGATGCCCAGCTTGGCCAGCTGGAACAGGTAGCCGTTGACATAATCCGCCGAAATCATCTCCTGCGCCTCTTGCAGCAGCGCGGCGCGGGCGTCGGGATCGGTGGTGGCGTTCAGCTTGGCCATCAGCTCCTGAAAGGCTTTGCTGTCATACTGGAAGTAGTAATCGGGCCGGGCGTAGATGCCGATGTCCATCGGCTCGGTATGGCTGACGATGGTCAGGCCGAAGTTCTTGCCGCGGAACACCGTCTCCAGCCATTGCGCCCATTCCACGTTGACGATCTCGGCCCGGATTCCTACTGCGGCCAGCTGCGCCGCCACAATCTCACCGCCGCGGCGGGCATAGGAGGGCGGCGGCAGGTGCAGGGTGGTCTCGAAACCCTCGGCCAGGCCAGCTTCGGCCAGCAGCGCCTTGGCTGTCTCCGGGGCAAAGGCAGAATTGCCGGTCAGGTCTGTGTAGGCCGGGTTGTGCGGTGCAAAATGGCTGCCGATGGGGGTGCCATAGCCGAACATCGCGCCGTCTATGATCGCCTGCCGGTCAATGGCATGGGCCACCGCCTGGCGCACGCGCAGATCGTCGAACGGCGGCTGCTTGTTGTTGATGGACAGGATCGTCTCACCCTCGGTTGAGCCCACCAGCACCTGGAACCGTGGATCGGCCTCGAACTGCGGCAGGTTCTCCGGCGCTGGGAAATTGTCAAAGGCGTCGATATCCTCGGCCATCATCGCGGCAAACGCAGCGGTCGGGTCGGAGATGAACTTGAAGGTGGCCGACGCCAGTGCGGGCTGTTCGCCCCAGTACTCCGGATTGCGGGCCAGGCTGATCCGGTCGCCCTGCACCCATTCCTGGAAGGTATAGGCGCCAGTGCCGACCGGGGCGGTCTTGATATCTTCGATGCTTTCGGGCGCGACAATCACCGCATCGCCCCAGGCAAGATTGAACAGGAAACCGCCGTTCGGGGCGTCCAGCGTGACTTTGACGGTATGCGGATCCACCGCCTCCACCGATGAAATCCCCTCGAACAGTGTCTTTTGTGCGTTGGTGCTGTCGTCGGCGCGGGCACGGTCGAGCGAGAATTTCACGTCCTCCGCATCCATCGCGCTGCCGTCATGAAAGGTCACGCCCGCACGCAAGTGAAAGGTATAGACAGTGCCGTCTTCGGAAATTTCCCAGCTTTCGGCCAGGCCGGGCACCACAGATCCATCGCCCATGAACCGGGTCAGCCCTTCGAAAATGTTGCTGTAAACCACCGAGTCGATGGCCTGAGCCGCGGCGCTGGTCGGGTCCAGATGCGGCGGCTCCAGCTGCAGCGCAATGGTGACGCTGTCCTTGGCCCAGGCGCTGCCTGCCGCCAGTGCAAGCGCCGAACCGGCGGCGAAAACGTAGGATCTGAAAGCCATCGGAAAACTCCCTGTGTGCAAAATACGGGCCGGTTATGGCGCCTATTGGAAACGAGTTTCCCCTTTTCCCAAGCGTAATCAAGGCCGGGCGGCATTTCGCGCACTGGAAGCACGCGGCGTTAATTGATAATCCGTGTCCACTCTTGAACCGCGGACAGGACACCATGAGCGCAACAGCCAAGAAACAGGCGCCCAACGCCGAAGACATCCGGGCCCGCAAGGGCGGCACGCCGCTGGTGAGCCTGACAGCCTATACCACGCCGATGGCGCGGCTGATGGACAAGCACTGCGATTTCGTGCTGGTCGGCGACAGCGTCGGCATGGTGCTGCACGGCCTGGCCTCGACCCTGGGCGTGACGATGGAGATGATGATTATGCACGGCCAGGCGGTGGCGCGCGGGCTGGAACAGGCGATGCTGGTCATCGACATGCCGTTCGGGTCCTACGAGGAAGGCCCGCAGCAGGCGTTCCGCAATGCCGCCCGGCTGATGGCCGAGACCGGCTGCGCCGCGGTCAAGCTGGAGGGCGGTGTCGAGATGGCCGAGACCATCCGCTTTCTGGTCAAGCGCGGCATTCCGGTGATGGCGCATATTGGTCTCACGCCGCAGTCGATCAACACCCTTGGCGGCTACAAGGTGCAGGGCCGCGATACGCAAGCAGAGGCGGTTCTGGCGGATGCCCGTGCCGTGGCGGCGGCCGGGGCGTTTTCGGTGGTGCTGGAAAAGGTGCCGCAGAAACTGGCCGACAAGATCACCGCCGAGGTTGCCATTCCCACTATCGGCATCGGCGCCAGTGCCGGATGCGACGGGCAGATCCTGGTGGTCGACGACATGCTGGGCTTTTTCACCGCCTTCAAGCCGAAATTCGTGAAACGCTACGCCGATCTTGGCCCGCTGGCCGAGGCCGGCATTGCGGAATACGCCGCCGAGGTGCGCGCCCGCAGCTTCCCGGCGGCGGAACATGTCTTTGCCGATCAGGCGCCCTCCAAAGGATGACTTCCGATATGACTGCTCCTATCCTGCGCCGCCTGCCGGACCTGCGCGCCAAGACGGCAGATTGGCGCCGCGCCGGTGAAACCATTGCCGTGGTGCCCACCATGGGGGCGCTGCACGCGGGCCACCTGTCGCTGGTGGCGGCGGCCAAGGACGCCTGTGACCGCGTGATCGTCACAATCTTCGTGAACCCCAAGCAGTTCAACACACCGGAAGACCTGGAAAACTATCCCCGGACCGAAGCTGACGACGCGCAAAAGCTCGCGCATCTGGGGGTGGATCTGATCTATGTCCCGGACCCGGATCAGATCTATCCGGACGGCTATGCCACCAATGTCTCGGTCGGCGGCAGCATCACGGATGTGATGGAGGGGCCCTTTCGCCCCGGCCATTTCGACGGGGTGGCAACGGTGGTGGCCAAGCTGTTCCTGCAGACCAGCGCGGACAAGGCGTTTTTCGGCCAGAAGGATTACCAGCAGCTGATGGTGGTGACCCGGATGGCCCGCGACCTGGATATCCCGATCGAAGTCGTTGGTTGCGAAACCGTGCGCGAGGCGTCGGGGCTGGCGATGTCCTCGCGCAATCTGCGCCTGTCCGAGGACCAGCTGGCGCGGGCGGCCGCTCTGAATGCGGCAATGCGGGAGGCCGCTGCCAAGGCATCGGCGGGAGCCCCCTGGGCGCCGCTCGAGGCCGCCGCGCGCAAAACACTGGCCGAGAGCGGGTTCGGCGAAGTGGAGTATTTCGACCTGCGTTGCGCCGGGACGCTGGAAGCCCTGGAGACACCCGCCCGGCCTGCCCGTCTGCTGGCCGCCGCCTGGATGGGAAACATCCGGCTGATCGACAATATCGAAGTTCATCAACTAAAATCTTAGTAGGGACTGGCAGCGGTAACACATTTGCGTTTATGCTTCCCGGTCAGAGGAGACTGGAGGGCAGCAGATGACCTATATTCTGGCAATTGATCAGGGCACCACGTCGACCCGGGCAATCCTGTTTGATGCGGGCATGCAGGTCGCGGGCACCGCGCAGCAGGAGTTCACCCAGCATTACCCGCAGGCGGGCTGGGTGGAGCACGACCCCGAGGAGATCTGGGACACCACCGTCGCGGTCTGCCGCAAGGTGATGGCGGAGCTGGATGTCTCTGCCCCGGATATCGCCGGCATCGGCATTACCAACCAGCGCGAAACCACCGTGGTCTGGGACAAGGCTAGCGGCAAGGCGATCCACAATGCCATCGTCTGGCAGGACCGCCGCACCGCCGCCATTTGCGAGCAGCTGCGCCAGGACGGCCATGAGGACATCGTCACCGAACGCACCGGGCTGCTGCTCGATCCCTATTTCTCCGGCACCAAGGTGAAGTGGATCCTCGACCTGGTGCCCGGCGCGCGGGACAAAGCGGCGGCAGGGGATCTGCTGTTCGGCACGGTGGACAGCTTCCTGATCTGGCGCCTCACCGGCGGCGCGTCGCATGTGACCGATGCCACCAATGCCGCGCGCACGCTGATGTATGACATCCGCAAGGGCTGCTGGAGCCGCACCATCAGCGACCTTTTGGAGGTGCCGCAGCAGATGCTGCCGGAGGTGAAGGACAGCGCTGCCGATTTCGGCACCACCGATCCGGAGATCCTGGGCGGCGCTGTTCCGATTCTGGGCGTGGCCGGCGACCAGCAGGCGGCCACCATCGGCCAGGCCTGCTTCCGCCCGGGGATGATGAAATCCACCTATGGCACCGGCTGTTTTGCCCTGTTGAACACCGGCGATGCGCCGGTGGTGTCGAAGAACCGGATGCTGACCACCATCGCCTATCAGCTGGACGGCAAGCCGACCTATGCGCTGGAAGGTTCGATCTTCATCGCCGGGGCCGCGGTGCAATGGCTGCGCGACGGGCTGGGGATTATCGAACAGGCATCCGACTCGGGCGAGCTGGCGCTGCGGGCGGATCCGGGCCAGGACGTGATCCTGGTGCCCGCCTTCACCGGCCTTGGCGCGCCTTACTGGCAGCCGGAGTGCCGCGGCGCGGTGTTCGGCCTCACCCGCAATTCCGGCCCGGCGGAATTTGCCCGCGCAGCCCTGCAAAGCGTCGCCTATCAGACCCGCGATCTCTATGAGGCGATGCGGGCCGACTGGGAGGACGACAGCCATCACACCGTGACCCTGCGCGTCGATGGCGGCATGAGCGCCAGCGACTGGACCATGCAAAGCCTCGCCGACCTGCTGGGGGCCGCTGTCGACCGCCCGGTGATGCAGGAAACCACCGCGCTGGGCGCGGCCTGGCTGGCGGGGATGCGGGCCGGGATCTATCCGGACCAGACGGGTTTTGCCGATACCTGGAAGCTCGACCGCCAGTTCGTGCCGCTGATGCAGCCTGCCGCCCGCCAGGCGGCCTATGCCCGCTGGCAGCGTGCCGTGCAGGCGGTGATCGGGGTCTGACTGCTTGCGAATAGGGCAGGGCGGGGGGCTCCCGCCTGTTCCTGCCCATTCACAGAATGGGCCACACAGTTGGGCGTGGCGCCGCGCTTTGCGCGGCGTTTTCTGTTTGCTGAGAAGCGATTGAAGGTCAGGACTGCCCTTCAATGCGCCTTTCTGACTCTGTGTCCGCCCCTCCGCGCCTCAAGAGTGAACCGTGCCTGCGGCACGGCGGCTGGGCCGCCCTTGACCCGCGGCTGGCCGCGGGCGCGCCTTAGTAGCTGACGCGGGCGCCTGCCGGGATGGTGGGGGGGCGGGCGTTCAGCCCCTCGATGGAAAAACCAGCAATCGACTTGTACTTGGCTGCATGGGCAGCCAGCTCCGCCTGCGGGATCACCTCGCCGATATCCGTGAAGTTGCCGCCGCAGAGATCCTCGACCCGCTGCAGCACTCCGTCCGGCCCGCTGCCTGCGCGATTGGCACGGCCCACGGCCGTGGTCAGCGGGCGCAGTTCTGCCTCATAGGCCTGCAGCGCCTTTGCCGTCACGCCGTGTTCCAGCAGCCGCGCACCGATCACCCGCGCATCGACGATGGCCTGGCTGGCGCCGTTCGATCCGACCGGATAGGTCGGATGCGCCGCGTCGCCCATCAGGGTCGCATTGCCGATCGTCCAGCTGTCCAGCGGATCACGGTCCACCATCGGGTATTCATAGACAACGTCCGCCCCCCGGATCAGCGCCGGCACATCGATCCAGCCGAACCGCCACTCCGCAAAGTCGGGCAGGAAGTCATTGATATCCGCAGGCCGGTTCCAGTCCTCCCGGCGCCAAGGCGCGGAAGGGTCAAAGCTCTTTTCCGCAATCCAGTTCATTGCAACGCGGCCCGCCGCGTCCGGTGCCGAGATCGGATAGGCCACCAGCCGCAAGTGGTCGTGCCCGATCATCGCCATCGCCGCGCCGCCCTTGAAGGCAGGCGCGCAGGCGGTGGCGCGCCACAGGATGCGGCCGTTCCAGACCGGGGCGCCCTCCTCCGGCACCATCTGCGCGCGCAGGGCGGAGTGGATGCCATCCGCGGCTATCACCAGGGAGCCGTCAACCCGCCGCCCGTCCGCCAGCAGCAAAGCAGCGCCGCCCGCAGTGTTCTCAAACCCCGCCGCCCGTGCTCCGGTTTCGATGCACTCCGGCCCGGCGCGCTCCATCAGCGCGCGGTACAGCAGCATTTGCAATTCGCCCCGGTGCACCGAGAACTGCGGCCAGGCATAGCCTGCGCTGGTGCCGCGGGGCTCCTCCCAGATGGTGTTGCCAAGCTTGCTGTAAAACCCCAGCTGCCGGGTCCGCACGCCGATGGCGTCCAGCTCCGCCTCCAGCCCCAGATCCAGCAGCTCCCGCACCGCGTTGGGCTGCAGGTTGATACCGACGCCCATCGGTTTCAGTTCCCGGGCGGCCTCAAAGATGCGGAACGGCACCCCGATCTGATGCAGTGTGAGCCCCAGTGACAGCCCGGCTATGCCGCCGCCGGCGATGAGAATGGACATATTAAGTATACTCCCTAATTGTGCGGGCACATAACCACAGCGCGCGGCCGCAGGCAATCCGGCAATAAGGGAAAGCGGTCAGCGCCGCCCGGCGATCATCAGGTCAGGCCCGAAAATCACATCCGCATAATTGTGCAGATAGATTTTCAGCCACGGCGTGAAACGCTCCGGGTGGCGGCTCACTTCGGCCAAAAGGTCATGGTATTCGACCCAGCGGGTCTCCATCACCTCATCCGGGTCGGGGGTGATAGTCAGGGGGCGGTGGGCATGGGCCAGAAAGACATCGACGGCCTCATGTTCGATCAGGCCATTGCCGACATCGGCGCGGTATTCCAGGTGATGGCGGAACTCGGGATAGAGACCCGTCAGCCCCAATTCCTCACGCATCCGCCGCACGGCGCAGGCCGAAGGCTGTTCATCCCACATCGGGTGGGTGCAGCAGGTGTTCGCCCAGAGGCCGGGCGTGTGGTATTTGCCCATCGCCCGGCGCTGCATCAGGATATCCACGCCTTTGACCACAAAGACGGACACCGCCTTGTGCTTCAGTCCGCGCTCATGCGCGGCGAGCTTGTCCACCGGTGTCAAATCGCCGTTCACCCAGGCGGGGATCATGTGGCTCATACTGTGTCCATGACGGTTCTTTTGCGGGGCGGCCTGCCGCAACTGCGATGGCCTGGCTCCTACCGCTAACGTCTGCGGGTGACGAAAGCAATTACGCGAAAAGCCGCGGCGAAAATGCCGCGGCTCTGTGGCCGGTCTGTCAAAAAGACCTTATTCGGAAGCGGCTTCTGCGGCGTCCCCGGTTGCGGCGTCCTCCGCCGGCGCCGGGCCGTGGCCGGCCAGGAAGGCAAAGATATCCTCGCCGCCCTTCTTCAGGCGGAAGGACATTTTCGACTTGGCTTTGGCGTTGCCGGTTTCGGCCTGCAGGAATTTCTTGGGATCGGTGGTGAAGCTGACGAACTTCTCTTCGTCCCAGACCAGCCCGGCTTCGCCTGCCGCAACCAGGTCGTCGCTGTAATTGAAGCCTTCAACGCTGCCCGCGGTGCGGCCTGCCAGGCCCCACAGGTTGGGGCCGGTCTTGCCGCCCTTCACGATCACATCGCCGCTGTCCGAAACGACCGTGTGGCAGGATTTGCATTTGTTGAACCCCTTCTCACCCTTGGCCGGGTCGCCTTCGGCAAAGGCTGGGGCGGCGAGGAGGCCGAAAACGGCGGCTGTCACGAGAAGTTTCATATTGCTTGCTCCGGTTTTGAGTTGGCAGGTTTGACTCATGATCCAATAGCCTGCGGTGTCAACAGGCAGTTTGACGCGCATCAATGCCATGGCAGGACGTTGCGGAGGTTCAGGGCGCCGCCCAGCAGGGCAGCAGATCGCCGGGTTCCGGACGGGCGTGAGAGATGGCGCGGGCGATGGCGCGGCTGAGGCACAGCGCGGCGGCATGGCAGAGCGGCCCAAGCTCTGCATCCGGGTGTGCCAGGGCGCGGGCGCCAGTGCTGGCGGCAAAGACCAGATCGCCGTCGCCGGGCGCGTGGGCCGGCACGATGGCGCGGCCGATGCCATCATGGGCGGCGGTGGCCAGCCGCTGGCACTGCGCCTTGCTGAGTACGGCATCGGTGGCAACGATGGCGATGGTGGTATTGGCGCGTTCTTCCGGCAGGCGGGCATTGCCCAGCGTCTGCATGGCGGCCAGCTTGCGGCTCTCCAGGCTTCGGCCCAGCCCGGCTGCGGGGTCCGGGCCCAATCCGCCGAATTCATCCCCGATTTCAAACGGCGCCGCCCAGAAATGCCGCTCACCCGGCGTGGTGACGGCGCCCAGCGGGTTGGCGGCCACCAGCGCCCCCACGGTCACGCCGCTGTCCAGAACCAGCGAGGCCGACCCCAGCCCGCCCTTCAGCATCGCGGTCAGCGCGCCTGTGCCCGCACCAAAAGTGCCAAGATCAAACGCCCCTGCCGCGGCTTTGAACGCCGCCCGGCCCAGGGCGCGGTAGGGGTTTTCCTCCCATGCCTTGTCGCCGCCGTTCAGCAGATCGAACAGGATCGCGCCCGGCACCAGCGGCACCCGCGCCGGGCCCACCGGAAAGCCGCGGCCCTGGCTGTGCAGCGCATCCATCACGCCGGAGCAGGCATCCAGCCCAAAGGCCGAGCCGCCGGAAAGCACCAGCGCGTCGATCTTTGCAACCGATTTGTCCGGCGCCAGCAAATCCGTCTCCCGCGTCCCCGGTGCGCCGCCCATCACATGAACGGATGCCGCGAAGGGCCTGTCCGAGGTCAGCACCGTAGTGCCGGATTTCAGCGCCGTATCCTGCGCATTGCCGACCAGGATACCGGGCACGTCAGTGATCAGGTTCCGGGGGCCGGGGGTCATATGCAGCGCCCTCCGTCCACTTCCATTGCCACACCGGTCACCATGCCGGCCTCGTCCGAACACAGGTAGCAGGCCGCGTTGCCCATGTCTTCGGGGGTGGAAAAGCGGCCGATGGGGATGGTCGACAGGAACTTGGCGCGCATTTCGGGGGTGTCTTCGCCCATGAAGGTTTTCAACAGCGGCGTTTCCCCGGCCACCGGGTTGATCGCATTGGCCCGCACGCCGTGCGGCGCCAGTTCCACCGCCATGGTTTTGGTGGCGGTGATCATCCAGCCCTTGGAGGCATTGTACCAGTTGAGGTTGGGCCGCGGCGACACGCCGGCGGTGGAGGCGACGTTCAGGATCGCGCCGGTCTGCCGCGCCTTCATATGCGGCACCAGGGCGCGGGCGGTCAGGTAGACGGACTTCATGTTGACGGCCATCACCCGGTCGAAATCATCCTCGGCGATTTCCTCCAGCGGCGCGGGCAGATGGGTGACCCCGGCATTGTTGACCAGAATGTCGAGGTGGCCAAAGGCGGCAAGCGCGGCCTCTGCCATCGCATTGACCGAGGCGCCGTCGGAGACATCCACCTTATGGGCGGTGGCGTTGCCGCCCAGTTCGGCGGCCAGTTCCGCAGCCGCGGCGCCATTGATGTCGGCGATCATCACCCGCGCGCCTTCCGCCACGAACTTGCGCGCAATCCCGGCACCAAAGCCCGAGGCGCCGCCGGTCACGATGGCGGTCTTTCCTGCCAGCCGCATGATTTTATCCTCCCTGCTGTTTTGCCAGCAGCATGGGCGGAGCGGGCGGCGGGTGCAATCCGCTGGATCAATCCGGGTCGATTTTACCGCGCGTCGCTTTCAGCCCGCCGCGCTGTTTCTTGGCCTCAAGCCGCCGCTTGACCGAGCCGCGGGTCGGTTTGGTGGCAATCCGCCGCTTTGGCGCCACCAGCGCCTTGCGCACCAGCTCGGCCAGCCGTTCGCGCACAATCTCGCGGTTGCGCTGCTGCGACCGGGTCTCGTCGCATTGCAGGATGATGGCGCCTTCCTTGGTCCAGCGGCGCCCGGCCAGCCGTTTCAGCCGGGTCTTGACCGCGGCCGTCAGCGCAGGCGAGCGTTCGGCCTCGAACCGCAGTTCCACTGCGGTGGCCACTTTGTTCACATTCTGGCCGCCGGGGCCCGAGGCGCGGACAAAGCTTTCGGTGACTTCCCAGTCCTGCAGGGTGATTTGCGCGTTAACGTGGATCATGGCTCTTTATGAAACGCGCTTTGCAAAAACGAAAGGGCTGTCCCTTACACGCGGGGACAGCCCTTCGAGATGATAGGAGGTGCGCCGGTTAGGTCAGCACCAATTCAGGGGTCTATACGCACCAAGGGCTGCCTCGGCCGCACACCTTCTGAACTGTTCCGGCACTGCTCTCCATAGCTTCTCTAGACAATGGGCACCTCCTTTCTGAATGTTTCGTGTGACTTCAGCCTGCCACAGATTCGGCAGATGTCAAAACAAAATCATGTGGTCTTTTCAGTCAGTTTACGCACGATGATGCGGAACGGCACAAGCGCCAGCAGCGCAAGCGACAATTTCACCATCCAGTCGGCCGCCGCCAGCGAGACCCACAGCGGCGCCAACGGGCCGCGGCCCAGCAGCGGCAGCACCAACATAAAGTGGTCGAAGAATTCGTCACCGCCTATCCTGATACCCTGCCCGAAAAGGCGCGCAGCGCCCTGCTGCGCATTGCCGAAGAGGTGCTGCGCAACGAG
>NZ_JAXMOX010000123.1:0-14032 GCF_034669605.1 Leisingera sp.
CAGCGGCACAGGTTGCCTTCCAGGTAGTCGCGGATCTCTGTCTCGCTGGGCTTGGGGTTGTCCTTCAGCAGCGCCGCCGCCGACATCACCATGCCCGGCGTGCAAAAGCCGCATTGCAGCCCGTGGTGGTCCTGGAACGCCTGCTGGATTGTGTTCAGCGAGCCGTCAGCATTGGCCTGGCCTTCGATAGTGGCGACCTCGGCCCCCTCGGCCTCCAGTGCCAGCATGGTGCAGGCTTTCACCGCCAGCCCGTCCACATGCACCACGCAGGCGCCGCACTGGCTGGTGTCGCAGCCCACATGGGTGCCGGTGAGGCCCAGCGCCTCGCGCAGAAATGCGGACAGCAGCGTGCGCCCTTCGACCTCGCCGCTGGCAGCCTTGCCGTTCACGGTCATTGAGACCTTGGCCATAGTACCCTCCCTTTAGCTTGTTTTTATCTGGCTGGGGGGAGTTAAGCACGGGCACAGCGATGTGCGAAGTGTTTTCCGGGCGGTGCCGGGGGTAAAATTCGCGTCAGAAGGGCTTACCCATGGTTGTGACCTTGCGTCACAAATCCCTCGCTGCGGTGCCGCATTCAGCCTTCCGCGTCGCGGCGCGGCATCGGGCGGGTGGGAATCTCCTTCAGCAAGCCGCCGACGCCCATGGCGGCAATATCCTGCGCGGTGACGGGGATGCCGCAAATCACCCGCTCCAGCACCCAATCGGCGCCGTTCAGCGCCGGGGAACGGGCACAGCCCGGCAGGCCGATCACCGGCCTGCCCTGAAACGCGCCCAGAAACAACAGGTTGCCAGGGTCGACGGGCATTCCGAAACGGGTCACGCTGCCGCCTGCACTGCGCAGCGCCTGGGGCGCGACGTCATGGCTGTCGGAGGTGGCGGAGCCGGTCAGCACCAGCAGCAGCTCTCCCGGTGCCTGGATGATGGCCGCTGCCAGCGCGTCCTCGCGGTGCGGGACCACCACGCGCTCTGACAGGCTGATGCCCATCCGGTGCAGGCGCCCGGCCATGGCGGCGCGGCCTTTGTCCCGGGGCGTGTCTCCGGTCACTTGTGTTTCGATCAGCGTGGCAGAGGAGAAAACCGGGGCCAGCACCCGCATCGCTTCTGCGGCGCCTGTGCAGGCCTGACGGACGGCGCCTGCGGGCACGGCATAGGAAATCACCTTGATTGTAGCGATCATGCCGTCTGCATCAGCGCGGTGATAATCGGGCACCGTTGCGATGGTGATCATCGGGTCAACGGTGTTAAAGGCTTCCAGCTTGGCCAGATCCAGGCGCACCAGCCCGGCGTGGGCGGCATACAGGTTCACCCGCCCGGTGCCCGCGCCGGAGATGCGGACGCCCAGCCCGGCTGGATCCGGTACCAGCGCATTCGCCAGCGCCTCTGCCGCGGCATCTTCATGCATGTCACCGGATTCCAGCCGGGCGGCGGTGAGCTTTGTGTGGCCGGCGGCGGCAAGGTCAGCGAGGTCTGCAGCGCTCAGTTCCGTGCCCTTGGCAATCTTGCGCGCGGCACCTTGCAGCGAGTGCGCAAGGATCGCGCCTTCGGCGTCTTTCAGGGCAAGCGTGCCGAACTTCATGGCTGTCTGCCGCGCAGGACGGCGGTCATTTCCGAGAGGATCGAGACGGCAATCTCTGCTGGTCCCGCCGCGCCGATATTCAGGCCGATGGGGCCGTGGATGCGGGCGATCTGGGCCTCTGTGAAACCTGCTTCCTGCATCCGCGCGGTGCGGGCGGCATGGGTTTTCTTGGAGCCCAGCGCACCGATGTAAAACACGTCGGCCGCCAGCGCCGCCTGCAAGGCCGGGTCGTCCAGTTTCGGGTCATGGGTCAGCAGCACCATGGCGGTGCGGGTATCCAGCCCCAGTTTTTCCACCGCTTCGTCCGGCCAGTCGTCGATCAGGGTTTCACCGGGAAAGCGTTCGGGGGAGGCAAAGGCGGCGCGCGGGTCGATGATCACCACGTCATAGCCGGCAATCCGCGCCATCGGCACCAGCGCCTGGGTGATATGGACAGCCCCCACACAGACCAGCCGCAGCGGCGGGTTGTGCACGGCCACAAAGGTTTCGCCGTCCTCCTCCAGCCCGGAGCGGTCCATCCGCATCCGCTCGGGGTATGCGCCGCGCGCCAGACGGCGGGCGCCGGTGGTCAGGTTCACCTCATAGGCCACGGGCGTGCGGATTGCGCGGGCCTGCACCAGGTCCTCCAGAAGATCCGCGGGCAGCGCAGAACCGACCGGCTCCACCAGCACCTTGATGGTGCCGCCGCAGGCCAGGCCGACGGCAAAGGCATCCGCGTCGCTGACGCCGAACTCCAGCAAGCGGTGGCGGCCGTCCTGCAGCGCCTCCTGCGCCTCGACCACCACCGCGCCCTCGACGCAGCCGCCGGAGACCGAACCCTCGATTCGCCCGTCGCCGCCCACCACCAGCTGCGCGCCGGTGCGGCGCGGGGCGGATCCCCAGGTCTGCACGACAGTTGCCAGTGCCGCGCCTGTACCGGCCCGATGCCAGTTCAGCGCGGTTTCCGGGGCGTGCTCAAAAGGGGTCATGGTCTGCATGCGGCGTCCTCCCAGCACCGGTATATCTGCCGTCATACATCGGCGCTTGGGCCGCGGGTTGCAAGCGTCTTACGCCTTAGAGCAGCGCCATCAGCCGCGCCTTTTCCCCCGCATCCGAGGGGTTGGATATCACCTGCGCCAGATCCTGCAGTGAAGCGATGGAATGGCCGGCGCGGAAGCTGTCGGTATAGGGCAGCATGGCGCGGATGCCTTGCGCCTTGGGGGCAAAACCGTCCCAGCGCAGCAAAGGGTTGAGCCAGATCAGGCGGCGCGATGAAAGCTGCAGCCGCTGCATTTCGCGCGCCAATCCTTCGGGATCGCCGCGATCAAGCCCGTCGGTGATCAGCAGCACCACCGCGCCCTGCCCCATGACGCGGCGCGACCAGTCGCGGTTGAAGGCATGCAGGCAGTCGCCGATCCGGGTGCCGCCCTCCCAATCCTGCGCCTCGGCGCCGGCCGCGGCCAGGGCGGCATCGACGTCGCGCTGATGCAGATGGCGGGTGATATTGGTGAGCCGGGTGCCGAAGGTGAAGCCATGCACCCTGGCCCAGCCCCGGCCCCCGGCATTTTCCTGGGCGTTGGCGGCGGCATGCAGGAAATGCAGGATGATTCGGCTGTACTGGCTCATCGAACCGGAGATGTCGCAGAGCACCACCAGATTGGGCCAGCGGATGCGGCGCCTGACGCGGGCGATCTGCTGCAGGTCGCCGCCCTGGCGGGCTGCGTTGCGCAAGGTGCGGCGCCAGTCGGGACGTGTCCCCCGCGGCGCGGCCATCAGGCGGCGCGACTGGATCGGCTGAACCGGCAGGGTGAGCTGGGCAAGAAGGCGTTTGGCGGCGGCCGTCTCAGCCGTGCTCATCTGTTCGAAATCGAGGGTTCTGAGCCGTTCCTCCGCCGACATGGTGAGGGTGCTGTCGATTTCAACCTCGGTGCCCTCCTCATCACTGTCCGGTGTCTCCGGCTGGTCCTGCATGCCGTCCAGCAGCGCCTCGGCCGCGCGTTTTTCGGCGGGTTTGGCGCTGCGCTCCTGCTGCACGCCGCGAATCGCAGGCAGCATCGCGGCCATCATCTGCTCGAGGTATCTGGGGTCGCGCCAGAACAGGCGGAAGACCTGGGCAAAGACCACCCGCTGTTCGGGCTTGGCAACAAAGCAGGCGTGCAGGGCCCAGTAGAAATCCGCGCGGCTGGTGAAGCCTGCGGCCGCCACCGCCGCCACCGCGTCCAGCACCCGGCCGGGGCCGATGGGAAGACCCGCCTTGCGCAGGGCGCGGGCGAAATGGGTGATGTTGCGGACCAGCTTGGGGTCCTCCGGCAGGGTGAGCGGCGCGGTGTCAGGCATCAGCGTTCCGGGGGCGCGTGCCGGGGCGAGCGTTCGGGGGGCGCTGCCCCCGGCCCTTGCGGGCCTCCCCCGGAGTATTTCGGGAAAGGTGACGCATCAGGCAGCATCCAGGCCGGCCTTGGCCTGATCCAGAATGCGCTTGGCCTCGGAGCCGTGCAGCCGGGCAATGTCGTCCTGGTATTTCAGGATCGCGCCGAGGGTGTCGGCGATCACCGCGGGGCTGAGCGCAATCACGTCAAGCGCCAGAAGGCAATTGGCCCAGTCGATGGTCTCGGCCACGCCTGGTTTCTTGAACAGATCCTCGGTGCGCAGGGATTGCACGAAGGCGACAATCTCGCGGCTGAGCTGCGCGCTGGCCCGGGGTGCGCGGGCGTTGAGGATTTCGACCTCGCGGTCGAAGTCCGGGTAGTCGACCCAATGGTAGAGGCAGCGGCGTTTCAAGGCGTCATGCACCTCGCGGGTGCGGTTGGAGGTAAGGATGACAATCGGCGGCTCCGGCGCCTGGATGGTGCCAAGCTCGGGGATGGTGACCTGGAAATCGCTGAGCGCCTCCAGCAGGAAGGCTTCGAACGGTTCATCGGTGCGGTCCAGCTCGTCGATCAGAAGCACCGGCGCGCCGTGCTCATCCGGGCGCATCGCCTGCAGCAGCGGGCGTTCGATCAGGTAATCGGCAGAGAAAAGTTCCGCTTGCAGGGCGGCGCGTTCGGCGCTGCCTGCGGCCTCGGCGGTGCGGATGGCGACCATCTGGGCGGCGAAGTTCCATTCATAGACCGCGCTGGCGGCGTCCAGCCCCTCGTAGCATTGCAGCCGGATCAGGCGGCGGCCGAGGCTGGCGGCCAGCGCCTTGGCGATCTCGGTCTTGCCGGTGCCGGCCTCGCCCTCAAGGAACAGCGGGCGGCCCAGTTTCAGCGACAGGAACACCACAGTGGCCAGGGACCTGCCGCAGACATAGCCCTGCTCCGACAGCATGTGCTGGACCTGATCGATGGATTGCGCCTGCTGCATGTTGTGCCTCCCCTTGCCCGGCCAACAGGCCATGCGGAGCGGCATCGGTCAAGCCGCAGGCTGCGGCGACGCTGCGGCGGCGGGGCGGCGGCGGGGCTGACGGGGGCGGTTGTATAACCGGGCCTGCCGGGTAAAACTGCCACGGGACGGCCCTGCAGACGGCCGGGGCAAAGGGACAGAGACAGGAACGCCAGCCATGCACCGCGTTTTTCGCAAACATGCCGGCCCGGGCGGCCGGGACCAGAGGCGCTAGGGGATGCGGGTTCTGGCCGTCCTTTGCGTGCGCAACGAGGCCGCGTTCCTGCTGGAATGGCTGGCCCATCACCGGGCTGCGGGTTTCACCGATTTCCTGGTGTTTTCAAACGATTGCCAGGACGGCACCGATCGGATGCTGGACCATTTGCAGGACCGGGGCCAGCTGGTCCATGTCCGCAATGAAGGCCCCTATGACAAGGGCGGCATTCAGTTCACCGCATTGAAGCAGGCAGACCGGCATCCGCTGATGAAACAGGCCGATTGGGTGCTGGTGCTGGATATCGACGAATTTGTCTGCATCAAGACCGGCGGCGGCAAAGTGGCGGATCTGCTGGCGGCGCTGCCCGAGGCGGATGCGGTGACGCTGACCTGGCGGCTGTTCGGCAACGCCGGCGCGGTGCGCTACCAGGATGCGCCGGTGACCGCGCAATTCACCCGCTGCGCGCCGGAGGTCATTCACTGGCCGTGGCGGGCGGTGATGTTCAAGACGCTGTACCGCAATGACGGCACCTACCGGAAATGCGGTGTGCACCGGCCCCGGGATACCGGCAGCACGGCGCGGCTGGACAGCTTCCGCTGGTATGATTGCGAAGGCCGCGAACTGGGCAAGGCGTTCAAGACCAAGCGGCTGTTTTCCAATTACGGCCAACCCAACGGGCGGCTGGCGCAGCTGAACCATTACCCGCTGGGGGCGATGGAAAGCTATGTGCTGAAGGCCGACCGCGGCCGGGTCAACCGGCAGGCGGAGCTGGGCATGGATTACTGGGTCGAGCGGAATTATTGCAGCGCCGAGGATAGTTCGATCGCCCGTTACGGCCCGGCAACTGCGGAACTGCGGGCCGCGCTGATGGAGGACCCGGAGCTGGCGCGGCTGCACAGCCGCGCCGTGGCCTGGCGCCGGGCCCGGTTTGCCGGGCTGATGACACAGGAACCCTATCGGGCGCTGTTCGCGCGGCTGCTGATGACACCCCCAGCCCGTCCGATAAGCCCGGCCGCTGCCAATCTGCTGCGCAGTTTCGCCATTCCGGATCAAGCCGCTCCGCCGCCGGAGGAGGACGGCAGCTGACCCCCTGATGCCCCCCGGATAATGGCCGCCGAAAGGACCCCGGGCCGCCTTATTCAGGCATGGGTTTTTCCAATTTTGGCCTTAATTGTCACTTAAATCTAAATCCAAACAGCAGGCCCGGACCTATGGGGAGGGCGCAGAGGATGGCAGGCATGCAGGACGGACTTGAAAATCTGGAGGAAGACCTTTCCGGGCTGAAGCCGGCCCAGTGGAAGGCCCGGATGGCGGCGCTGGCCGAAGAGCATGGCATGTACCAGCCGCTGGGCGACAAGCATTTCGCCACCTTCATCGATCAGGGCAATACGCTTCTGGTGACATTTGAGACCATGCAGGGCATTCACAACCTGTCGGACCAGGCCCAGCCTTTGGGGTTTGATCTGGTGAAGAACCTGGGCTGGTCGCATATGTGCGTGGTGTCGGACGGCGACACCTGGTTCCGCGACGGCCGCATCTACGGGTTTTTCGACCAGCTGATCGACGACGGGTTCTTTGACGAGTTCGACAATGTGATCTTTTACGGCGCAGGCCCCTGCGGCTATGCGGCGGCGGCCTTTTCGGTGGCCGCGCCGGGGGCGGTGGTGGTTGCGGTGCAGCCGCAGGCGACGCTGGACCCGCGGATGACCGAATGGGATGACCGCTTTGCCGAAATGCGGCGTCTGTCCTTCACCGACCGCTATGGCTATGCGCCCGATATGCTGGACGCCGCCGATCAGGCCTATGTGATCTATGACCCGCGGGAACGCCTGGACGCCATGCATGCCGCGCTGTTTGCGCGCAAGAACGTGACCCGTCTGCGGGTGCCGCACCTGGGCGATGCGGTGCAATCCCGGCTGATCGAGATGGAGATGCTGTATCACATCCTGTCGCTGGCCGGCAGCCGAAAGCTGAGCGCCGGCGCCTTCCACAAGCTGTTCCGCAGCCGCCGCAACAACTCCTATTTCCTGCGCAACCTGCTGGGGCGGCTGGAGCGGGAAGACCGGGCCTATCTGATCGCGCTGCTGTGCCGCAACGTGACCGAACGGATGCGGGCGCCGCGGTTCCGCCGCCGCCTGCAAGAGATGGAAAAGCGTGCCGGAGACGGCGAGTTCACCTTTCCGTCCAAGCGCTGAGCAGCCCCTGGCTTTGCTTGGGGGCTGCGGCCGCATACAGCCGCTTCTTTTCCGCCCGCTGCTGTGCTAACGCGGGCGCATGACCGAGACGCTGACCATCCCCCGCCCCGACGACTGGCATCTGCATCTGCGCGATGGCGCCATGCTGGAAGCCGTGCTGCCCGAAACCGCCCGCCATTTCGGCCGCGCCATCATCATGCCGAACCTGGTGCCGCCGGTGGTGACCGGCGCCCAGGCCGCCGCCTACCGCGGCCGGATTCTGGCCGCGCTGCCCGAAGGCATGGCGTTCGAGCCCTTGATGACGCTCTATCTGACCGAGGACACCGACCCGTCGGATGTCGCCGCGGCGCATGCCAGCGGGCTGGTCAAGGCGGTGAAGCTCTACCCCGCCGGCGCCACCACCAATTCGGCCTCGGGCGTCAGCGACTTCAACAAGGTGCGCGGCGTGCTGGAAAAGATGGCCGAGATCGGCCTGCCGCTGTGCGTGCACGGCGAAGTGACGGATGCGGAGATCGACATTTTCGACCGCGAGGCGGTGTTCATCGACCGGGTGCTGGACCCGATCCGCAAATCCACCCCCGGCCTGCGTGTGGTGATGGAGCATATCACCACCAAAAACGGGGTCGATTATGTGAAATCCAATTCCGCCGGCCTGGGCGCGACGATCACCACCCATCATCTGATCATCAACCGCAACCACATCCTGGTCGGCGGCATCAAGCCGCACTACTACTGCCTGCCCGTCGCCAAGCGCGAAGAGCACCGGCTGGCCTTGCGCGCGGCGGCCACCTCGGGCGATGCGCGGTTCTTTCTGGGCACCGATTCCGCGCCGCATACCGACCCGAACAAGGAAAGCGCCTGCGGCTGTGCCGGCTGTTTCACCGCAACCAACACCATGTCCCTGCTGGCGCATGTGTTCGAGGAGGAGGGCGCGCTGGACAAGCTGGCGGGCTTTGCCTCGGAAAACGGGCCTGCGTTCTATGGGATGCCGGTCAGCAGCGAGCGCCTGACGCTGCGCAAATCCGGCACCGCTGTGGATTTCCCGGAGAAGATCGACAGCGCCGACGGGCCGGTGACGGTGTTTGATCCGGGCTTTGCCGTGTACTGGGCTGCCGGCGCGTAAGACACAAATTTCCTAGAAGAAAATTGCCGGGGAAATGCCAGTTTCCCCGGCACCAGAAAGGACCCGATCATGATCCCCTCCTCCTACCCGTCCCAAGAAGAAATCGCCCGCCTGTCGGCCCGGATGCTGCTGGAAATCGGCGCGGTGAACTTTAATACCGAAACGCCCTATACGCTGGCCTCCGGCCTGCCCTCGCCGAGCTATATCGACTGCCGCAAGCTGATCTCCTTTCCGCGCATCCGCTCGACGCTGATGGATTTCATGACTGTCACCGTGATGCGCAATGCCGGGTTCGAGGCGTTTGACAATATCGCCGGCGGCGAGACCGCAGGCATCCCCTTTGCCGCGCTGGTGGCCGAACGTCTGGCGCTGCCGATGACCTATGTGCGCAAGAAGCCCAAAGGCTATGGCCGCAATGCCCGTATCGAGGGCGCGATGAGCGAAGGCGAGCGGGTGCTGCTGGTCGAGGACCTGACCACCGATGGCGGCTCGAAACTGTCGTTCGTCGATGCGATCCGCGAAACCGGCGCCAGCTGCGGCCACACGGCGGTGATTTTCTATTACGACATCTTTCCCGAAACCACCAAGACGCTGGGCGACCACGGGGTCGAGCTGCATTATCTCTGCACCTGGTGGGATGTGCTGGCCGAAGCCCGCGCCCAGGGTGCCTTCAGCACCGAGACGCTGGATGAGGTGGAGACCTTCCTGAAGGATCCCCGCGCCTGGCAGGACGCGCATAAATCCGCCTGACCCTGCGGCAAGCGGCACCGGGCAGCCTGTGGACAAGGCTGCCCCGAATCGCATTTCCGCCCTGGCCGGTACGCAGATATAGGGGTCTATTCAAGACGCCCCGCATCATGTAGCCTGCATAGGACAGGCTTGCTGGCCCTTTCCGATAAAAAGCCCACAGGCCCGGTGCGGATATCCACAAGGGATCCACAGAGATTCCCAGATAGGAGAACCGCCCCCGGCGCCCTATAAGGCGGCCAAACGACGAGAGCAGTGATGAACGAGATTACTCCCTTTGACGGCGATATGCCCCCTCCGGCGCCGATGCCGGACCCCGCCGCGCCGCAGAACGCAATGCCGGACAATGAGCTGCCGCATTCGGTCGAGGCGGAACAGCAGCTGCTGGGGGCGATCCTGACCAACAACGAGGTCTACGACAAGATCGCGCTGATCATCGACTCGTCGCATTTCTACGATCCGGTGCATGCCCGGATCTATGAGGTGGCGGCGGCGCGGATTTCCAAGAACGCGCTGGCCTCGCCGGTGACGCTGAAGGCGTTTCTGGAAGACCATGAGGGGCTGAAGGAACTGGGCGGGCCGGCCTATCTGGCCAAGCTTGCCGGCGCGTCGATCTCGGCCTTTGCGGTGCGGGACTATGCGCAGATGATTTACGACCTGGCCATCCGGCGCGAGCTGATCGCCCTGGGCCAGAGCATTGCGGAAAAGGCGCGCCGCGTCGACGTGGCGTCGGAACCAAAAGAGCAGATCGTCGAGGCGGAGCAGTCGCTGTATCAGCTGGCCGAACAGGGCCAGACGGAGAGCGGTTTCAAGTCGTTCCTGAAAGCCGTCACAGAAGCGGTTAATGTGACCAACGAGGCGTATCAGCGGGGTGGCGGCATGGCCGGCATCTCGACGGGCCTGATGGACCTCGACAAGCAACTTGGCGGCCTGCATCCCTCGGACCTTCTGATCCTTGCGGGCCGCCCTTCTATGGGGAAGACGTCGCTGGCGACCAACATCGCCTTCAACGTCGCCAAGGCCTATAAACGCGGAGTGAAACCCGACGGCAGCGAAGGCGCGCTGGACGGCGGCGTGGTCGGCTTCTTCAGCCTCGAGATGAGCGCCGAACAGCTGGCCGGGCGTATTCTGGCGGAAGCGTCGGAAATCTCCTCGCACAAGATCCGCCAGGGCGACATGACCGAGGGCGAATTCCGCCGCTTTGTGCAGGCGGCCAAGGATCTGGAAAGCTGCCCGCTGTTCATCGACGACACGCCTGCAATCCCGATTTCGCAGCTGGCCGCACGGGCGCGGCGGCTGAAGCGGACCCACGGGCTGGACCTGCTGGTGATCGACTATCTGCAGCTGTGCCGCGGCATGGCCGACAACCGGGTCAACGAGATTGCCGAAATCTCGATGGGGATGAAGGCGATTGCCAAGGAGCTGAACATACCTGTCATCGCACTGTCGCAGCTGTCGCGGCAGGTGGAAAACCGTGACGACAAACGGCCGCAGCTGTCCGACCTGCGGGAATCCGGCTCGATTGAGCAGGACGCCGACGTGGTGATGTTCGTGTTCCGCGAGGAATACTACAAGGAGCGGGAAAAGCCCGGCGACCACGAGCTGGACAAGATGGAAGAGTGGAAGCAGGCGATGGAACGGCTGCACGCCAAGGCCGAGGTGATCGTCGGCAAGCAGCGCCACGGCCCGATCGGCACGGTGGAGCTGTCGTTCGAGGCGCAGTTCACCCGCTTTGGCAACCTGGCCAAATCCTGGCAGCAGGGGCAGGAAGACTATTGATCCCGGCCGGTTGCGGCCGCAATCAGGATGACCGTGCCAGGGCCTGGCAGTCCGCGTGACCGTCAGCGCCCCGGCACCGGCCCGGTCCAGCCCCCCCCCGCTGGACCGGGCTTATTTGTTTCCTGCAGGCAAGCCTCCGCCGCCATTCCGGTTTTTCCCACTTGACCTGCGCGTGCCCCATGTCATGAACACCGCATGAGCACGGCAAGATTGACAATCAACCTGGATGCGCTGGTCACCAACTGGCGGAATCTGGATGCGCTGACCGGCTGCGAAACCGCAGCCGTGGTCAAGGCGAATGGATACGGCCTGGATGCGGGCCGCGTCGGCAAGGCGCTGGCCAGGGCCGGTGCGCGCAATTTCTTTGTGGCGGCGGCCGAGGAAGGCGGCGCGCTGCGCCGTGCGCTGGGGCCCGGCCCCGGCATCTCGGTGTTTTCCGGCCATATGGAGGGCGACACCAAGCTGCTGAAGGATTTCCAGCTGACGCCGATGCTGAACTCGCTGGACCAGATGCTGCGCCACTTTGAAACACTGCCGGGGCATCCGTTCGGGGTGCAGCTGGACAGCGGCATGAACCGGCTGGGGATGGAGCACGGCGAATGGGCGGCCGTGGCCGAGATCGCCCTGGGCCAGAACCCGGTTCTGCTGATGTCGCATCTGGCCTGCGCCGATGAACCAAGCCACGCGATGAACGCCCGGCAGTTGCAGAGTTTCCGCGATATGACCGACGGGCTGGAGATCCCCCGCTCGCTGGCGGCGACCGGCGGCATGCTGCTGGGGCCGGATTATCATTTTGATCTCTGCCGCCCCGGTATCGGGATTTACGGCGGGCTGCCGTTCCAGGACGCGCTGCCGGTGGTGCAGCTGGACCTGCCGGTGATTCAACTGCGCGATCTGGAACCGGGCGAGACTGCCGGTTATGGCAACACCTGGACCGCCAAGCGCCCCAGCCGCATTGCCACGGTGGCCGCGGGCTATGCCGACGGCCTGCACCGGGCGATGGGCAATGGCGGCATCCAGGTCTTTGCAGGCCGCACCGCCTGCCCCGTCGTGGGCCGGATCTCGATGGATCTGATCACCGTGGATGTGACGGATCTGGCGGAGGTGCCGGAGACGCTGGCGATTCTCAATGAACAGCAGACCGTCGATACCCTGGCCGATGCGGCCGGCACCATCGGCTATGAGATCCTGACCGCAACCGGCCACCGCTACGCACGGACCTATCAGGGATGAACCCGGTGGCACTCCTGGCCCGGCTGGGCCGCACCGCGCTGGCGTCGCTGGCCGCGGTTGGCCGCGCGGCGCTGTTTGCGCTGCGGGCCTTCAGCCATATGGTCCGCCCGCCCTATTACCCGCGTGAATTCCTGCAGGCGCTGCTGAACATCGGCTGGCTGTCGCTGCCGGTTGTGGGGCTGACCGCGATTTTCACCGGCGGCGCGCTGGCGCTGCAGATCTATGCGGGCGGCGCCCGTTTCAACGCCGAAGCCGTGGTGCCGCAGATCGTTGCCATCGGCATGGTGCGCGAATTGGGCCCGGTGCTGGTCGGGCTGATGATTGCGGCGCGGGTGACGTCGTCGATTGCGGCGGAAATCGCCACCATGAAAGTGACCGAGCAGATCGACGCGCTGGTGACGCTGTCGACCCACCCGATGAAATACCTGGTCGCCCCCCGCGTGCTGGCGGCGCTGATCACCGTGCCGGTGCTGGTCGGTGTCGGCGACATCATCGGCATCATGGGCGGTTATACCGTGGCGGTGCAGAACCTCGGCTTCAACGCCGCGGCCTACCTGAAGAACACCGTCGACTTCCTGGAACCTCTGGACATCATCTCGTCGCTGACCAAAGGCGCCGCATTCGGCACCATTGCGGCGATGATGGGCTGCTATTACGGCATGCAATCGGGCCGCGGCGCGCAGGGCGTGGGCCGCGCCACCAAGGGTTCGGTCGAATCCGCTGCGGTGCTGATCCTGGCCGCCAATTTCGTTCTGACGGGGGTGTTTTTCTCGCTATGATCCGCATGGAAAACGTCCACAAGGCCTTTGGTGACAACGCGGTGCTGAACGGGCTGAACCTGGAAGTCCCCAAGGGCACATCGATGGTGATCATCGGCGGCTCCGGCACCGGCAAATCGGTGGCGCTGAAAAGCGTGCTGGGCCTGATCACGCCGGACAGCGGCGAGATCTATGTCGATGGCAGGCCGTCCGGATCCGGCGACCGCGACAAGTTCCTGGCGCGGTTCGGCATGCTGTTTCAGGGCGGCGCGCTGTTTGACAGCCTGCCGGTCTGGCAGAATGTGGCCTTCCGCCTGCTGCGCGGCGCGTTGAAGCGCCCGGCTGAGGAAGCGCGCGGGATCGCCATTGAAAAACTGCGCCGGGTGGGCCTGAAGGCGAATGTCGCCGACCTCCTGCCTGCGGAGCTGTCCGGCGGCATGCAGAAACGGGTGGGGCTGGCCCGGGCGATTGCAGCAGAGCCCGAGATCATCTTTTTCGACGAGCCGACGACGGGTCTGGACCCGATCATGTCCGGCGTCATCAACGACCTGATCCGCGAGATCGTGGTGGAGATGGGCGCCACCGCGATGACCATCACCCACGACATGTCCTCGGTCCGCGCAATTGCCGACAATGTGGCGATGCTGCACGGCGGGGTGATCCAGTGGACCGGCCCGGTGGCCGAGATGGACGCCTCGGGCGATCCCTACATGGAGCAATTCATCCACGGCCGCGCGGAGGGGCCGATCGAGGCGGTTCGGTGAGGCATGACCGAAGATTGTGTTCCTCTTTATGATCTTCTTGGGTCTGCGCAGAACCCGTATGCCGTTGCCAGCACCTGTATTCTGCTCGCTCTGCCCATAGCTGCAGGACTTGCATTGCTGGCTGAGGGGCCAGGCCTCGCCGCGTATTGCAGCCGGCATCGTGTCCGCGGTTCTGTGGGCAGTGCTGCTGGCGGCACATTGGATTTCACCGCAGTTCAGCAAGCAGCTGCTTCCGCAGAAGCTGAACACATTGGTGTTCATACTCCTGTTTCTTAGCACCATGATAGACTGGCTGGTCCAG
>NZ_JAXMOX010000124.1:0-13678 GCF_034669605.1 Leisingera sp.
CGCAAACAGATCCCATGATTAGTGGCGCAGAGCGGATAGGCTGCGCCATGCCAATGATAGGAGAACTGGTCATGTCGTACTCACTCAATACGCCGAAATCTGTTCAATACGACCGCACGCTTGTCCTTGCGATCGAGTTGAGCAGCAAGTCTTGGGTCCTGGCGGCACAAGTGCCTGGTCTGCCGCAATCTAAGACCAGAACTATGATCGCACCTGATAAGCTGGCCCTTGAAACGGCAATCGATGGGTATCGGACCCGTGCCGCCGCCGCTGGCTCTCGAGTCGATCGTGTGATCGCGATTTATGAAGCTGGATGGTCCGGATTCTGGCTGGCGCGATGGTTGATCGCGAAGGGCGTGGAGGTCCACGTTGTCCAGCCTTCGAGTGTTCCAGTTGATCGCCGCATGCGCCGCGCCAAATCCGATGGTATAGATGCCGAGTTGCTTCTCCGCACTCTGATGGCGTGGCTTCGCGGAGAACCGCGGGTCTGTTCCATGGTGCCAATCGCGGACGAAGCCGACGAGGATGCACGGCGATGCATCCGCGAGCGAACGGAGTTGATCTCCGAGCGGATCAGCCTGACCAACCGGATCGGCGCCGTACTGGCGACATTAGGCGTCGAGGGTTACAATCCGCTCCTCCAGAGTCGCCGGCATCGATTGATGGATTTGCGCACCGGGCTCGGTGAGCCGCTGCCGCCGAACGCATTTGCAAAGATTGACCGGCTATTGAGCAGGCTCGAGCTCGTGCTCACCCAGATCGCTCAGCTGGAACGGGAGCGTGATGCCGTGGTTAAGGAACCCGCTGCGGATGAGGCCGGAAAAATGATCCAGCAGCTTTGCCGGTTACGCGGTATCGGGGTGCAGAGCGCCACCGTGCTGGTTCGCGAGGCTTTCGTGCGCCACTTCGCCAATGGCAAGGCGTTGGGATCGTATGCTGGTCTTACGGCGACGCCCTACAACAGCGGTGGAGTAGAGCGTGAGCAAGGGATCGGGAAAGCCGGAAACAGGCGGCTTAGAACGACGATGGTCGAACTGGCGTGGCTCTGGCTACGCTACCAGCCCGGTGCCGCGCAGGTTACCTGGTTCCGGGAGCGAACAGGCCAGACCGGCCGGCGTGTGCGTAAGGTGATGATCGTTGCGCTTGCCCGAAAGCTGCTGATTGCCCTTTGGCGGTTCGCCACTGATGGAGTGGTCCCACACGGAGCGACCTTGGGACCCGCCGCCTGACAGCTAATGAGATCAGGCTGCTTTGCGACGGCATGGCGGCTTGGTGACCGAGGGAACGTCGCCGTTGTCCGGCGTGGCACAATAGATGCCGTTTTCACAGAGTGGTGCCGTTCTTTTGGAGTTCTCCGGTCCCGAATGCGGGACAGTGGTTGGGATGCTGGTCCCGCCGGATGTGAGGTTTGCAGACAAGGGTCTGCCGAAAGAGAGCTCACCTCGAGCGCCGATGAAGAAATAATACCATTGACGGAGACATCATCATGTGAGGCCGGACACACGTCTGCTTTTGACCAGTGCGAAACCAAATCAAAATGCCTTGCAATGCTGGAGCTATCCACACAAGCCATTCGTTGCGAGTGCGAAGTGGCCGGTGGATCAGGTGAAAATTTCGTCCTTGGATGTGTCAGCATCCAAGACGCGGATATTTCGACTAATGGCCAGAATTCCAAAAGGTGAATTCCCCAGCACTTACAGAGTTGCCGATTGAAACGCGATCCTTCAACGGGCGCAATGATATAAGGCAATGTTATTCGTCACAATTCCGCTCCAGCACCTGCCGGGCAGTTTCCAGATATTCGTCTTGTTGTCCGGCACTCATCCTGTCCCAGGTGCTGTAGACCTGCCTCAAGCGAGGGTTATCGCGCAGCTTGGCTTGGTTGCGAGCCAGGAAGTCCCAGTAGAGCGGGTTGAACGGGCAGGCTCCCTCACCGGTCTTGCGCTTCACGTCATAGCGGCAAGTTGGGCAGTGGTCCGACATTTTGTTGATGTAGTTGCCGCTGGCGGCATAGGGTTTCGAGCCCAGCAGACCGCCATCGGCATACTGGCTCATGCCGATCACGTTGGGCGCCTCGACCCATTCATGGGCGTCGGCGTAAACCGCCAAGTACCATTCATGCACCTGATGCGGGTCGACGCCCGCCAGCATGGCGAAATTCCCCGTCACCATCAGCCGCTGGATGTGGTGCGCATAGGCTTCGTCGCAGGTATGGTTGATGGCGGCAGCCAGGCAGGCCATGTCTGTGTCGCCTGTCCAGTAGAAGCCGGGCAGGGGGCGGGTGGCTTCCAGAAAGTTCCGCTCGGTATAGCCCGGCATGTTGAGCCAGTAGATCCCGCGTACATATTCTCGCCAGCCGATGATCTGGCGGATGAAACCTTCTGCCGCATTGAGCGGCGCGTGCCCTTCGTAATAGGCCCGCTCCACCCGGCTGCAGACCTCCAGCGGCTCCAGCAGACCCGCATTGATGTAGTGAGACAGGACGGAGTGGTAGAGGAACCGTTCCCCCTCCAGCATCGCATCCTGGTAGTCGCCGAAATTCGGCAGCGCCTCCCCGGTGAAGCGCTCCAGCGCCGCCAGCGCATCCTCGCGGGTCACTGCAAACCAGAACGGGCGTAGGGTGCCGAAGTGGTCGCCGAACTGCGACTCCACCAGATCCAGAACCTCCTCTGTGATCTCATCGGGGCTGGTTTGCGGCGGCTCCGGCAGCGTCAGGCCGTCCTCTGCGGGCTTGCGGTTTTCGTGATCGAAGTTCCATTTGCCGCCTTCCGGATCCTCGCCGTTCATCAGCAGCCCGGTTTCGCGGCGCATCTCGCGGTAGAAATACTCCATCCGCAGCTGCTTGCGCCCCTCGGCCCATTCGCCAAACCGCTCATGGGAGCAGAGAAACCGGCTGTCCTGTTGCATATCCAGGGGAACATCCGCCGCCTCCGCCCAGTCCTGAAGGGCAGATTTCAGCCGGTATTCGCCGGGCTCGGTCACAACCACGCGGGCCAATGGATGCGCCTCGCGCAGGCGGTCGATTTCACCGGTCAGGCTGCCGGAGTTATCCGGGTCGTCCAGCCGCACGTAGTGCACCTGCCAGCCGTCCTCCTTTAGCGCCTTGGCAAAGTGGCGCATTGCCGAAAACAGAAATGCGATCTTCTTCTTGTGGTGCTGTACGTAACCGGCTTCCTCCGCAACTTCCGCCATCAGGACGATGTCGCGGTCAGGGTCCGCGCCCTTGAGCGCGGCGATGTTGCGGCTGAGCTGATCGCCCAGAATGAGGATGAGGCCGCGGCTGCCGGATTGATCGTCAAATGGGGGCATCGGGTATCACCGTCAGGGGTTAGCTGGCAGGCCGCATGGTGGCGACCAGTTCCGCAACCTTGAGGCCGAATTTGCGCATCTCGGACTTGTTCATGATCACCCCGTCAGCTGTGAGATACAGCGAATCGGTGGCTTTAAGGGTGTGACCGCCTGCGCTTTCGGGCAGGATGATCTCGTAGGTCAGCTGCATGGTGGAGCCGGACACGATGCCCTTGGCCTCTCCGGCCAGGTCATCGGCCGTAGCGGTGAATGTATTGTCCGGCCCGAGGGTGAGGAACCATATCCGGCTTTGGGTGACGCCGTTGGAATAGGTGAACTCTTCGCTCAGCGTGCCGGTTTCCCCGTCCCATTCGCCCACCATTTTGGCGGTGAAGCTGTTGGTCATCTTGCCAGTTGGGCCGAAAATCACCCCCTCCGACAGGATCTCGCCGGACAGATGCTTGGTCAGGATGAACTGCGGGCCGGAGTCCGCATAATCCTGCGGCGACTGGAAACGGAAGCTGAACAGGTAGGTTTTCGCGAACATCACAAGCACGATGATGGCAAGGGCAAGGGTCAGGAGTTTCATGCGGTTGCTCTCTCTGATGGCAGGGTCAGGGCAAAGGCGAAAGCGGCGGTTTTCAGAACGCAGGGCAGCACGGCATAGGCCAGGGCAAGCGCGCTGAGCGCCCGGGCGCTGTTGTCCGCCCCGGGCTGGAAGCCCTGCTGCTCTAGCAGCGGCAGCGCCAGGGCGGCGGCAAGGGCCAGCGCCAGCTTGCCGGCAAAGGACCAGATGCCGAAGGCGGCGGAGGCGTTGAGGCCCGCGCGGGTCAGCGCGATGCTGAACATGGCGGGCAGCAGTACCATGTCAGCGCCCAGGGTGGCGCCCGATACCGCGCAGATCACCGCAAAGCCCAGCACGCTGCCCGGCCCCAGAAAGGCCGCGCCGGCAAAGCTGGCGATGGCCAGCGGCATGGCAATCAGCAGCGTCTGTTTCGCCCCGATCCGCTGGCTGAGGCGCGCCCACAGCGGCACGCTGAGGCCAGCGCTCAGGAAGAACAGCACCAGCAGCGGCCCTGCGTAGGCGGGAAGGTTCAGCCGGTCCTCGACAAAGAACAGGAACAGGGTGGAGGTCAGCGCCACCGGCAGGCTATTGAGCACTGCCAGTACCAGCAGACGCACCGCGCCGGCCTGGGTCAGGGCCAGGGCTGACAGCGGTTGGCCGGTGACAGCCGGGCGCCTCCACATGGGCCGGGTGGCCGCGGCGGTGAACAGGGCAAAGCCGCCGAGGGTCAGGCCAAAGGCGGGATAGCCCTGGCCCGCGGCTCCGAGCGCCACCAGAACCGCCGGTGCGATGGCGGCAAAAATCACGCCGCTGAGCATGCCCGCCTCGCGGAAGGCGGCCAGCGTCATCAGCTCGCGCGGGGTGGATTGTTTGGCCAGCGTGGCGCTGCGGCCATAGAGCAGGATCATGCCAAGACTGTAGGCCGAAAACAGCAGCAGGAGGACCAAGACCAGCTTAAGCACCGCGTGCGGGCCCGCCGTCAGGCCGAACAGCAGCGGAAAGCCGACGGCCAGCCCACCCGTCGCCGCCAGCGCGAACCAAAGCTGCGCCCCGGGCCAGCGGTCGATAGCCCAGCCGATCAACGGGTCCTGCACCAAATCAAACAAACGGATCACCAGCAGGATGCCGCCAAGCGCCCCCAGGCCGATCCCCAAATTCACCGAGGCAAACTGCGGCAGGTGAATATAAAGCGGGATCCCCGCCGAGGCGAGCATCATCGCATAGAGGCTGACGCGGGGGTACAGCATCCTCAGCCCAGAAGCGCGCGGGTGAACCGAGCGGAGCGGGTGTTTGCGCCGACAAAGATCGACATGAAGCCGCGCTTGATACCGGGCTGGCTCAGGGTGCAGGCGGTGCGTCCATTGCGCAGGAACTTCACCCGGTCAGGTCCCTGGCTGACGGCCAGATACCGGTCGCCGGGGGAGACGGCCTGAAAACAGGCCTCAAACCGGGCGCGGGCCGGGGCGGGCTGCCCCAGCCGCCGCATTTCGCGCAGGGTTGCCTCGACCAGATCCTTCTGGCTCAGCCGACGCTGATAGGTCAGCTCGATGCCGAAATCCTGCGACCAGTCCAAGGGCGCGGCGCCCCTGGTGAACAGCCGGGCCTGATAAACCGGAAAGCCAAGGAACCGGAATGTCCCAGCGCCGCGCTGTTCCGCCCCCGGCAGCAGCGATTGCACAGGGGAGGCAAAGCCTGCCGCCGGAACCGCCAGCAGGCAAAGGGTCAGCAGCAGCCTACGCATGGGCCAGCTCAACCTGCACAACATTGGTGTGGCCGATGGCAAAGGAGGCTGCACAGATCTGCAAATAATACTGCCAATTGCGGAAGAACGCCTCGCCATAGCCCAGTTCCGCGATCCGGTGCTTCTGCACGGCAAGGCGCTGGGCCCAGATCCGGCAGGTGCGGGCATAATCCTGCCCGAAGGCAAAGCTGTCCGCGACCTGCAGCCCGGCCGATTTTGCCTGCTGCGCGATCACCTGGTCGGACAGCAGCATACCGCCGGGAAAGACATACTGGCGGATGTAGTCGGAGGAGGTCCGGTAGGCCGGAAAGAAGTCGTCCCGCACGGTGATCGCCTGCAGCAGCACCCGGCCGCCTTCGGCCAGACTGTTCTTGAGCTTGGCGAAATAGCTGGGCCAGTAGCGTTCGCCGACGGCCTCGATCATCTCTATGGAGACGATATTGTTGAACTTGCCCTCGATATCGCGGTAGTCGCGCAGCTGGATGTCGGCACGCCCGTCGAGGCGGCTCTCGGCATAGCTGTGCTGGTTGCGCGAGATGGTGACGCCGGTCACGTCGCGGCCCTCGGTGCTGGCCTGTTCGGCAAAGCCGCCCCAGCCGCAGCCGATCTCCAGCACCCGCTCGCCGCTGCCCAGCCGCGACAGGATACGGGCGTTCTTGCGGCTTTGTGCCTGGGCGAGATCATCGCCGTCAGCGCCAAACAGGCCGGAGGAATAGGTCATGCCGTCATCCAGCCACAGCTGGTAGAACTCATTGCCGACATCGTAATGGGCGCGGATGTTCTTGCGGGCGCCGTGTCTGGAATTTGCCCGCAGCAGGGTGTCGACGAAGCGGAACTTGGCCCGGTTCAGCGGGCTGGCCTGATCGTAGCTGCCCAGGTGCTCGCGGTTGCGCATCGCCAGTTGCATCAGCCCCTCGACGGACGGGGTGTCCCACAAGCCCTGCACATAGGCTTCGCCCAGCCCGATCTGGCCGTGTGCCGCCATAGCGGAGACAGCGGCCCAGTCGTTGATCTGTATTTCGGCCTCGGGGCCGCGGTCGCCGAATTCATACCGTGCGCCATCCGGGGTGCGCAGCGTCAGCCGCCCCTCACGCAGTCGCGCGCAGACCGTCACAAATTCCGACTGAAGGGCTTTGTCCGTGAATGCCATGATCTGTTCCTTTGACCAGAGAGGGGGTGAGAGAGTTCATCATGCGGACAATCCGCATGGCGCTGGCGATGCCGTCTTCGTGGAAGCCGTGGCGGTTGTAGGCGCCCGCGAACCAAGTGTTGTTCTGTCCCTGCATCGCCCGGATCTGGCGCTGGGCGCGCAGGGCTGCCTTGTCAAAAACAGGATGCGAAAACTCCACCCGGTCATAGATCTTGTCCGCCGGGATGGGCCAGGTGGGGTTCAGGGTCACGAACAGCGGATCACTTTCCGGGATGCTTTGCAGCCGGTTCATCCAGTAGGTAACGCCGACGCCGCCGCCCTGGCTGCGGTAGGCCCAACTGGACCAGCAGCTGCGACGTTTGGGCATCTGGACTTCGTCGCAGTGCAGCACCGCCGTGTTCGGCTGATAACGGATTGCCCCAAGCGCGGTGGACTCAGGCAGAGTGGCATCAGCGCCAAGGATGGCCAGCGCCTGATCGGAATGGCAGGCAAGGATGATGTCATCAAAACCGCGCGGGTCCGCCCCCTGCGCCTGCACCGATACACGGCCGCCCCGGCGGATGACACTTTGAACCGGGCAGCCGGTTCGGATCTCGCAGCCGCGGGCAATCAGCGCGGTTTCCAGACGGCGGACATATTCGATGCTGCCGCCCTCGACGGTCCACCACTGGTGTTTGCCGGTGCCCGCCAGCAGCGCGTGGTTGCGGAAGAAGCGGACCAGCGACTTGGCCGGGAAGGCATCGACGTCGGTGACAGGAGTCGACCAGATCGCGCCGCACATCGGCAGCAGGTAGTGATTGCGGAACCAGCTCCCGAGGCCCAGCTCCTCCACCAGCTCGCCGATGGTCTTGTCATCATCTGTGGCGGCCGCCTCGGCCCGTTTACCGAAACGCACGATATCGGCGACCATCTTGTGGAATTGCGGGCGCACCAGGTTGCGCTTCTGCGCGGCCAGCATGCGCAGGCTGTTCAGCCCGTATTCCAGCCGACCGTCATCGATGCTGGCGCAAAAGCTCATCTCGCTCTTGATCACCGGCACGTCCAGCTCGCGGAACAGCCGGGTCAGGTAGGGGTAAGTGACGTAGTTGAAAACGATGAAGCCGGTATCCACGGGCTGATCGCCATTCTTTCCCGCCAGCACGGTGCGCGCATGGCCGCCCAGCCGGGGCGCCGCTTCAAACAAGGTAACATCATGTCGTTCAGACAGGTAATACGCCGCGGACAGCCCGGAAATGCCGCCTCCCACGATGGCAATCTTGCGGCGTGGTCCCTGAGTTTGATCCAGCATGCGTCGGTTTTCCCTTGCTGTTGTTTAGACCGGATACGCCGTCGGCAAGAATGCGGATCACTTCGTTCCCGAAAAAACTGTGTTAGCGGGTGATCCGGCGCAGAGGCGGCTGCGTATCCGGTGTATGATCGAACATATTGCAGCACAGACATTTCACGCGCGTCGGGGCAGCCTGAAGAATGCCTTCCGCTACGGCGTGGACTACATTCTGACTGACATGACCCATGGCTCGCCGCCATTGCTTTCACGCAACCGCTTCAACCTGTTATCGATCCACGACCGCCGCCACGGCGGCCCCCGCGGCAACGGGCGCGGCGTCGCCTGGTTCCGCGAGGAGCTGGAGCGGCGCGGTTTCCCTATGGAGGGCGCGCAGCTGCTGCTGCTGACCCAGCCGAGTTTCCTGTGGTTCCATTTCAACCCGGTCAGCTTCTGGATCGCGGTCAAGGATGGCAGCCCGCGTGCCTTTATCGCTGAGGTGAACAACACCTTCGGCCACCGCCACTGCTATTTCGCGGCCCATCCCGATTTCCGCCCGATTGAGCGCAGCGAGGTGATCGATGCGGAAAAGCTGATGCATGTCTCGCCGTTCCAGCAGGTGGCCGGGCGCTACCGTTTCAATTTCGGGATGACTGAAGATGCCGTCAACATCCGGATTGACTATACCAACGGGGCCGAGGGCGTGCTGGCGACGCTGAACGGCCTGCGCCGCCCCGTCACCACCTGCGGGCTGGCGCGGGCCGCGCTGCGCCGGCCGCTGGGGGCGGCGCGGGTGGTGGCGCTGATTTACTGGCAGGCGCTGAAGCTTTGGGTCAAGCGCGCGCCCTTCCTGAAAAAGCCCGCGCCGCCGGAACCGCTGATTTCAGACAGTTCAACGTTTTCGGGAGGCTAGGCGCGTGACGCAATTCGCAGGCAAGACTTTCTGGCTGGTCGGCGCCAGCCACGGGCTGGGGCGCGAGGTTGCCCGGCGGCTGGACCGGGCCGGCGCCCGGCTGATCCTGTCGGCGCGGTCGGAGGATGCGCTGAACGAGCTGGCTGGAGAGCTGCGCCAGGCGGAGCCGGTGCCGCTGGATGTCACCGATCTGGAGTCGGTTGCGAATGCCGCACAGCAGGCCAGGCCGGTTGATGCGCTCCTGTACAACGCAGGCGCTTATGAGCCGATGCGCACCCAGGACTGGGACAGCGAGGCGGTGCTGGCAATGAGCGACGTGAACTTCACCGGCGCGCTGCGGGTTCTGGGGCAAGTGGTCCCAGGATTTGTCAAGGCGGGCCGGGGTGATATCACGCTGGTCGGCTCCCTGGCAGGATACCGGGGGCTGCCCGCATCGATCGGCTATGGCGCCAGCAAGGCTGCGCTGATCAGCCTTGCCGAGACTATGCGCCACGACCTGAAGGATAGCGGCGTCACTGTGCGCGTGGTCAACCCGGGCTTCATCAAAACCCGGCTGACGGACAAGAACAGCTTTAAGATGCCGCAGCTGATGGACCCGGAAGACGCCGCCGGACATGTGGTTGCCGCCATGCAATCGCACCGGTTCAGAACGGATTTCCCTCGGCCATTTTCTTACGCGATCAAGGCACTTGACCTGCTGCCCGACTGGCTGGTTTACCGCGGGAAGTAAGGCTGGCCGCCCGTTAACAGCGGCAGCCTCAAACCAACTTCGTCAAATACGGAACAGCGGCTGCAGCAGGCGCGGGATCAGCGCCTTAAACCGCAGCGGTGCATCGGTGGCTGCCAGGCAGATGCAGGGATCGCCAGCATCTGCAACCGGTGTGTGCTCCAAGGTCTCGTCGCCGATCTCGACGTCCCCGACACCAAACCGCCCGGTTTCGTCGCTGAAGCTGCCCTGCAGCACCAGGGTAAGTTCCAGCCCGTTGTGGCTGTGATCCGGCACCGCTTGGCCGGCGGGGATGTAAAGCAGCCGCGCGGAGCCGTAGTCATCTTCGAAGAGGATGTCCTGCTTCACCCCCATGCCCAGCGTGCGCCACTTTGGCGGCCGCCCTTTAAGCGACTGCATCACCGGCCCAGGGTAGATCCCCTTTGCGTCATAGACCGGTTCCGGCGCTGCAGGCTCATCCAGCTGCGCCAGAAGGTTCGATTTTGCGCCTTCCTGCATCGCCACGCAGGCGGCCCCCTCCAGAAGCGCGCCGCCAACCGCCTGATGCGCGCCAAGCGCTGCCTTGCAGTCGCGGCAAAGGGACAGGTGGCTGGAAACAACCATGGAAAAAGCATGCGGCAGGCTGCCCGCCGCATAGGCCGCGATCATCGGATCGGGGATGTGATGTGTGATTGCAGGCATTCAACGCAATCCTTTTAGTTCCTTGCGCAGCCGCCCAAGGCCAAGGCGGATACGCGACTTTACTGTACCCAGCGGCAAGCCCGTCTGGGTGCTGATCTCCTGATGGGTCAGATCGCCGATATAGGCCTTTTCGATCATTTCCTTCTGGTCGGGGTGCAATTGCGCGATGGCTTGCTTGAGGTGCAGGGATTCCTGCTCCAAGGCCAGGATCTGGCTGGCATCGGGCTCTGTACCGGGATCTACTCCCAGCTCATCGGGGACAGGCCGGCTTTCCTTGCGAACAATATCGATATGACGATTGCGGGCAATCTGGTAAATCCAGGCAGACGCCTGCGCCTTGTGCGGGTCAAACATCGCTGCCTTGCGCCAGATGGTGAGCATAACGTCCTGGACAATCTCTTCGGCCAGCGCGGGGCGGGCACCGCAGCGGATCACAAATCCCTTCAGGCGCGGGGCCAGGTGATCAAACATGTCACCGAAGGCTGCGCGGTCGCGGTGATCGCGCACGGCCAGTAACCAGATAGTAAGCTGTGAGTAGTTTTTTTCTTTTGACACTACTGCTTTGTCCTCAAGGGATGCCCGAAGCACAGCGTTTTTAACGGGCGGTCTGTCCAAGTTTAGTGTCAGCATAGTCCTCATACGGACCGGTGTGAAAGTTGGATCATAGGCGGCCGTGATTTTTTCGGCTCCCTCCAGCCCGGCTGGGCGTCCAGGGCATCAAGGACTGATCCGCTTTCGCTTACGGAGCGTACCAAACGCAAACCCTCAATAAGAAGGTGCCTGGTCATGGAGAATATTGATGTCAGCGGCGGGTCCGGGGCGATCGGCTCAGCTTTCCTGAGTGAACTGGCGCAGAAATACCCGCGGGCCCGCATACACAGCCTGTCCCGCAGTCCGGCAGCCCAAGCCCCGGCCGGTGTTCAGACGCTGCAGGTGGATTATCTGGATGAAAACAGCTTGCAAGCCGCAGCGGAGCAGGTCGCCGGGATAGGCGCGGTTGATCTTGTGATTCTGGCGGGCGGGATCCTGCATACGGGGGATATCATGCCGGAAAAATCCCTGAGAGAGCTGAGCGCTGAGAAACTCCTGGCGCTCTTCACGGCCAACACGGTGGCCCCGGCCCTGACCGCAAAGCACTTTCTGCCCTTGCTGCCGCGTGACAGGCGCGGGGTTTTTGCCGCTCTGTCCGCCCGCGTCGGCAGCATCTCCGACAACCATCTGGGCGGCTGGTATTCGTACCGGGCGTCCAAAGCCGCGCTGAACATGTTCATCCGCACTGCCGCGATTGAAATCCGCCGCCGCCACCCCGAGGCCATTGCCGTAGGGCTGCATCCCGGCACAGTGGAAAGCGGCCTGTCCCAGCCGTTTCTGCGCAACGCCGCCCCGGATAAGTGCTTTTCGCCGCAGTATTCGGTTTCCCGGATGATGGCCGTGATCGACGCCCTGAGCCCTTCTCAAAGCGGGCTCTGTTTCAACTGGGACGGAAGCCGCATCGATCCCTGAACCGAAATGGGGAACAAGGGGGCGGCGCCAGTGGAGGCCGTCCCAGAAGAGTATCGAAAACACACGCCCGGTGCTTGCGCGGTCAGGGCGCCGCAATTCACTTCGGCTGCTCGCGCAAGGCAAATTTCTGGATCTTCCCAGTCGAGGTTCTCGGTATCGCCGTAAAGACGAACCTGCCCGGAACCTTATAGGGCGCAAGTCGGTCACGGCACCAGCTGCGCAGTATATCCGCATCGGCCTCCTGCCCCTTGGCCAATTCGACAAAGGCACATGGGGTTTCGCCCCATTTTTCATGCGGCATGGCTTTGTTGCGCAAAGGCTGGATGAGGGATTCATCTCGTGAATACAGCATGGTAGCCGGCTTTCATGGGCAGCCCCATCCCGCCGAGCTACAAGACCAAGAACTGGCCGGCCTGCAACGCAGCGTTGAAGCAGTGCGGCTCCCTTGCGATCTGGTTCGATCCAGAGATGGCCTGGGTGCCGCCACCAACGAGCAAGCGTGGACGGCAACCGCAGTATAGAGATGCCGCGATCCAGACCTGCCTGACGATGAAAGTGCTCTTCGGTATGTCCCTCCTTCAGACGACTGGATTTGTGGAGAGACGGACCGCTTGCGTGCATAGCGCGCAACGCATTGTGTTACACTCTGTGTCACAGTTTCAGATGGCTGAGACACAGAGTCTAAGCTGAGCCTGGGAAAGCTCTTATTTTTTTGACTTTTCAGAGAAAATTGGCTGGGGTGGTAGGATTCGAACCTACGATACACAGTACCAAAAACTGCTGCCTTACCACTTGGCTACACCCCATCGGTGAGGCGCTGTCTAAAGTTTGTTGCTGGGGGGTGCAAGAGGGTTTTTGAAAAAAAATGCAGTTCCTGACCCGCTCTCTTCAAGAAATCTGCACACCCCCGGATTTTCGTCAGCCGGCGACGGTCTGATGCCCTTGGAAACCGTAGCTGCCTCAAGGGCTTATTGACCCTTTGCGTAAAATTTCAGAGCGTCAGCCAACAGCAGGAAAGAGGGATCAGGCCGCTTCATTCCGGCGCGCACGGGCTGGTGCGGACGGGTGGCCAGCCCGGCAAGGGCTGGCGCAGTCTGTCACCCTGTCAGGATCCCCAGATGGCCTGATGCGCTTCCTCACCGCTCTCGAAAATATGCGGCTGCACTCCGCGGCTGGCGAGGGTCCCCTGCATTTTCAGGCGCATGAAAGCGCTGGTGGTGTAGTGAGCGATCGAGGCGCTGTGGCGTTCCAGTGTCCGGCCGACCACGGCTGCGTAGGCATCTTGCAGGTCCTCGGCAATGCGGAAGCCGTTCTGGTTCACCACCATGTTCACATCCCCGCCGCTTTTGGCAAAGGCATCCTGCAGGACCCGGGCGAGGTCCTCGACGTCGCGCTTCTTCTTGACGCTCCAGCCTTCGAGGTTGAGGAACATGGTGTGACGAACCGCATCATAGGTGACCCGCTCCGACAGGTTCAGGTTCAGCAAGTCGTTCATCAAGCCCATCGGCTCATCTTGGAAAATGCGAGGATCCATTTGGGTGACATTCTCGATGATCGGCTTGAACTCCATCTGATCAAGAATATCCCTCTGCAGGTCGATGCCGGGCGCAATTTCGACCAGCTCCAGCCCATTGGGCGTCAGCTGCAGCACGCAGCGTTCGGTCACGTAAAGCACCGGTTGCGAGCGTTGCGAGGCGTAAGGTCCTGAAAAGGTGATCTGTTCGATCAGCCGGACGAACTTCTTGTTGCGGCCCTCCTGCACAATGCGCAGGTTGCCGTCCTCAACCGCGACTTTCAGCCCGCCAGCGGTGAAGGTGCCGGCAAAGACTACAGCGCGGGAGTTCTG
>NZ_JAXMOX010000125.1:0-13633 GCF_034669605.1 Leisingera sp.
GCTTGGCATGGTGCAGCTGGCGCATCTGGCGGACCGTTTTCCGCGCCAGCTGTCGGGCGGCCAGCAGCAGCGCGTTGCGCTGGCCCGCGCCATTGCCCCCCGCCCGCGCCTGCTGCTGTTCGACGAGCCGCTCTCGAACCTCGATGCGCAGCTGCGCGACCGCATGCAGATCGAGCTGAAACAGCTGCAGAAGCAACTGGGCATCACCAGCGTCTTTGTCACCCACGACCAGTCCGAGGCGATGTCGATTTCCGACCGCATCTGCATCCTGGCGCAGGGCCGGATCCAGCAGTTCTCGAGCCCCGAGACGATCTACCGCGAGCCAGCCAACGCTTTTGTCGCCACCTTCATCGGCCGCTCCAACCGCTATGCCGGGCCGCTGCGGGACGGCGCCATCGCCATCGGCGGCGGGCTGGCGCTGCCGGTGCGGCCGGGCGCGGCGGCGCAGGGCGCCGAGGTCGAGGCGGTGATCCGCCATGAGGACATCGGCGTTCTGCCGCCCGGTGCCGATGGCGGACTGCACGGCCGGGTGCGGCTGCGCTCCTTCATCGGTGCGCGGGTCCAATATGTGGCCGATCTCGCCCCAGGCGTGGAAATGGTCGCTGAGGTCGATGCCAGCGGCCCTTCGGGCGGCTTTGAACCGGGCCAGGAGGTTGCGCTGCAGATCGACATGGACCGCGCCTTTGTCGCGCCGGTTGCCGCCGGAGCGGGCGCATGAGCGGGCCGTTCAAGGGCATCGGGCTGGCCTCCCCCCTGCTGCTGGTACTGCTCGGCCTGTTCCTTGCCCCGGTGCTGCTGATGCTGCCGCAGAGCTTGCATGAGTATGTCCCCGGCACTGGCACCTCAGAGGCCTGGACGCTGCAGAACTACACCCGCCTCCTGACCGACGACTACTACCGCGAGATCATCGGGCGCACCCTGTGGATGGGCTCGCTGGTCACCTTCCTGTGTTTCCTGCTTGGCTACCCCTTGGCCTATTTCATGGCCCGCACTACTCCGGCCTGGCGGGCGGCGGCAACCCTGCTGGTGATCTTCCCGCTGTTTCTGAACCTGGTGGTGCGCTCCTTCGGCTGGATCACCCTGCTTGCGAACCGCGGCGTGGTGAACAATCTGCTGATGGACATCGGCCTGATCGACAGTCCAATTAAGATGCTGTTCAACATGACCGGCCTGGTGATCGGCCTCACCCATATCTACCTGCCGTTTATGGTGCTGATGCTGCTGACGGCAATCCAGAACGTGCCGCGCGATGTCGAACAGGCCGCCGCCACACTGGCCGCCAGCAAGCTGCGGATCTTCTTCACCATCACCCTGCCGCTCACCGCACCGGGCATTCTCGCGGGCTCGATCCTGGTCTTTGTGCTGACCATCAGCGCGCTGGTCACCCCGCGCCTGCTGGGCGGCCCCGCCTACAAGGTGATGGCAACCCTGATCTACGACGAATTCATGCAAAAACTGGACTGGCCCTCGGGCACCTCCTTTGCCTTCATCCTCACCGCGATCACCCTGCTGATCATCTGGGGTGCCGGGCGCGTGGCCCGCAAATGGTCGGGGGGGCTGGCATGAACGCGCGCCCGTCGATCCTGCTGACCGCCGCCGCCGCCGCCGTGCTGCTGTTCCTGCAGCTGCCGGTGATCGTGGTCGCTCTCAGCTCCTTCACCGAGACCTCCTATCTCACCTTCCCGCCGCAGGGCTTTACCCTGCGCTGGTTCGGCGCGGTACTCACGGATCCGGACTGGCTGTCGGCGATCGGCTTCAGCCTCGGGCTGGCGCTGCTGGCAACGCTGACGTCCATGGTGCTGGGCACCGCCGCGGCCTATGCGATCAACCGCCGCCTTCTGCCGGGCTCGGATGCGCTCGCCTCCTTCCTGATGGCGCCGCTGGTGTTCCCGGCGGTGGTGATCGGGGTCGCCCTGCTGCAGTTCTACGCCCATCTCGGCTGGCGCGGCAACTTCCTCGCGCTCGTTGCCAGCCACGTGGTTCTGACCTCGCCCTACGTAGTGCGCGCCTGCCTGTCGAGTCTCGCAGGCGTCAGCGTCGACCTCGAGGAAGCCGCGGGCACGCTGGGCGCGGGCGGCTTCACCGCCTTCCGGCTGGTCACCCTGCCGCTGCTCAAGCCCGGGCTGGTCGCGGGCGGGTTCTTCTCCTTCATCACCTCGCTCGACAACGTGCCGGTGACGATCTTCCTGCTCGGCCCGGGCCAAAGCACCCTGCCGGTCAAGATCTTCACCGCCATCGACCAAGGCGGCGTCGATCCGGGCCTCGCGGCCATCTCCACCATCCTGATCCTGCTCACCGGGGCCGCGCTGGCCATCGCCGAGCGCTGGGTCGGCTTCTCGCGCTTCGTCTGACGGGAGTTCCAAAAATGTCCTTTACCTCGAAAGGCTTCCCGCTTTTCCTCACCTTCGACTTCGATGCGGAAACCATGTGGACTGCGCGCGACAAGGCCAACGCGGACCGCCCCATCGTGATGTCCCAAGGCCGCTACGGCTGGAAACGCGGCATCTGGCGGGTGCTTGATCTGCTGCGCAAACACGAGATCAGCTGCACATTCTTCGTGCCCGGCCTGGTGGTCGAGGCGCATCCCCGGATCGTGGAGGCAATTCTGGAAGGCGGCCACGAGATCGCCCACCATTCGCACACCCACACCTGGATCACCCAGCTGTCGCTGGAGCAGGAACGCGAGGAGATGGAGAAAGGGATCGAGGCAATCCGGACGGCCGCCGGGTACCGGCCCCGCGGCTGGCGCTCGCCCGCGGCCGAGTTCAGCGCCCACACGCTCGGCCTGATCCAGGAATACGGCTTCGATTACTCGTCGAACTTCTTCGACGATGATGAGCCCTACCTGCTGGAAATCGGCGGCCAGCGCACCGGCATCGTCGAACTGCCCTTCCGCTGGGTGCTGGATGATGCGCCGTTCTTCCACTATTCGATCACCCTGCCGGGCCGGACCATGCAGGCGCCCTCGGCGCTGCTGGAAGCCTGGAAGCTGGAATTCGATATGCTGCGGGCCGAGGACCGGATGATGATGATCGGGATGCATCCGCAGATCATCGGCCAGCCCTCGCGGCTGTGGGTGCTCGACCAGTTCCTGACTTACGTGCGCCGGCACTCGAACGTCTGGACCGGGCGCTGCGACGAGATGACGGATGAGATCCGCGGCGTGCTGCTGGATGCCGCCGCCGCTGACGAGGCCGGGGCATGAGCGGGCTGCTCAAAGACCGCCGCATCCTGATCGCCGGCGCCGCCAGCGGCATCGGCCGCGAAACGCTGGCCCGCTTTGCCGCCGAGGGCGCCCGCCTGGCCGCTTTCGACCTCGAAGAAACCAAGCGGGACGGCGATGTGGCGGTGTTCGGCGGCGACATTTCCGACCCCGCCGCCTGCCGCGCCGCCGCAGCGGGCGCGGCTGCCGCGCTTGGCGGGCTCGACGGGCTGGTGAACTGCGCCGGCATTGATCTGGAATCGCCGGCCGCGGAAATGACCGCGGCAGACTGGGACCGGGTCATCGCAGTGAACCTGTCGGGCGCCATGTTCCTCGCCCAGGCGGCGCTGCCGCATCTGCGCGCCGCCGGCTCCGGAACCATCGTCAACGTCTCCTCCGCGGCCGGGCTGTCGCCGCTCAGCCACCGCACCGCCTATTGCGCCAGCAAGGCCGGGCTCAACATGTTCGGCAAGTGCCTGGCGATGGAGCTTGGCCCCGAAGACATCCGCGTCAACACCGTCTGCCCCGGCGCGGTCGACACACCGCTGTTCCGCAGCTCCTACGAAGACTACCAGAACGCCGATGAGCGGCTCTCCACCATCAAGGCCCGCTACGCGATGCACCGGGTGGCGGCACCGGCCGAAATCGCGGGCGCCATCCTGTACCTGACCGGACCTGATTCGACCTATGTGACCGGCATTACACTGGCGGTCGACGGCGGGCGGAGCTTCCATTGACCGCGCGCACCGCACTGATCACCGGCGGCGCGGGCGGCATCGGTGCGGCGGCAGCCTTGCATCTGGCAGCACAGGGCTGCCGGGTTGCAGTCACCGACATCGACGCCAAAGCCCTCACGCAATTGCCCGGTGGCATCCTCGCCATCGAGGCGGACGGCACCGCCCCCGCCGCCATGGCCGCCGCGCTTGCACAGACCGAGGCAGAGCTGGGTCCGGTCGACATCCTGTTCAACAACCTCGGCCAGAGCGCCCGGGAAAAAGGCTCGCTGTTTGCGGCCTCCGAAGAGGCCACCTGGCGCTTCGTGCTGGAGATTTCCCTGGTCTCGGCCATGCGGATGGCGCGGATGGCCGCCCCGGGCATGCAGGCGCGCGGATGGGGCCGGATCATTAACATGTCCAGCGACGCCGCCTTCTGCGGCGACGCGGGGCTGGCCGATTACGCAGCCGCCAAAATGGGCATCATCGGCTTCACCCGCGCATTGGCGCGCGAACTGGCACCGCACGGGGTGACGGTCAACGCGGTGGCGCCCGGCGCCATCCGCACCCGCGCCCATGACCGGCTCGCGCCCGAGGTGCTGGAACGGATCAAGGCGGCCACCCCGGCCGGCTTTGTCGGCACCCCCGAAGACGTGGCCGCGGCGGTGGGCTTTCTCGCCTCGGACGGGGCCAGGTTCATGACCGGCCAGACGCTGCTGCTCGACGGCGGCCGCTGGATGATTTGAAGGAGCTGGAACAGATGACCGATCTCGCGGATCTGGGCGCGGTGGACCTCGCCCGCGGCTATCGCCGGAACCAATACTCGCCGGTCGAGGTGATGCAGGCTGTGCTGGCCCGCACCGTGGCGCGGCGCGGCCTGAACGCATTCGTCAGCCTGCAGCCGGAGGCGGCGCTGGAGGCCGCCCGCGCTGCCGAGGCGCTGCAGCAGAGAGGCGGCGACCTGCCCGCGTTGCACGGGCTGCCCTATTCGGTGAAGGACCTGACCCTCACCCGCGGCGTTGCAACCACCATGGGATCCAAGACCGCAGCGGATTTTGTCCCCGAGGAGGACGCGGTTGCGGTGGCCCGCGCCGGCGCCGCCGGGGCGATCCTGTTCGGCAAGACCACCACGCCGGAATTCGGGCACAAGATCCACACCTCGGCGCCGCTGTTCGGCCGCACCCTCAACCCGCATTCGCCGGACGTCACCCCGGGCGGCTCCAGCGGCGGCGCTGCGGTGGCGCTGGCCGCTGGCATGGGGCCGATCGCGCTCGGCACCGACGGCGGCGGCTCGGTTCGCATCCCCTCGGCCTGCTGCGGCACCGTCGGGCTGAAACCGACGCTCGGCAGCGTGCCCAACCTGCAGGCGGGCGATCTGTTTTCCAGCAATGTCCATGTCGCGCCGATGGCGCGCAACGTGGCCGACACCCGGCTCCTGTTCGACGTGATCCGCGGCTTTGACCGGCGCGACCCCTTCGGTCAGGCGCAACACCCTGCGCCGCGCCGCTGCCAAGTGCTGAAGGGGCTGCGGATTGCCTGGCTGCCGCAGGCGGGCAACCCGGTCGACCACGGCATTGCAGCGCTCAGCGCCAAGGCGATCGCGCAGCTTGCCGCCGAGGGCGCCGAGGTCCAGGAGATCACGCTCGATTTTGCCGCGCTCGAGCCGCATTTCATGGTGGTTCTCGAAACCCTGCTGGCCGCACGCGCCGGGGCGGCGCTCGACACCCGGCGCGCCGATCTCGACCCAAGCCTGGTGGTGCATGTGGAAAACGGCCGCCGCCACAGCGCGCTGGACCTCGCCGCGGCCGGCGCCGCGCGCACCCGTGCCTTCCAGCAGGTGCAGCAGGTGCTGGCGCGCTTCGACCTGATCGCCTCGCCGACGCTGTCCGCCCCGCCGCTGCCGCACAGCCAGGATCCGCACGCGCCAGTGCCCATCAATGGCATCCCGGCCGGGCGGGTGCGTGCGTCCTGGTACCCCTACACCTTTGCCACCAATATGACCGGCCACCCTTCGATCTCGATCCCTTGCGGCTGGGATTCCACTGGCCTGCCCGCGGGCTTTCACATGATTGCCCCCTGGTATCAGGAGGATTTCCTGCTGGATACCGCTGCCTTGGCCGAACAGGTCTTTGCCTTCGATCTCGCAGCAGGACACTGAGCCCGCCCCCGGCATCGCTGGCCAGGGCAAGGGCAACCCGGTCGCCTGCATCCTCAGCTTTGCCATGGCGCTGCGCTGCAGCTTCGACCACCGGTCCGAGGCCGACCGCCTGGAAGCGGCGGTTGAAAAGGTTCTGGCCGACAGCGTGCGCTCGGCAGACCTGCTGGGCGAGGACGGTGTTGAGCCGGTTTCGACCAGCCAAATGGGCGATGCTGTGCTTGCCGTCCTGGAGGCAAGCCTCTGATTTCAGGTGCTGCATGCGGGCAGAATGGGTCACGCAGTTTCCTTGGCTCGCTAGGAGTCAAATGCCTTAGCCCGGCGGCAAATAGGCCTGCACGTTTTTCAGGCTCCGCAGTACAAAGCTCGAGCGCGTATGGCGTATCCCTGGGACCCGGTAAAGTTTGTGCCTCAGGAATTCCTCGTAACCGCGGGTGCCGTTCACGGCCACCTTGATCAGATAATCGTATTCGCCAGTGGTCAAATGCACCTCCAGCACTTCCGGGATCCTTTCCATGGTTGTGCCGAAGGCTTCAAGAATTTCGTCATCATGCCGGTCCAGCACAACTTCGATCATCACAACCTCGGGCGCACCGAGCTTTGCCTGATCCAGGATTGCGCGGTAGCCGCTGATCACCCCCTCTTTCTCCAACCGGCGTACCCGTTGCCAGCAAGGGCTGGGAGAAAGGCCGATTTTTTGTGCCAGCTGAGAATTTGAGATACGCCCGTCTTCGGCCAAGGCTTGCAGGATCTTGCGGTCGAACTGATCGAAGGCACTTACTGGCACAGCAGATTCTTTCACCAAATTGAAAATTGCAGAAACTATACTTCTTTGAAATACGATTCCACAAGGTAAAGAAAAAGAACCTCTCACCCCAGGCAGGATAAGGTTCTGTCAATGGAAGGTGAAAGATGATGTACGGGAATTTAGATTGCACAGATCCGATGAATACGGCCTGCAGGATGATGGATCTGGCGCGCCGAATGGGGCTGGAGTTTGAATCGCTGCAGTTCGAGAAGCGGGACGATGCCCGCTTCACACTGAAGTTTTCTTTATCCGAGCAGGGCACACAGCGTGCTAGCTGCTTTGAACAGCGGATCAGGCTGCTCGAAGGCTGGGCCGTGAACCCGGTCGCATCGCAGACCAAGCAGCACCAGTCTGACCCTGAGCGGGCATCCACCGCATCAGTTCTTTGCCCTATTGTCACATTCAGGCCTCACCCAATCACCTAAAGCGCGCTCAGCCGTATCCCGACGCCATGGGCAATCGGTTCCGTCAAAAGTTGCGGCAGCCCGGTTGGCAGGTCGCCACGGTATTTTTGCATAGCAGGTTCAAGCTGCAGCACGATTTCCGCCTGAACCTGTTCAACTAGGCCAGGACCTTACCCCGCCGCCTTGGCTGCCAGGAAAATGTCGCGGCACCACCTCATTGATCGGATAGTGCCCGTCCACTGCCATGGCGAGGCGCATCATCCGGGTCTGGCGAAGCTTTACATCGTCTACGGCCTTCTGTGCCCTCAACACATCATGGAGCGGCGTCATGCGGACACCGCCGGGGCGCAGCGCGATGCTGAAATTCTTGGCATGCCCGCCTCTATCGCCGCCACCGTTTCCCGCCCGGCGGGATTGCCCGTGCGGTCTGGCGGTTCTTCCGGTTTCCCCCGAGCCTGCGCATGGTCGAAGACCTTCTGGCCGGGCGCGGCATCGCTCAACTCGAAGCCGTCCGAACATCGAAACCAGTCCGGCCTTCTAGCCAAGCAAGTTAACTTTACGGTGCTGTTGCAATACCTTACACACCCAGAAACCGATCCGCTATGTCGGGCGGAAGCTCTCCTATGCGGCCCTCCCAGGCGTTGCTACCCTTGTTGAGGATCACCGCGCGGTCGGCAATGGCCGACAGTTCCTTCAAGGATTTGTCGACAACCAGAATGGCCAGCCCGGCGCTGGTCTTAAGCCAGGCAATCGCCGCCCAGATCTCCTGCCGTACCACCGGCGCCAAACCCTCGGTCGCCTCGTCCAGGATCAGCAGCCGCGGGTTGGTCATCAAGGCGCGGCTGATGGTCAGCATCTGCTGTTCGCCGCCTGACAATGACCCGGCTTTCTGGCTTCGCCGCTCCTCCAGCCGCGGAAACAGCTCTGCTACTTTCTTGAAATCCCACGGGCCGGGGCGCGCTGCGGCCGTCAGGTTTTCCTCAACCGTCAAAGGCGCAAAGCACCGGCGCCCTTCCGGCACCAGACCGATACCCAGCCGGGCGATCTTGTGCGACGGCAGCTGGCGCAGGTCGTGACCGTCAAACCGCAGCTCGCCTCGGGAGGCCGCCAGCATCCCGCAGATGGTCTTGATGGTGGTGGATTTACCCATGCCATTGCGGCCCATCAGCGCCACCACTTCGCCCTCAGCAATCTCCAGATCGACCCCGAACAGCGCCTGCGCCGGGCCATAAGACGCCTCAACCCCTTGTAATGACAGCAGGCTCATGCGGCGTCCTCCTCTCCCAGATAGGCACGGCGCACCTCGGCGTTGGCGCGGATTTCCGCCGCGGTGCCGGTGGCGATGATCTGGCCGTAAACCAGCACGCTGATCCGGTCCGCCAGCGCAAAGACCGCGTCCATATCATGTTCCACCAGCAGGATCGGTGCTTGCTCGCGCAAACCGTCAAGAAACCCCGTCAGCCGATGAGAGCCATCCGCCCCCAGCCCGGCCATCGGCTCATCCATCAAAAACAGCTTCGGCTTCAGCGTCAGCGCCACCGCGACCTCCAGCTGGCGGCGCTGGCCGTGCGACAGGTCGGCGGTCCGCCGATTTGCATCCTGAGTCAGCCCAACCCGCTCCAGCGCGTCGCGGGCCGCCTCCAGCAGCGCCGGATCCTCCATCACGTTGCGGAAAAAGCGGAACACCCGCCCCTGGCCGCCAAGCGCGCCCAGCACCGCGTTCTGCAGCACGGAGTAGTCCATCGCCAGCGCCGAGATCTGAAACGTCCGCCCCAGCCCCATCCGCGCCCGCGCCACCGTATCCAGTGCGGTGACATCGCGGCCCAGCAATTCCACTGTGCCGCTGTCGGGGGCAAAGTTTCCGGCAATCTGTTTGATAAGGGTGGATTTTCCCGCCCCATTGGGGCCGATCAGCGCGTGGATTTCTCCCGCCCGCAAATCCAGCGAGACATCGCAGCTGGCCTTCAGCGCGCCAAAGCTCTTGCACAGGTTTTCGGTTTTCAGGACCAGATCAGCCATGCGCCTTCTCCCGTCCGGCAATCGCTCCGATCAACCCGCCGCGGGCAAACAGCACAATCAGCAGCAGCAGCACGCCCAGAAAGATTTGCCAGTAATCGCTGATGCCGCCCAAGAGATGCTCCAGCAGGATATACAGCGCCGCACCGGCCACCGGCCCATAGAGCCGCCCGACTCCGCCCAGGATCACAAAGATCATGATCTCGCCGCTGGTGTGCCAGCTCAGCATGGTGGGGCTGACAAAGCGGTTCAGATCCGCAAACAGCGCCCCCGCCAGCCCGGTGATGGCGCCGGAAATCACAAAGGCCGTCAGCCGCAGGGTAAACGGGGTCAGGCCCACCGCCTCAACCCGGTCTTCGTTCTGGCGGGCGGCGGCCAGTGCCAGACCAAATGGCGAGCGCGCCAGCCGGGCGGCAAAAAACAGCGCGCCGCACAGGATCACATAGGCAATTGCAAAGAACTGGATCGGGTCCAGCGTGTTCAGCCCCGGAAAATCATTGCGGACCCAGATCGACAGCCCGTCTTCGCCGCCATAGGCGCTCCAGCTGATCGCGAAATAATAGAGCATCTGGCCGAAAGCCAATGTGATCATGATGAAATAGACACCGGAGGTACGCAAAGACAACGCCCCGATCACCAGCGCCGCCAGCGCGCTGAACACCACAGCCACCAGCCAGATCAGCGGCATCTGGTTGCTGCCCTCAAACAGGAACGGCCATTCGAACAAAGGCTCGTAATTCTGTGCATGAGCGGCAAGAATGCCCATGGCATAACCGCCGATCCCGAAAAACGCCGCATGACCCAGGCTGATCAGCCCGCCCAGCCCCAAGGCAATGTTCAGGCCAACCCCGGCCAGCGCCAGGATCGCGGCCTTGGTCGCCAGGGTGATGATGAACGGTTCATCCAGCGACCAGGCCGCCAGCGGCACCAGCAAAAGGGCTGCAATCATTGCCCAGTTCAGCAGGCTTTCGCGGGTCACCATCATGTGCTCCCTCCATAAAGGCCCGATGGGCGCACCAAAAGAACCCCCGCCATCAAGATGTAAATCAGCATCGAGGCGAGCGACGCGCCCGCCGAGGCCGCACTGGCAGGCTCCATGAACAGGGTGAAAAGCCGCGGCAGGAACACGCCGCCCAAAGTGTCGGTCATCCCGACCAGCAGCGCCCCCGCCAAGGCCCCCTTGATCGAGCCGATGCCGCCGATGACAATCACCACGAAGGCCAGGATCAGAACCGGTTCGCCCATCCCGACCTGCACCGATTGGATTGCCCCCACCAGCGCACCGGCCAGCCCGGCCAATGCGGCGCCAAGCGCAAACACCAGCGTGTAGAGTTTGGAAATATCGACGCCAAGGGCGGCAATCATCTCGCGGTCGGCCTCGCCCGCGCGGATCTGGATGCCGATGCGGGTGCGGGCGATCAGCAGGAACAGCCCCGCGGCAATTGCCAGTCCGATCAGGATGATGGCAAGCCGGTAGAGCGGGTATTCGATGCCGCCCGGCAGACTGATGGGCCCGGACAGATAGGAGGGTACGTCCAGAAACAGCGGGAAAGATCCGAACAGCCAGCGGGTGCCTTCGGAAAATACCAGGATCAATGCGAAGGTCGCCAGCACCTGGTCCAAGTGGTTGCGCCGGTAAAGGCGGCGGATCACCACCAGCTCCATCAGCGCGCCGGCGGCAGCGGCTGCCGCAAGGCTCGCCGCCAGCGCCAGCAGAAACGATCCGGTCCAGCCAGCCACGGCGGCGGCAGCAAAAGCGCCGACCATGTAAAGCGAACCATGGGCCAGGTTGATCAGCCCCATCACCCCGAATACCAGCGTCAGACCGGCTGCCATCAGAAACAGCATGACACCGAACTGCAGCCCGTTCAGGATCTGCTCCAGAACTAGAATATAGGTCATTTGAATTTCCGAACGGGAAGCCATGCCGCGGCGGAGACGCAGTGGCGTCTCCGCTTGACGGTTTGTCTTACATCTTGCACTCGCCGGCGTAAGCGTCGGCGTGGCCGGTCAGACCGGTGGCAATGATCTTGTTGGTGAAGACATCGCCTTCCTTGATCACCTCACGGACATAAATGTCCTGCACCGGGTGGTGGTTGTCTCCGAACTTGAAATCGCCGCGGACCGAGTCGAAATCCGCCGCTTTCAGCGCTGCGCGGAACGCGTCCTGATCGGCCGGCTCTGCCTTGTCCAGCGCACTCAGGATCAGATTGGCAGTGTCAAAGCCCTGGCTGGCATAAAGCGAGGGCAGACGGCCGTATTTCTCCTGAAAGGCAGCGACGAAGGCTGCGTTGGCCGCATTGTCGATGTCTTTGTTCCACTGCGAGGTGTTCTTGACCCCCAGGGCGGCATCACCCACCGCCTGCAGGATGCCCTGATCAAACGAGAACGCCGGGCCGACCACAGGCAGGTCCACACCGCTGCCCGCATATTGTTTCAGGAAAGAAATCCCCATGCCGCCGGGCAGGAAGAAATAGACCGAATCCGCGCCCGAGGCCCGGACCTGCGCGATTTCCGCCGCATAGTCGGTCTGCCCCAGCTTGGTATAGATCTCGCCCGCCAGCTCGCCCTCGTACATGCGTTTGTAGCCGGTCAGCGCGTCCTTGCCCGCCGGGTAGTTCGGCGCCAGGATAAAGCTGTTCTTCAGCCCTGCATCATTGGCATAGGCGCCGGCGGCCTCATGCAGGTTGTCGTTCTGCCAGGCAACGTTGAAGTAATTCGGATGGCAACGCTTGCCCGCCAGCGCCGACGGTCCGGCGTTGGGCGACAGGTAGAACACGCCCTGCGCAGTGGCCGCGGGCACCACCGCCATCGCCAGGTTGGACCAGATGATGCCGGTCAGAATATCCACCTTCTCGGACTGGATCATCCGGTCAGCAATCTGCACCGCCGCATCGGGCTTGCGCTGATCGTCCTCGATCACCACTTCAACGCCGTCGCGGCCGTCCTGTTCGATCGCCAGCATAAAGCCGTCGCGCACGTCCACGCCCAGGCCCGCGCCGCCGCCGGACAGGGTGGTGATCATGCCAATCTTGGTGTCGGCCTGGGCCGCAGCCGCCAGCGCCGGGACCGCCGCTGCCATGGCGAGCATCCGAATGGTCTTCATTACGTCTTTCCTCCCAGAATATGCCCCGGTCCGAAGCCAGGGTTATGGATCAGATGCTTGCGACTTTAACGCCGCCCCGGCAGAAGCCAAGACCCGCGGCAGCCCGCATCTCCCCGGCTGGTCTTTTGCCAGCCCTTGAAACAAGCCTACGCAGGCTTGAAGATTTATTTCAAGCATAAAATATATAGGACGGCATTGATGGCCTGCCGGGCCGGAACCGTTTCGGAGACCGCACCCGGGGCAGCGCGGGGCCGGCCCCTCGCGCTCCCCGAAGTATTTTCGCCCAGGTCGGGGGAGGAGAAGCCCACCCGGTTGCGGCCCAATGCCTGAACGGTATCAACCAGCGCTCCTGCGGCGGTAAAGGACAGCGCACCGACGCCCGCTTGGATCTCCTGCGCCAGTTTCTCATCAAAACCTGGTCCATGAGTCAGTGTCGCCGAAGTGCCGCCCTAGAGCACCACGTCCGGCCGCACCCCGGAAATCATCCGGCAGCGTTTCCTCCCGGCAGCAGGCCCCGCCGGAAGGGGAAGAGACTTAGCCGAAATGCAGGGTTTTGACTTCCTGATAGTCTTCCAGCCCCAGCATGCCGCCTTCGCGGCCATTGCCGGACTGTTTGTAGCCGCCAAAGGGCGAGCCATAATTGAAGCCGCCGCCGTTGATATGCACCGCGCCGGCGCGCAGGCGGGCAGCAACCCGCTCGGCCCGCTCCGGATCGCCGGTCTGCAGATAGGCCGCCAGCCCGTAAGGCGTGTCATTGGCGATCCGGATGGCGTCTTCTTCGTCCTCAAACGGGATGATCACCAGCACCGGGCCAAAGATTTCCTGCTGGGCAATCGCCATGCCGTTGGTCACATCGGCAAAGACCGTGGGGCGCACATACCAGCCCTTGTCCAGCCCCTCGGGCCGTCCCAGCCCGCCGGTCAGAACGGTGGCGCCTTCGTCGATGCCGGTCTGGATCATGCTTTGCACCCGGTCGAACTGGATACGGTCGAACATCGGGCCGATGTGATCGCCCTCCTCAGCCGGATCACCCACCGCCTGACCCTCGGCCGCCGCCTTGGCGATCTTCAGCACCTGATCATAGCAGCTGCGCTCCACCAGCATCCGGGTCGGCGCGTCGCAGCTTTGGCCGGTGTTGTACATGCATTCCAGCACCGAAGCGGTGACCTTCTCCTGCAGGTCCGCATCTGCAAAAACCAGATTCGGCGACTTGCCGCCCAGCTCCAGCG
>NZ_JAXMOX010000126.1:0-13598 GCF_034669605.1 Leisingera sp.
TCGGAAACTTCTCCCCTAGTTATGAAGCAGCATACAGTGGTGTACCGTCCAAAGGAGCAAGTCATGAGCCGGGTCGAAAAGCAGGGAATTCAGGTTGCGCTGGAACTGGCGGACTTCATCGAAAAGCAGGCGTTGCCCGGCACCGGTGTCGAGGCGGAGACGTTCTGGAAAGGCCTGGCGGCATTGGTGAACGGCTTCGGGGCGGAAAACCGCGCGCTGCTGGAGAAACGGGAAAAGATGCAGGCGGAAATTGATGCCTGGCATATCGCCAACCGGGACAAGCCGCATGACCATGAGGCCTATAAGGCGTTCCTGGCAAACATCGGCTATCTGCTGCCCGAAGGCGGCGATTTTGAGATCGAAACGCAGAACGTGGACCCTGAGATCGCATCGGTGCCGGGGCCGCAGCTGGTGGTGCCGATCACCAATGCCCGCTATGCGCTGAACGCCGCGAACGCGCGCTGGGGCAGCCTGTATGATGCTTTCTACGGCACCGATGCAATGGGCACGCCGGCGCCCAAGGGCGGTTACGACAAGGGCCGCGGCGCGCGGGTTGTGGCGCGGGCGCGGGTGTTCCTGGACGAGGCTTTTCCGGTCGATGGTGCCAGCCACGCCGATGTGCGCCGCTATTACGTGCAAGACGGGCAGCTGCTGGTCGACGACCTGCCGCTGGCGCAGCCGGAGAAATTCGCAGGCTACCGCGGCAACCCGAAGGCGCCGGAGGCGGTTCTCTTGCGTAACAATGGCTTGCATGTGGAGCTGGTTTTTGACCGCGCCCATGCGATCGGGGCGCGCGATCAGGCGGGGCTGGCGGACGTGCGGCTGGAAAGCGCGATGTCTGCAATCATGGATTGCGAGGACTCGGTGGCTTGCGTTGATGCCGAGGATAAAGTGCAGGCCTATTCCAACTGGCTGGGGCTGATGAAGGGCGATCTGGAGGCGAAGCTGGACAAGGGCGGCAAGAGCATTACCCGCCGTCTGAACCCGGATTTCGGCTTCACTGCGCCGGATGGCTCTGCGATGTCCGTAAAAGGCCGGGCGGTGCTGTGGGTGCGCAATGTGGGCCATCTGATGACCAACCCGGCGGTGCTGGATCAGGATGGCAACGAGGCCTATGAAGGGCTGCTGGACGCGCTGATCACCGTGATGATCGCCAAGCACGACTTGAATCGCGAGGGCGGCAACTCGGCCCAAGGTTCTGTCTACGTGGTGAAGCCCAAGATGCATGGGCCGGAGGAAGTCGCTTTTACCGACCGGATCTTCGGCAAGGCCGAGGATATCCTGGGCCTGCCGCGCCACACCGTGAAGATCGGCATCATGGATGAGGAGCGCCGCACTTCGGTCAACCTCAAGGAATGCATCCGCGCGGCCAAGCACCGGGTGGCCTTCATCAATACCGGTTTCCTGGATCGCACCGGGGACGAGATCCACACCTCGATGGAGGCGGGGCCTTTCTCCCGCAAGGACTTCATCAAACGCAAGGGCTGGATCGGCGCCTATGAGAACCTGAACGTGGATATCGGGCTGGAATGCGGCCTGAGCGGCAAGGCGCAGACCGGCAAGGGCATGTGGGCGATGCCGGACATGATGGCGGCGATGCTGGAGCAGAAGATCGAGCATCCGAAATCCGGTGCCAACTGCGCCTGGGTGCCAAGCCCGACCGCCGCCACCCTGCATGCGCTGCATTACCACAAGGTGGATGTGTTTGCGGTGCAGAAACGGCTCAAAGCAGGCGGCCGCCGCGCCCATGTGGATGGGATTCTGGAAATTCCGCTGGCCACCTACCGCAAATGGACGCCGCAGCAGATCGCACGCGAGGTGGACAACAACGCGCAGGGCATCCTGGGTTACGTGGTGCGCTGGGTCGATCAGGGGGTGGGCTGCTCCAAGGTGCCGGACATCAATGACGTCGGCCTGATGGAAGACCGCGCCACCTGCCGGATTTCCGCCCAGCACATTGCCAACTGGCTGCATCACGGCGTTGTTTCCAAAGAGGAGGTGATGGGCAGCCTTCGCAAGATGGCCAAGGTTGTGGATGAGCAGAACCGCGGCGACAACACGTACCGTTCGATGGCGCCGGGCTATGACAGCATCGCCTTCCAGGCGGCCTGCGATCTGGTGTTGAAGGGCCGGGTGCAGCCATCGGGCTATACCGAGCCGGTGCTGCATGCCCGCCGTCTGGAGTTGAAGGCGCAGGAAGTTGCCGGCTGACCGCGGCAAACTGACCGCATGAAACAGTTTCCCCGCAATTAGGGGTAGTCAAAGGGGGCCTTTTGGCCTCCTTTTTCCTTTTGTGACGTCAGGTAACGGGAGGAAGTACGCCAATGTCAGGGATATCACTGGATCAGGCCCGCACGATCATCTGCAAGGCGCTGGAAAGCGGCCGCGCATTGCGGCTGAAACCGCTGTCGGTGGTTGTGCTGGACGCAGGCGGCCATGTGCAGGCGTTCGAACGCGAGGATGGCGCGGCGCCGGGCCGGTTTGCGATTGCGCAGGGCAAGGCCTATGGCGCGGTGATGCTGGGCATGGCGGGCACGGCGCAGATGGCCCGGGCAGAAGCACAGGCCTATTTCATGGCGGCGGTGAACGGTGTCTATGGCGGCCAGGTTGTGCCGGTGCCGGGCGGAGTTCTGGTGAGGGACAGTGAGGGTGCCGTGATCGGGGCCGTGGGTGTCACAGGCGACACCTCGGATAACGATGCGATTGCCGCAATGGCTGGCATCGAGGCCGCAGGTTTGCAGGGGGAGATCTGAATCGCAAGGGTATTCCGCAGCGTTGTGCGCGGCTGAACAGTCTGTTGCGCCGTGTTCCCCGTTGAAGTGTCGGCCGCAGGGAGCTAAGTTTTTCTTCACACAGCAAAAGAAGAGCGGACTATGGCCCGGCCCAAAGTTGGCATCATCGGAAATTCCTACCTGATCAACGATCAGTATCCTGTCCACGCGGGCGGAACCATGAACTCCGAGGCGATCGCCGAAGTGGCGGGTTGCATGCCGCTGATGATCCCGTCAGATCCGCGATTTGTCACGGTGGACGAGCTGCTGGAGAGTTTTGACGGGTTTCTGCTCACCGGCGGGCGCCCGAATGTGCACCCGCATGAGTACGGCGAGGCCGAGACCGAAGCGCATGGTGCCTTTGACCGGGCGCGCGATGCGATCACCCTGCCGCTGATACGAGCCTGTGTTGATCGCGGCCAGCCGTTCCTGGGAATCTGCCGCGGTTTCCAGGAGGTCAATGTGGCGATGGGCGGCACGCTGCACCCGGAAATCCGCGACCTGCCTGGGCGGATGAACCACCGGATGCCGCCGGATGGCACGCTGGAGGAGAAATTCGCCCTGCGCCATATGGTCAGGTTCACTCCCGGCGGCGTGTTCCACCGGCTGTTCGGAGCCGAAGAGGTGATGACCAACACATTGCACGGCCAGGGGATCAAGCGCCCGGGCGCGCGGGTGGTGGTTGACGGGCAGGCGCCCGATGGCACGCCTGAAGCGGCTTATATCAAGGATGCGCCGGGCTTTACCATGTCAGTGCAGTGGCACCCGGAATGGGACGCGGCCAGCGATCCGGTGTCGCGGCCGCTGTTCGAGGCGTTCGGCGATGCGGTCAGGGCCTGGGCTGCCGGCGCGGCGCGGGCCGGATTGCAGAGGTCAGCTTAAAAGGTTTGTGTATGGCAGTTTGTGCGAGGCGGGAGGCTGCCGGCAGGCCGTTTTCCTGCGCTATAAGGCAATTCAAGGCAAGTGATGCAGCGGCGCTGGCGGATGTTATCTCATCCGCTGTTCATGGTATTGCCAGCCGGGTATATTCTCCTGCGCAAATCAGCGCATGGTGCCCAAAGACACCGCCAAGTGACGCGATCCTGCAGAAGCTGTCCGATGGCCGGGCGGTATGGGTGGCGGCAGATGGCGAAGACGTGCCGGTGGCTTTCATCGATCTTGAGGCGGACGGCCATATCGACATGCTGTTCTGCCATCCCCGTGCAGCCGGGCAGGGCGTTGCTGCGATGCTTTACGGAAAACTGGAAGAGGCTGCGCTGCGCCAGGGAATCAGGCTGTTGTATGTCGAGGCCAGCGAAGCGGCGCGCGGCTTTTTCGAACGTGCGGGGTTTGCCTTGGACAAGCGTTGCGAATTTGTGCGCGGCGGTGTGAAAATTCACAACTACCGGATGGTCAAGATTCTGGACTAGGCGAAGACCCTGCGGCCCGCCCCGCGGGGCGGGCTGCAAACCGTTTCAGACCATCAGGTCAAATTCATGCATCAGGGGCAGGTGGCGCGCGCGTTTGCCGGAAAGGTCAAACAGCGCGTTTGCCAACGCCGGCGCGGCTGGCGGGGTGCCGGGCTCACCTGCGCCGCCCATATGGGCCTGGGTTTCCAGCACCTTCACCACGGTCTTGGGCATCGTATGCATGCGAAGGGCGTCGTAGTCAGGGAAGTTGCCCTGTTCGGCGGCGCCATCGGAAAAGGTGATCTCGCCAAAGCAGGCCGCCGACAGCCCGTATGCCATGCCGCCGAACATCTGGGCCTTGACGATCTCCGGGTCGATCACCTGGCCCATGTCGCAGGCAATCCAGGCCTTGACGATGCGGATTCTGCCGTTTTCCTCCGCAACCTCGATCACCTCGGCCACCGGCGTGCCAAAGCTGTAGCACAGGGCCACGCCGCGTCCCACGCCATCGGGCGTGGCGCCAGTCCAGCCGGACATCTCCTTGACCGCCTCCAGCACGCCTGCGGCCGGCTCCCATTCACGGCGGGCCAGGTCCAGGCGGAACTCCAGCGGGTCGGTGCCGGCGGCATGGGCCATTTCATCAATGAAGCTTTCGACGAAAAAGGCGTTAAAGCTGTTGCCGACAGACCGCCAGAAGCCGACCGGGATCTGCAGGTCGGAGATATGCCCGGCCATCCGGTAATTCGGGATTGCATAAGGGGAGTTGAAGAACCCCTCGACGTGCACCTTATCGGGGCCTGCGGGAGTGAAATCCGCCAGCCGCTTCATTGCCTGTTCGGTGGGCGAGGCCGCGGCCACCTTGCCGTCCATCAGCACCGCCGTGCCATCTTTCACCGCGCCGCGCATCCGGGCCATGGCGCCGGGGCGGTACATGTCGTGCTGCATATCTTCCTTGCGGCTCCAGGTAAGCTGAACCGGCACGCCGGGTATCGCCTTGGCGGCGCGGGTGGCGAACACCGCATAGTCGAACTCGACCCGCCGCCCGAAACCGCCGCCCAGATAGGTGGTGCGGATGTCGACCTGCTCGGCGTCCAGCCCTGCCTCGGCGGCGCATTTCGACTGGGTGAATGCCGGCATCTGATTGCCGCACCAGACGGTCAGCTTGCCGCCCTCCAAGAGGGCGGTCGCATTCATCGGTTCCATGGTGGCATGGGCCAGATAGGGCACCTGATAGTCCGCGGTCAGTTCCGTTGCGCCCACGGGCAACTGGTCGGCATCGCCGTCGTCGCGCAGAACCGAATTTGGCGCGTCGTCAAAGGCCTCGGCAATGCGGGCGAAGATCTGGTCGGTTTCCGGCGGATAGGGGGCGTTCCCCCAGTCTACTTCGATTGCCTCCACGGCCTGCATGGCCAGCCATGTATTGCTGGCAACCACCGCCACGCCGGCGCCCATGTCGATTACCTTTTCCACGCCGGGCATGGCGGCGGCTGCGGCGGCGTCGAAGCGCTTCATGCCGCCGCCCTGGCGCGGGTTCATCCGCAGCGCTGCAAACTTCATCCCCGGCAGCCGCACGTCGATGCCGAATTCTGCAGTGCCGGTGGATTTCTCCACCATGTCGAGCCGGGGTTGGGATTTTCCGATCAGCCGCCATTCATTGCTCGGGCGCAGGTCCGCTTCCACCGGGTCCAGCTTGGCGGCCTCGATGGCGAGGTCGCTGTAGGGGATCAGGGTTCCGTCCGGTGCAATCACTGCACCCTTGGCGGTGCTGAGCTGGCCGCGGCTGAGGCCGAGCCGTTCTGCCGCCGCCTGTTTAAGCGTCTCGCGGGCGGTGGCGCCAGCATGCCGCATCCGCTTGAACCCGTCTTTCATCGAGGTCGAGCCGCCGGTGCCATGCAGGTTCAGCACTTTGCCGAGATGCCCCAGCGCTTCGCCGATGGAATGTTTGAAGTTGCCGCTGTCATAGCCCTTGCCCGGCAGCGCATCCGCGATGAAGGCGGAGTTGTAATAAGCCTTGGCGGCCGGCCCGTGCAGCACCCGCACCTGGTCCAGTTCCACGTCCAGCTCTTCCGCGATCAGCGCGGCCCAGCTGGTCTTCACGCCCTGGCCCATTTCGGCGCGCGGGGCAAACAGGGTGATGCCCTTCCGGTCGATCAGTACAAAAGGGGTCAGCGCAGCCTCACCCTCCGCCGGTTTCAGCGGGTTGGGGGCTGGGCGGCTGACGTAATAGGCGCCAAAGGCCACGCCGCCGACAATGGCGGCTGAGCCGATCAGGAAGCTGCGGCGGGCGATTTTTCCGATGCTGGCCATGAAATTATGCCTCCTGCATCTGTTTTGCCGCGGCATGGATGGCAGCCCGGATACGCTGGTAGGTGCCGCAGCGGCAAAGGTTGCCCTGCATCGCTTCGTCAATCTCGGCGTCTGATGGGGCCGGGTTTGCTGCCAGCAGGCTGGCCGCCTGCATGATCTGGCCGGACTGGCAGTAGCCGCATTGCGCCACCTGTTGCGCCACCCAGGCCTGCTGGATTGCCGCCATTGCATCAGGCGTTCCGAGGCCCTCGATCGTGTTGATATCTCCCCAGACATCCGACAGCGCCACTTGGCAGGAGCGCACCGCCTCGCCATCGATGTGCACAGTGCAGGCGCCGCAGGCCGCAACGCCGCAGCCGTATTTGGTGCCGGTGAGGCCGACTTCATCGCGCAGCACCCACAGGAGAGGCACATCGTCAGGCAGATCCACCTGATGGGAGTTTCCATTGATGCGGAGCGTGGTGGACATGGCGTGCCTTCCTCTGATGCGGTAATGACAAATGTAACCATAAGTGTCAGTGTGTCAATTGACGTTTTTGGCGAACAATGTCAGAAGTAAACTCATGAACATGGCAGGCATTGATCCGAAACAGCAGGCAATCCTGGGGGCCGCTTGGGTAGCGTTCTCCACCTATGGGTTCCGCAAAACCTCGATGGACGACATCGCCAAGGGCGCGGGCATGTCGCGCCCGGCGCTCTATCTGCATTTCAAGAACAAGGAGGCGATCTTCCGGGCGCTTGTCGCCGCGTACTACGGCAATGCGGCGGAGAATGTCCGGGCCGGGCTGGCGTCGGAAGGGCCGATGGCTGAGCGCCTGCTGGCCGCATTCGAGGGGCAAGGCGGCGAAGCGATTGAATCGATGCTGGGCTCGCCGCACGGGATGGAGCTGTTTGAGATCACCAAGAGCGTGGCAGGCGCGCAGATCGAAGAAGGCGAGGAAGCTTTGCGCGGGGTTTATGCCTCCTGGCTGCAGCAGCAGGCAGAGGCCGGGCAGGCAGCGCTGAACGGCGATGCTGCAGTGATTGCCTGGACCATTTGCGCGTCCCTCAAAGGCATCAAACAGGCCGCCGGAGATTATCCGACCTACCAGGAAGGTGTGCGCCAGCTGGCAGCCCTGTTCGGGGCCGGGCTGGCGCCGCGCTGACGGCCGGGCCTGACATTCCGGCCTGCTGCCTGGGTCAAAGCTCGGTGCGCAGGTGCCAGAGCTCGGGGAACAGCTCCACCTCCAGCATCCGTTTCAGATAGCTGACGCCGCCGGTGCCGCCGGTGCCGCGCTTGAAGCCGATAACGCGCTCCACGGTGGTGACGTGGTTGAAGCGCCAGCGGCGGAAGTAATCTTCGAAATCCACCAGTTTCTCGGCCAGTTCATACAGCTCCCAATGGGTTTCGGTGTCGCGGTACACCTCGGTCCAGGCGGCCTGCACGGCCTCATGCGGCACATAGGCTTCGGAGACATCCCGGTTCAGCACGGCATCCGGCAACGGGAATTTTTTCGCAAGGGCCTTCAGCGCCACGTCATAAAGCGAGGGCTGGGCCAGCTCGGCTTCCAGCAGCGCCAGGGTATCGGGGCGGTGCGAATGCGGGCGCAGCATCGCCTTGTTGCGGTTGCCCAGCATGAACTCGATCTGCCGGTACTGGTGCGATTGAAAGCCGGAGCTTTGGCCCAGCTCGTCCCGGAACGCGGTATAATCCGACGGCGTCATGGTGCGCAGCACGTCCCAGGCGGAGTTCAGCTGCTCAAAGATCCGCGCCACCCGGGCCAGCATCTTGAATGCCTGATGCGCCTTGCCGGCCAGCAGCCGTTGGCGGGCCGCGGTCAGTTCGTGAATGGCCAGCCGCATCCACAGCTCAGAGGTCTGGTGCTGAATGATGAACAGCATTTCGTCATGGGTGTTGGTCCATGTCTTCTGCGCGTTCAACAGCATGTCCAGCGACAGGTAGTCACCATAAGACATGCGCCCGTCAAATGACATCTGGGCGCCGTCTTCGGCGGGGTCATAGGGTTTTGTCATCGAAGTGTTCCTTTTCCTAAGTGTATCACGGTTCAGGGAAAGGGAGGGTTTCTCCGGTTCAGGGTGCCGCATTGGGCCAGGCGCCGCCATAGCGCGACCCAGCCCGCCGGGCGGCATAGGGGGACACGGTATGTGCGTGTCAGGCGCATCAGGTGACGGCGCTGCGCTTTTTATATTCGGCGCGGTCCCACAGAACGTTGTTCATGACGTCGGCGATGATCCCGGCCGCGGAGCGCACGTCATTCTCGTCGATATAGAGCGGCGTGAAGCCGAACCGCATGATGTCCGGGGCCCGGAAGTCGCCGATCACGCCGCGGGCGACCAATGCCTGCATCGCGGCATAACCCTCGTCGAACTTGAACGACACCTGGCTGCCGCGGAAAGCGGGATCGCGCGGCGAGGCCAGCTCCAGCTGCGGGCATTTTTCCTCGACTTCGGCAATGAACAGGTTGCACAGTTCGATGGATTTGGCGCGCACGGATGCCATGTCCGCCATGTCCCAGATATCCATCGCCGCCTCCAGCGCGGTCAGCTGGATCACCGGCGGCGTGCCGACGCGCATCCTGTCGATGCCATGGCCGGGGCGGTAGTCGAGATCAAAGGCAAAGGGCGCCTCATGGCCCAGCCAGCCGGACAGCGCCGGGCGGGCGGTTTCCGCGTGGCGGGGCGCAACATAGATGAAGGCCGGCGCGCCGGGGCCGCCATTGAGGTACTTGTAAGTGCAGCCCACTGCGAAATCCGCCTTGCAGCCGGCCAGATCCACCGGCACGGCACCAGCGGACTGGGCCAGATCCCAGACCGTCAGAACACCGTTTGCGTGGGCTTTTTCCGTCAGCGCTTTCATATCGTGCTTGCGGCCGGTGCGATAGTCGACCTCGGTGATCATCAGCACAGCGATTTCCTCGGTAATGCTGTCTTCCACCGCCTCCGGATCGACCACCCGCAGTTCATAGTCCGGCCCCAGCGATTTCAGCAGCCCGCTGGCCATGTAAAGATCGGTGGGGAAGTTGCCGTTGTCCGACAGCACCACCTTGCGGCCCGGGTTCAGCTCCAGCGCCGAGGCGACGGCCTGGTAGACCTTGATCGACAGTGTGTCGCCCATCACCACATGGCCCGGCTCGGCGCCGATCAGCCGCCCGATGCGGTCACCCAGCGCCTTGGGCTTGTCCATCCATCCGGCCTTGTTCCAGCCAGTGATCAGCATCTGGCCCCATTCGTCCTGCATCATCGCGCCAACGCGGTCCCTGGCCGCACGAGGCAGCGGACCCAGCGAGTTGCCGTCCAGATAGATCACCCCGTCGGGCAGGTCGAACATCGCCTTGGTTGCTGCAAAATCGGTCATGGGCGCCCTCGCATCTGCTGGGTATTTTAAGCTTAAATATTTTCGGGGTTTGCTACCGTATCGTGGCCCGTCTGTCCAGTGCCTGGCAGCCTGCCTCAGCCCGCCGCTCAGCCGGGAGGCGGATCGGGAATGCCGAATTCGGCCCGTTTGCGTTTGGATAGTCCCGCGGTCACCAGCTGGTAGGAAATGGTGATTTGCTCCCGCAACTCCGCATCCGTCAGCCCGGGCGCATCGTAATGCTGCAGCCATTTCATGCCACGCGATGCCAGATAGGGCGCGGGGCGGACGCCGGTGCGCTCCTGCAGCACCTCAAAGGCAATTTCGCCTGCCTTGAAGGTGAAGGCATCCCTGCCGTCAGCCCAGCCGCAGACCGCAAACAGCTTGCCACCTGCTTTCCAGACGTCCGAGTTGCCCCATTGCACAATGTGTTCGGCGGCAGGGAAAGTGGCGCAAAAGCGGTTGAAAGACTCCCGGTTCATCAGGTTTGCCTGCCCGTGACCTCAGTGCATTGGCCATTCACCGGTCCCGGCCCGGACAGCCACAGCACGCCCCCTGACTTGACGCTCACGTCCTTTTTGCTGCGCCCGGTAATCGCGATCTGCACGCCTTCAGCTGCGAGGGTTTGCGCAATTGCCAGCCGGTTTCCGGTGCCGCCGCCGGTGGCCTGTGCGTGTTTGCCCTGCCGTATCATGCTCCCCAGCCTCCTTGGTTTGCAGGCCAGCCTAACCGGGCAACGGTCTCTGGCAACCCCGCAGTGCCGTCTTGCCGTACAATCTCAGCGTTTACAGTCATATTCACATGTGTGAATGTTGGAGATCACACCCAGGGAGAGAACCGATGAAAGCCTTTGCCGTTGCTGTCTGCGCAGCCCTGTTGATGCCCTTGCCCGCGCCCGCGAGTGAGGACATTGCTGACCAATACCCGCAGTCCGAGCTCTATTCCAAGCCGGTGGAGGTCATTCCGCACGTGTTTTCCGCCATCGGCGCCACCGCACCGCCCACATACGGGAATGCAGGCCATAACAACAATCTGTCCTTCATCGTGACCTCTGAGGGCGTGGTGGTGGTGAATGCAGGCGCGTCGGATGCGCTGGCCAGGGCCCTGCACGACGAAATCAAGCAGGTAACGGACCAGCCGGTGGTTCTGGTGATCAACGAAAACGGGCAGGGCCACGCGATGCTTGGCAACGGATATTGGCGCGATCAGGGCGTCGATGTGCTGGCCCATGCAGAGGCGATTGCGCAGACAAAGGAAAACAGCGACCTGATCCTGCAGCGGATGCGCGGCTACAACGGGGACCGCGCAGGGGATACCCGTGTCGAACATGCAAATCTGTCCTTTGATGACCGTTATGACCTTAGCCTGGGCGGGGTGGAAATGCAGGTATTGCATCTGGGACCGGCGCATGATCCTGGCGACATACAGATCTGGATTCCTGCCTGGGACATGCTGATTGCCGGCGACATCGCCTTTCATGAGCGGATGCTGCCGGTCTTTCCGCACACCTGCACCAAATGCTGGATCGACACCTGGCAGGACAAACTGGAACCGCTGGAGCCCGCCTACGTGATCCCGGGCCATGGCCACCCGACCAATTTGCCGCAGTTGCGCCGGTTCACTCTCGACTATCTAATGGACCTGCGGGCCAAGATCGGTGCCCATATCGAGGCGGGCGGAGACCTCGCAAGCGCCTACTATGTGGATCAGGCACGCTGGAAAGGGCTGGACACGTTTGAAGAGCTTGCCACCAAAAACGCAGGCCGGGTGTTCGAAGAAATGGAATGGGAATAAACCGCGCCTACTTCAGTACACAAAAATATACGTAGGCTTTCAGGCAAATTTATGCAGGATCATGCCGCAAGCCGGAATAGATTCGTCGTTTCCGTAGTATTGGGGGCATTTTGTCCTTTTCTGAAGGTCCCGGCTGAACTGGTCTGGACGACCAAGCCGGATAAGGAAAGATTGCCCGCAATGTGCATGATTTCAGGACATATTCTGCAAGCGGGCGGGGCGTGATGCGTTGGCTGGATGTGCCGCCCGTCTGGCTGGCGGGCTTTGTTCTGGCGGCCTGGCTGCAGTCCGCACATGCCGCATTCGGGCTTTCTTTCGGGGGCACCTGGGCTGAATTCCTGGGCGGCACTCTGCTCGGCGGCGGCCTGTTGCTGGCTATACTCGCCATCACTGAAATGCGGCGGCAGAAAACCACTGTTATTCCGCACCAGACACCCAGCCGGCTGGTGCAATCCGGGATCTTCAGCCGTAGCCGGAACCCGATCTATCTGGGCGATGTTCTGATCCTTGCGGGCCTGGTGCTGCGGTTTGATGCGGTGCTGTCTTTGCCGCTGATCCCCATCTTCCTATGGGTGCTTGAAAAGCGGTTTGTCATTCCCGAGGAAGACAGGCTGCGGCGGACATTCCGGGCAGACTGGGCCCGCTACGGGAAGAAGGTGCGCCGCTGGATCTGACCGGAACGCGGCGCTGCAGCATGAATTTGCGGCAGTGCAGCAAAATCCTTGCGCAACAATGTTGCGCGTAGTAGAGAAAATCATTGTGATCCGTGCCCAAACATTGCTGGCGCGGGCAAGACGAGGGGGACCCATAAGGTGAAAATAGGGACACCAAAAGAAACATTTGCGGGTGAAAACCGGGTCGGAATGACGCCGGAGTCCGCGACGCAGTTGCAGAAGCTGGGGTATTCTTGCGCGATCGAGGCGGGGGCCGGTGCGGCGGCGGGCTTTTCCGATGCGGCCTATGCGGCGGCGGGGGTCGAGATCATCAAGACGCCGGCAGCGCTTTGGAAAGCCTGCGATATTGTCGCCAAGGTGCGCCAGCCGGATGAGACTGAGCTGAAACGGCTGACCAAGGGCAAGACGCTGATCTCCTTCTTCAACCCGGCCGGCAATGACGCGGGCATGGACGCGGCCAAGGCCAAGGGCGCCAATGTGATCGCGATGGAAATGGTGCCGCGGATCAGCCGCGCGCAGAAGATGGACGCGCTCAGCTCCATGGCCAATATCGCCGGCTACCGCGCGGTGATCGAGGCGGGCAACAACTTCGGCCGTTTCTTCACCGGCCAGATCACCGCGGCGGGCAAGGTGCCCCCCGCAAAAGTGCTGGTGGTCGGCGCAGGCGTCGCGGGGCTTGCCGCGATCGGCACCTCGACCAGCTTGGGCGCGGTGACCTATGCCTTCGACGTGCGGCCCGAAGTGGCCGAGCAGGTGGAATCGATGGGCGCCGAGTTTGTCTATCTCGATTTCGAGGAAGAACAGCAGGACGGCGCCGCCACCGGCGGCTATGCCTCTGTGTCTTCGCCGGAATTCCGCGAAGCGCAGCTGGCCAAGTTCCGCGAGCTGGCGCCGGAAATGGACATCGTCATCACCACTGCACTGATCCCCAACCGCGAAGCGCCCGAGCTGTGGACCGCGGACATGGTTGCGGCGATGAAGCCGGGCTCGGTGATCGTCGATCTGGCGGCGGAAAAGGGCGGCAACTGCAAGCTGACCGTCGCGGATGAGAAGATCGTGACCGACAACGGCGTCACCATCATCGGCTACACCGATTTCCCCAGCCGGATGGCGGCGCAGGCCTCGACGCTTTATGCCACCAACATCCGCCACATGATGACTGACCTGACGCCGGAAAAAGACGGTTTGGTCAATCACGACATGGAAGACGACGTGATCCGCGGCGCCACCGTGGCCTTTGAGGGCGAGATCACCTTCCCGCCGCCGCCGCCGAAAGTTCAGGCGATTGCGGCCAAGCCCAAGGAGGTGGTGC
>NZ_JAXMOX010000127.1:0-13448 GCF_034669605.1 Leisingera sp.
TCGCAGGCGATCCGCGCCCGCCTCCGGCGGGCGCTTTTCTTTTGGCTGAGAAGCGATGCAAGGGCAGGTCTGCCCTTGCATGCGCCAGTTCCATTGTAAGGCGCCTGCGGCCGCGTCAAGGACAGGCCGGGCTTTGCCCGGGGCCTTGCGGCTCTCCTTGACCCGGCGTCCGGCTGGCGGGATCAGTCGCCGCCCAGGAGTTTCAGCAGCTGGTCGCGGGCCTCCTGTTCGATGCGCTGCTTCAGCACATCGTTGATGTCCTGTTCCGGAGCGATTTCCGTTTCCAGGTTCAGCTCCTCGCTCAGCTTCTGGCGCACCCGGTCCTTGGCCTCCTGCCCGACATCATCAATTCTGGTCTGCAGCGCCTGGCTCAGGTCCGGACGGATATCCGGATCTTCCCAAGGACCGGTGATCCGCACCGGGATGGTCAGCACCTGATCACTGCCTGCCCGCACCAACTGGGGAATAAACAGATAATCCAGATCCCGCGCGCCCAGTCCGATCCGGCCCTTGCCTTCGGCCCGGAACCCCTTGAGCAGAACCAGAAGGTCCTGGTTGCGCAGGTTGCCGCCTTCGAGTGTGTAGCTGGCTGTCAGCTGGTCGAACACGGTGCTGCCGCCATTGCCGCCCGAGCGCATCAGCTGCTCCAGATCGAAGCCGGTAAAGAAGCCTTTGCCCGCTTCCAGCCAGCCCTTGCCGCTGAGCGAGCGCATGATTGCGTCAATCGAATTTCCGGACCCGAGGAATTCCAGCTCCCCCAGCGCCGCGCCGTTCAGCCGGCTGTAGCCCGTGGTTTCCCCCAAAGCCCGCTCCAGCCTGATACCATCGAACGAAAGCGTGCCGGCCACCGACAGGCCATCGCGGTTGTTGGCCACCACCTGCCCCCGTATCTGGCCGCCGAACATGGATGCGGGCAGGAATTTCAGCACCGCGCGCCTGCGGTCGAGCGTCAGGTTCAGCGTGCTGGCGCCGAGATTCACACCGCCGGTTTTCAGGCTGTCAAAGGACAGATCCACGGCGGCATCGGCCAGCCCCAGCACCGAGGCATCAATTGCGTCCTTCGGCCAGCCGGATGCAGCGGCGCCGCTGCTCCCGGTACCGCCCGGCCCGCCGGAAAATGCGGAAAAATCCAATGCGCCGCCGCGCAGCTGCGCGGTGATCTCAGGCCGCGGCTTGAACACGGCATCCGCTGCGCCGGTCAGCCTGTTGCCGCCCAGTTCCACCGCCAGGTCGCGCATCGACAACCGCCCGTCGGCGGTATAGGTCACATCGGCCCCGAATACGGCCTTTTGCGCCAGGGCATCCGGCAGGAACAGCCCCAGCGCGACACCGGTCTGCAGCGCGTCATCAGCGCCAAAGGTCAGCCGCCCGCTGGCCTCGCCATTGATATCGGCATGGCCGTCAAAGCGTCCCTTGCCGCCCGGTGCGGTGACGGTTGCCCCGACCGAGGACACCTTCCCCGCCAGGAACGCCGCAAAGGTTCCGATTTCGGCATCCACCTCCACCGGCTCACCGGCCGGACGCAGGGTCGCCTTGGCCTTCACGGTTCCATCCGGGTCCGGCCACAGCAGGCTGAGGTCGATATTTTTCATCTCCACCGGCGCTTCGCCATACGCGGCATAGCGCAGCGAGGCCCCGGTCAGCTCCACCGCCTCAATCCTGAGCGGCAGCGCGCCGCTGCCCCCGGCAGAGGCGCCGCCTTGCCCGGCTGCGGGCGTGCCAAAGACCCAGTTGCCAGTGCCGTCCTCGCGGGTGGCCAGGTTCAGATGCGGCAGAATCGCCGAGATTTCCGTGACCCGCACGTCGCCCTGCAACAGCTCTGCCGCCGCCACCCCGATGGTCAGCCGCTCGGCCCGCAGCATCGGCGCGGGGCCCGCCCAGTCCGCATTGGACAGCGTCACCGCATCCGCCTTGACCCCCAGTGTCGGCCAAAAGGTGAACCGCACCTTGCCGCCGAACTCCAATTTGCGCCCGGTCTGGGATTCCAGCTGATCGGCGGCCAGACGCGCGATTTTCTCGCCCGGCAGCAGCAGCAGCAGCGCCGCCAGTGCCACAACCGCCAGCACCAGTGCCGTCACGACCCGGATTATCAGCTTCATCGGCCCATTCCTCATGTCTTGCCCCCTTGTTCCGCCAAGGGGCTTTTCCCCAGCTTACCGCTTGGGGGACAGGGTGCAAAGCAGGATACACCGCCCGGCATCAAAGCTTTGCGTGCTTCGGGAGGGATTTACCGCAGCCGGCACCGCTGACGCAGGTATTGCTGGGATACAAGCCAGCCCCGGGAACCCCGCGGCTGGACAGAGAGAGTGCCGGGCTTCCAGATCAGCTGCGGCCACTCATCTGTCGTTCTTGCGAATTACGTTCCGGTGAAGCCTGTTCAGCGCAGCGCGCCCCACAGGTCATACTCCCCGGCCTCGTCCACGTCGACTGTCACCAGATCCCCCGCCTGCAACCCGCCCGTGCCCTCATCAATGAACAGGTTGCCGTCGATCTCCGGTGCGTCAGCCTTGGTGCGGCAGGTGGCGATGCCGTCTTCGTCGATCTCGTCCACGATCACTTGGCAAGTCTGGCCGACCTTGGCCGCCAGCTTGGCCTCGGAGATCGCCTGGGCCTTCTCCATGAACCGCTCCCAGCGCTCCTGCTTAACCTGTTCCGGCACATGGTCCGGCAGATCGTTCGACCGGGCACCGTCAACGTTTTCGTATTTGAAGCAGCCAACGCGGTCCAGCTGCGCCTCGTCCATCCAGTCCAGCAAATGCTGGAACTCACCCTCGGTCTCGCCGGGGAAACCGACAATGAAGGTGGAGCGCAGGGTGATATCCGGACAGGTCGCGCGCCAGGCGCGGATTTCGTCCAGCGTCTTGGCCGCCGCCGCCGGACGGGCCATGCGGCGCAGCACATCCGGGTGAGCGTGCTGGAACGGGATGTCCAGATAGGGCAGCAGCGCGTTGTCCGGGTCCGCCATCAGCGGGATCAGGTCGCGCACATAGGGGTAGGGGTAGACATAGTGCAGCCGCACCCACAGCTCGTCCGCCGGGGCCAGCTTGCCCAGCTCGCGGGAGAGGTCCAGAATGTGGCTGCGCACGTCAGCGCCCTTCCAGGGGTGGGGCGAATATTTGCGGTCCAGCCCATAGGCGGAGGTGTCCTGGCTGATCACCAGCAGCTCCCGCACCCCGGCCTCAACCAGCTTTTCCGCCTCGCGCAGCACCGCGTGGACCGGGCGGGACGCCAGTTTGCCGCGCATGTCCGGGATGATGCAGAACTTGCACTTGTGGTTGCAGCCCTCAGAGATCTTCAGATAGCTGAAATGCCGCGGGGTCAGCTTGACGCCCGCCGCAGGCAGCAGGTCGACATAAGGGTTCGGGCTGGGCGGCACTGCGGAATGCACCGCGTCCAGCACCTGCTCGTACTGATGCGGGCCGGTGACCGCATGGATACGCGGGTGATGCTCGCGGATATAGTCGGGCTCGGCGCCCAGGCAGCCGGTGACGATCACCTTGCCGTTTTCCTTCAGCGCCTCGCCGATCGCTTCCAGGCTTTCCGCCTTGGCACTGTCGAGAAAGCCGCAGGTGTTGACGATCACCGCATCGGCACCCGCGTAGTCGGGCGAAATGCCATAGCCTTCGGCGCGCAGCCGGGTCAGGATGCGCTCGCTGTCCACCAGCGCCTTGGGGCAGCCGAGCGAAACCATGCCAAGGGTCGGCTGGTCCTTGCGCGGCGCTTCACCGAACTGCGGGCGGGGGGCGAGGTCGGGGCGGAGGTCTGGCGGATTGCTGGTCATTCGCGCGCGTATATCAGGAATGTGGCAGGAGGCAAGAAAAACGGAGGGTGCCCTGCCTGCGCGCACCGGGTACCGGGTACCGGGTACCGCCCGATCCCCCGTGGAAAGGCGTTTCACGCCCGGCCAGAGCCAGTCGCCGCGCGTGCCTTGCCGCGGGGTTGTGACCATCTGCCCCTCCCCTCGCGCCAAATCCCTGCTACGCTCTGGCCAAACCGCCACCAGCCAAGGAGCCCCCCCCAGCCATGCCAAGCGACAGTACTCCAGCACCGGAAATCGCCCAGAAAGCCCCCTTCCCGGTCGAGGTAAGTGAAGGAAAGACCTATTTCTGGTGCGCCTGCGGCAAGTCCAGCAAGCAGCCGTTCTGCGATGGTTCGCATAAGGGGACGGCGTTTGCGCCGGTCAAATACACCGCGGAGAAGGACGGCAAGCTGTTCTTCTGCGGCTGCAAGCACTCAGGCAAAAAGCCCTTGTGCGACGGCAGCCACGCCAAACTGTAGCAGACCATCCAGCCCGCCATGCCTGCCAAGCCCGCCGGGCTGGCAGGCCGCGCTGCGGCCTAAGGCATCAGGCCTGCTGTTCGTTCAAATAGCCAAGCAGATCGCGGTTGCGGCAGAAATCGGGCGCCTCGGCACCGGGGCGCACTCCGCCGGCCAGCCACTTGCGGCAAGCCCCGGCACCGCCGCAGCGGCTGCAGCGCAGCACCGCCTCGGCAATTTCGTCAAAGCGCAGGGTGCCGGCAACCGCCTCTTCCTCCAGATCCAGCCCGACGGCGCCGGCCATCCGGTCAAACAGTTCGGCGTGCTTTTTCAGATCGGCATAAGTGGTCATCGCGCAGCTCCCCGGAATCCTTCATTTCGGGTACAGCTTAGCGGCAGCGCGCAGGCGCTGGTTTGATGCAGGTCAAACGGGACTGTGTTCAGCCTCAATTCCCGCCCAGATGGCCGAGATACGCCCGCACCGCATCCTGCACCCGGCGGAACCGGTCGCCGCCCAGTTTCTTACCGCCATACCAGCGGGTGACGATGATCACATGGTCCGTCAGGCCCTCGCGCTCGATCATCCGCAGGATCACCATGCCCGCGCCGCTCTCGCCGTCATCAGCCTTGAGCCCGCCTGCGGGCAGCATCGCGGCCCAGGTGTTATGGGTGGCCTTGGCATAGGCGCGGTCGGTCTTCAGCTCAGCCAGCACCGCGTCGACCTCCGCGCGCGAGGTGACCCGCGCGCCGGTCACCGCATAGCGCGAGCCGCGGTCGCTCAGCACCACGCCCAGCCTGTCCAGCACGGGCGCAGCCTGGTCCTTGGCGGCCATGCTCAGTTCAGCCCGTGGCGGTCGATGGTGGCCTGCACCACCCGCACCCGGTCCGGATTGGCGGGGTGGGTGCCCAGGAAACGGTCGCCCGGATCCGGCAGCCGGTTGAAAAAGCGCACGCCGATGCTGGGCCGGTAGCCGGACTGATGGGTGATGATGGTGCCCAGTTCATCCGCCTCCAGCTCGAAATCCTTGGAATAGGTGCGCGCGCCGACATAGCCGCCCACATCCTGGGCGGTGGACACAGTTGCCGCGCTGCCGCCCGCAAGGGCTGTGATCAGCCCGGCGCCGACGCTGACCAGCGCCGAGTTCTGCGCCTGACGCGCCAGATGGCCGCGGATATGGTGCGCCGCTTCATGCGACATCACAAAGGCCAGCTCATCCTGATTGGCGATCTGCCCCAGCATCCGCTGCGTGAAGGTGATCACCGGCCGCCCCGAGCGGTCAAGGCTTTGGTAGGCATTGGGCGCTGCATTGGGATTCGGATCGATGCGGATCAGAAAATCGCAGTTCAGCCCCTGGGTCCGGCTGCGGCACGCCCGTTCAGCCACCGGCTCCACCCGCCGGCTCACCGAGGCAAAGGCGGTGCGCGCCTCCCCCGGTGCCATCCCCTGCACCCGCGGTGTCTGGGCAGCCGGCACAGAGCGCGGTGCAGGTTCAATCGCCACATCACAGGCGCTGACGGCCAGGGCAAGCAGACACAGAAAACGGCGCATGGCGGATCCTTTTGCGGTTCGCCTGCACTTTATCGCGCAAGGCCGGCGGAAGGCAATCGCCCGGCAGCGGAACCCTGCCGCCCGAATCCTGTGATAGCCCGTGATTGCAAGGCCTTGCCAGCGGCCGGACAGCAGTGCAGGCTGGCCTTATGTTTACCATCGAACACGAATTCGACTCGACGGTCATAACCCTGGTGGATGAGGACGGCCCGCCGCTCATCGAGGATGTGACCATCAATTCCTTTGCCGAGTGCGTCACCGTCGAGCAATACGACGCGCGCACCGACAATGTGCAGAAAATCACCCTCTCGCACCTGCAGGTGCGGGATCTGGCCGCCGCGCTTGATCTGCCCGAGGGCGTCTACCGGCTGGTCGGCGAAGACTAGCCTCAGGCCGGTCCGGTATAGACGAACACCTTGCTGCGCGAGGCCGCGCCGCGGCGCAAATTCAGATTGGAAGCCGCAGTGCCCATTGCCGCGGCAAGCAGGCTGCGGACGGCCTCGTTGGCCTTGCCGTTTTCCGGCGCCGCGGTGACCGAAACCTTCAGCCCCCCCTCTGCCGGCACAATCGCATTGCGCGCCGCCTTGGGGGTGGCCCGCACTGCGATCTCCATCCCCGGCACACATAAATGGCCCAGGTCCGGCAGGTTTTTCTTCTTTGGCTTTCCCATGGCACCAGACATGCCCTGTGCAGCTCGCAAAGACCATAGGCCTTGCCGCTCTCGCTCCGGCAACAGCCCCAGCCCCGCCGCCTGCTGCCTTTGCAGCACAAGTGCGGCAAGCCGGGCCCGTTGGCCCTTGAAAATTCCCGCCAGCTTGCCGAAATAGGCAGCAAAAGATGTAAAAAGGTTTCACATATGCCCGCACGCCCCGCATGCAACGACGCCGCCCTCGACTTCCTGCTGTCGCGCCGCTCGCGCCCGGCCAAGACGCTGGTGGCGCCCGCGCCCTCGCGCGAGGAGCTGCTGCCGATCCTGACCGCCGCGGCCCGCACGCCGGATCATGGCAAGCTGGAGCCCTGGCGCTTCATCGTGGTGGAGAAACCCGCGATGACCCGCCTGGCCGCCCTGACCCAGGCGGCAGGCGCGCGACTCGGCAAAAGCCCCGAAGACATCGCCAAGGGCCGCAGCCAGTTCGACCAGGGCCAGCTTGCGGTGGTGGTGGTCGAGGTGCAGAAGGACAGCCCCAAGATCCCCGCCTTGGAACAGACATATTCCGCAGGCGCCGTCTGCCTCGGCCGGCTGAACGCTGCCCTGGCCTCGGGCTGGGGCGCCAACTGGCTCACCGGCTGGGCAAGCCATGACCGCGGTTTCTGCCAGGCGGCCTTTGATCTGGCCGAAAACGAGCGCATCGCCGGCATTGTTCACATCGCCACCGAAAGCACCGCCCCGCCCGAGCGCCCGCGCCCGGACCTGGATGCCATCACCACCTGGGTAAGCGCATGATCTTCAACGCCTTTTTCAAGACCCTCGGCCAGACCGGCGACCCGCGATTCCGCAAGGTGCTGTTTCTTGGCGTCGGTTTGACCATTGCCCTGCTGATTGCCGCCTATGCAGGCTTTCTGATGCTGATCCAGTGGCTGGTCGGCCCCGAAGCCACTCTGCCGCTGCTGGGCGAGGTCACCTGGCTTGATGACCTTTTGTCGATCGGCTCGCTGTTCTTCATGCTGGTGCTGTCGGTGTTCCTGATGGTGCCGGTGGCCTCCGCCATCACCTCCTTGTTTCTCGAGGAGGTCGCCCAGGCGGTGGAGGACAAGCACTATCCGGCCCTGCCCCCGGCAGCCAAAGTGCCGTTCTGGGATGCGGTCAAGGACACGGTGAACTTCCTTGGCCTGCTGATTGCCGCCAACATCCTGGCGCTGTTCCTCTATGTGCTGTTCCCGCCTGCGGCACTGTTCATTTTCTGGGGTCTCAACGGGTTTCTCCTGGGCCGGGAATATTTCACCCTCGCCGCCGCCCGCCGCATCGGCACGGCCGAGGCCAAGAAGCTGCGGCGCAAACATGCCACCACCATCTGGGCCGCCGGCACTTTGATGGCGATGCCGCTGTCAGTGCCGCTGGTGAACCTGGTGATCCCGATCCTGGGTGCAGCCACTTTCACCCATATCTACCACGCGCTGTCCCGCAGATAAGGCACTCCCCTCCCCGCTGCAGCCGTGGCGTGGCTGCGGCGGGTTGAGAAATGGCAAGCGCGTCTTGAGACGCAGCCCTGCCTCTTAGGCGCGTCTCAGCCAAAACACTTCCTACAGTCTATTTTTTTTCACGTGGCGGTACACAACCAGCTCCGGCCCGGGCTGGCCGCCGCCGCGCGCCCGCGCGGCGCCATGCCCAACGGGCCCGGATGCAGGTCCTGCATCCAAGCCGGGCGGGAGCCGTTTTTGCAGACCATCAAAATGCCCGCGGCTCACTCCTGCGCAGGCAGCATCCCCATCCAGTCGAAATCACGCACGCTGATCAATTCGGACAGGATGATTCCGGCAACAAGTGCCCAGATCACCGCTGCCGCACCGGTGGTGATCCAGGCTTTTTGCTTCAGAAAATGCTTCTCCGGCGCCCCCGCATGGGTGCCCGGCACCACATCGCCCCGGTCGCCCTGAGTTTCCAGCCGGATCGGGATGATCACCAGAAAGGTCAAGAACCAGATCACCGCATAAAGCACGATCGCTGATGTAACACCCATGGCTCCGCCTTCCCGAAATTGCCCCGCCCCGCAGCCGGGACAGGGTGCTCATACCGTCAAACTTCTTCGAGTTCCACCAGGCAGCCGTTGAAATCCTTGGGATGCAGGAACAGCACCGGCTTGCCATGGGCGCCGGTCTTCGGCTCGCCCGTGCCCAGCACCCGCGCGCCCTCGGCCTGCAGGTGATCGCGCGCCGCCAGGATGTCCTCCACCTCATAGCAGACATGGTGAATGCCGCCCGCCGGGTTCTTCTCGAGGAAGCCGTTGATCGGTGAGTTTTCCCCCAAGGGATACAGCAGTTCGATCTTGGTGTTGGGCAACTCGATAAACACCACAGTGACACCGTGGTCGGGCTCATCCTGCGGTTCTCCGACCTTGGCACCCAGCGCATTGCGGTACTGGGCGGATGCGGCCTCCAGATCGGGGACGGCAATGGCAACATGGTTCAAACGGCCAATCATCTCTGTTGTGCTCCTCTCACAAAGATTTCCTCCGCTCCGGTTATGCGGCGGATGCTGCGCCGCGGCAAGTGCGCCAATCCGCACGGCGGCCTGCCGCGGCAGCTGAGCCCGCGCCGTTAACCAGTAATTAGCCTCGAATCCCTAGCGTCGGAGCCTATCCCGCAAGGAGGATATGTTATGGACGATTCGGAATTGTTTGCTGCCGCTCAGCGCCTGCCCGTCAGCCGGCGCCCGCTGCTGGGGCTGACCATCCTGGTGGTGGAGGACAGCCGCTTTGCCTGCGAGGCGCTGCGCCTTCTGTGCCTGCGCAGCGGTGCCCGCATCCGCCGCGCCGACTGCTTGAAATCTGCCCGGCGGCATTTGCAGGTCTACCGCCCCTCGGTGCTGATTGCCGATGTCGGCCTGCCGGATGGCTCCGGCCTCGATCTGATCGGCGAACTGGCAGAGGCCAGCCCGCGTCCCAGCGTGATTCTGGCCACCTCGGGCGATTCAACGCTTGAACAGGCCGCGCTCGACGCCGGGGCCGGCGGCTTTCTGGAAAAACCGATCACCTCGCTTGCGGCTTTCCAGGAAAGAATTCTGTCAAACCTGCCGCCCGACCGCCAATTGTCCGGCCCGCGCGCCTTGTATGACGAAACGGTGGAACCCGATTTCCTAGCCTACCGCGATGACATGGCCCATGCCGCCGATGTGCTGAACATAAATCCGGAAGATAAAACCCTGGCTTATCTGGCGCAGTTTCTGGGCGGCGTAGCCCGCAGTGCCGGCGACGGCCCGCTGGCCGAGGCCGCCGACCGCCTGGCCCTCTCCCGGCGCAAGGGCAAACCGCTGACCCAGGATACCGCAACCCTGGCCGGCCTGGTGCAGGAGCGGCTGGAACGCCGCGCGGCGATCTGAAATGATCGAAGCCTGTCTTATCGCCCTCGCCACGCTCGTCATCGTGCTGTACGGCCAAACCCGTCTGGAGGCCCGCGCCATCCGCCGCAACCGCAGCCGCAGCCACCAGGACGGCCGCGCGTTAATCCTCTCCTCACGCAATCCATAGGCCGCCCTGCTAGGACACGATGGCCAGCAGCTTCAGGCGGTGCCGGGCCCAACGGCTCAGACCGTTCCCTGAACGGGAAGAGCGGGCGGGAGATCCGCCGCTCTTACAAAAGCAGACCGGGGTCCTCTGCCATCGCCAGCCCCGGAAACACCGTTGTCTCCAGATCGGTTTTCCGGGCCCCCGCCATCCCATGCATCAGCCAGGCAAGATGCTGCCGCACATCCGCGGTCGGCATCAGATCCCGGCGGTCATAAAGATCAGCCTCCGCCAGCCCCGGCCAGCGCCCCAGCACCCTGCCGCCGCGGATCGCCCCGCCTGCCAGCAGCATCGCACCGCCGGTGCCATGATCGGTGCCGCCAGTGCCGTTTTCGCGCACCGTGCGCCCGAATTCGGTCACAGCCGCCACCGCCGTCTTGCCCCAGATCCCGTCCCCCAGGCCGCTGCGCAGCTTCAGGACCGTCTCCGACAGCCGCCCCAGCGCGGATTTCAGGCCGTTTGCCTGGCGGTAATGCGTATCCCAGCCATTGATCGAAAACGCCGCGATCCTGGTATCGCCGCGCAGCTGCTGCGCGGCATAGGCGGCAATCTCGGTATGCGCTCTCCCCCTCGGCGCGGCCTGCATCATGCCGCTGTCCCCGCTGCCGGCCACTTCGGACCCCAACGACAGGTCCTGCCGGGTCAGCTCCAGCGCCTCATTCAAGGCCTTGTGGAACAGCGGATCCTCTTCCATCAGCAGCCCCGCCAGCCGCTCGGCCTGCGGGCTCATGGCCAGCCCCGCCCCCGGGGCCCAATGGGAGACCGGCGCTGCCCCGTCCAGCAGCAGCATCCGCTCCTGGCCGATCGCAAAGGCGGTGCGCGCCTCCACGCCGGGCATCTGCTGCAGCAACCGGTTCAGCCAGCCGTCCCTTGCGTCCCCCAATGCCGCGGTGCCCGCTTCCAGAATGTCCTGGCCGTCAAAATGGCTGCGCCGGTCGCGGTAGGGGGTGGACACCGCCTGCACAAACCCCAATTCGCCTGCGCGCCACAACGGCAGCAACGGCGCCAGGCCCGGATGCAGGGCATAGAACCCGTCAAGATCAGCCGCCCCGGCCTGCGGTCCGCCCGACAGAGTCTGCCGCAATCCGGCCAAAGCGGGGTCGCCGTAAGGCTGCACTGCATCCAGCGCATCCATGCCGCCGCGCAGGATGATCACCACCAGCCGCGTGTCCCAGGGGGCCGCGGCAAAGCTGACCGGCGTGACCAGCGGGCTGGCCGCCAGAGAACAGCCCAGCATGGCAGAACGGGTCAGCAAGGATCGGCGTGTCAGGTGCATGGTGCAGGCCTCCTGTTAGCGGCGCTGAAAGGCAGGAGAGGTCAGGATCAGCCCGACCGCCTCTGACTGGGTTTCGGCGGCGCGGGCCGCAAACCGGACCCGTTCGCTGGCATACCGGCCCAGCGCCGCAGTGGCAAAGCCGCGCGGATCCGGCAGCGGCTGCGCCAGTTGCCGCGGCGCAGCCATCGCCCAGCGCAGGCGCGCGGCCAGGGCTTGCGGCGTGATCCAGGACATATCCTCTTCCGGCCAGCCGTCCGGCCCGCCGGAAAACTCCCAGCGCTGCCCCATCGGCGTCAGCGGCGCCAGCAGCAGCCGGTTCAGCTGCCCTGGCTTCAAGGCGGAAAACCGCGACTCGGGCACCGCCAGCGCCCTGCAGGCAGAGGCCACATAGTCAAACGGCGGTTTTACATTGGCCAGAACCGGCTGCCAGGCCGCGGGGTGTTCCAGCAGGGCGGCATAGACCTGCATCAGGTCGCCGCCGCTGTCCTGATAATGCGCCGCCAGATGCGACACCAGACCGGGGTCGGGCTGGTCAGAGGTGAAATGCACCGCAAGCTTCCTGGCGATATGCTGCGCGGTGGCAGGGTGGCGCGCCAGGTCGCGCAACGCCGCCAGCACCTGGCCCAGCTCCGGCTTGCCGCCGCCATAGGTCTGCCCCAGCACGGTTTCAGCCCCCGGCTCAGCCATTCCGGGGCGGAACACAAACCCCTTGTCCTGCGAGGCGCTCAGGCCGGTGAACAGCTCGGCCAATTGCCGCACATCCGCCTGGCCATACGGCCCGTCGACGCCCAGCGTGTGCAGTTCCAGCACTTCGCGGGCCAGGTTTTCATTCAGCCCGCTCAGGCGCTTGCGCCGCTGCGCTGCCCGGCTGCCCGGCCCGGCCGAGCGGTTCTGGTCCAGGTAGTGCAGCATCAAGGGGCTGGTGGCAGCGGCAATCAGCATATCCTCGAAACGCCCCCCCACATGCGGCCGGATCACCGTTTCGGCATAGGGCGCTGCCAGAATGCGCAATGCAGCGTTTTTCCCTTGCGCGGTAAAGTGATCGGCCCAGAACAGCACCAGCCGTTCACGGAAGGCATCGCGGGTAAAGACATGTCGCAGCAGCCTTTGGCCATGCCACCTGAAGCGCGCCGCATTATGGGCCCGGCGGTACGCCTTAAAGGTTTTATCCGCGGCCTCATACCCTGGCTGGCCTTCCTGCCGCTTGCGGTCCCGTCTCAGCCGCTGGAACTCCCTGGCGCGGGCAGAGGCTTCGTCAAATCCGCTGACCGGAAATCTGAGCGCCATCTCATCGGCGTCCTGCAGACGGCCGAGCATGGCCTCAGCCGAAACCGGAGGCCGCACCTGCGGCGACAGCCCTGCCCCAAAGCGGATCTCCGCCAAATCTCCGTCAAACTGCATCGCCCTGTTCTCCCTGAACGGACTGGCTTCGCCGCAGGTTAGAGCATCAGCGCCCGGGCCCACAGCTGATTTTCAAGTGATACGCAGATCTCCGCGCGTTCCGTCGCCTGATCTGCAGATTTGCGGAGCTGCAGCCCTGCAAAAATTCCGCCTTTGCCCCACGACAAAGGCCCGGACAGTCGCCCGGGCCTTCTTTCAGCATCAAAATGCGGATTACTGATCCTGCGGAATCACCCGCAGTCCCAGTTCCATCAGCTGTTCGCTCATCGGCTCGGACGGGGCCGACATCATCAGGTCTTCGGCGCGCTGGTTCATCGGGAACATGATGACCTCGCGGATGTTGGCCTCATCCGCCAGCAGCATCACCATGCGGTCGATGCCGGCCGCACAGCCGCCGTGCGGCGGGGCGCCGTACTGGAACGCGTTGACCATGCCGCCGAACCGCTTTTCGACTTCGTCCTTGCCATAGCCGGCGATCTCAAACGCCTTGAACATGATCTCCGGCTTGTGGTTCCGGATCGCGCCCGAAACCAGCTCGTAACCGTTGCAGGCCAGGTCGTACTGATAGCCCTTCACCGACAGCGGATCGCTCAACAGCGCGTCCATGCCGCCCTGCGGCATCGAGAACGGGTTGTGCTCGAAATCGATCTTGCCGGTTTCCTCATCCTTCTCGTAGATCGGGAAGTCGACGATCCAGGCAAAGGCAAAGCGGTCCTTGTCGGTGAGGCCCAGCTCTTCGCCGATC
>NZ_JAXMOX010000128.1:0-13149 GCF_034669605.1 Leisingera sp.
GGCGCAGGGTCTCGCGGCCGCGTTCGGCCATCACCTCGATCGGCAGGCAGCCGTCGAAATAGCCCGCGGTTTCGCCCTCGTGAAACTCGGTTTTGTCAGCTGACAATAATGCGTCGATGAAGGCCTGGTACTGGTCCTTGTCCATCGGGCAGTTAAGGTAGGCGGTGCGCTCTTCCTCGGTCTCGCCCTTGTCATAGCGGGACTGCATCCAGGCCTGCGACATGTCGATCGACTCGGCATAGACAATCGGTGCGATGGCATCGAAAAAGGCCAGAGCCTCAGCCCCGGTTTCCGCCTGAATGGCTTGACCCAGTTCCGGTGACGTCAGCGGTCCGGTGGCAATGATCCAGTGGCCGTCTGCGGGCAGTCCGGTGATCTCCTCGTAAGAGACCGTGACATTCGGGTGCGCCTTCAGCTTGGCGGTGACGGTTTCGGCAAAGGGTTCCCGGTCCACTGCCAGGGCGCCGCCGGCGGGCAGGCGGTGCTCATCCGCGGTCGCCATGATCAGCCCGTCCGCCGCGCGCATTTCCCAATGCAGCAGGCCGACGGCGTTCTGCTCGTCATCATCCGAGCGGAAGGAGTTGGAGCAGACCATCTCGCCCAGGTTGCCGGTCTGATGGGCAAAGGTCTCCACCTTGGGGCGCATTTCGTGGATTACCACGGGCACGCCCATGTTTGCCGCCTGCCAGGCCGCTTCGGACCCGGCCATGCCGCCGCCCACGATATGCAATGTCTGTGCCGAATGATCTGTCATGCCCGCCACATAGGGCAGGGGGCGGGCTGGTGCAACAGGCTTGGCTGTCCAATAGCGGCTGCAAAAGCTGCCGCACTGCGCAGCGAAGGCAGGGAGAATGCGATTTAACCGGGAGTGAGAGAAATTTGGGGCCGCCGCTGCGGGAATGGTACACCGGTGAGAGAGAACCGGTTGGAGGGACCCTTCCGCAGCAGCAGCCCAAATTGTGCCGGTCAGTGATTAATCAGCGACCGTGCCCAATCTTTGCCATCTTTCCGCCCGAATTGAAAGGCGTTTGGCTGGCGTCTCAAGGAAACAATATGTGCGGATTGGTAAACAAAACCTAAAATTTTCGAAGAATTCCGGAGGACAGGCCGGAATTCCCGTGAATCTATCCGTAGGGATCAGCTTTCCTGCCAGTCGGGCACGCGTTTTTCGATGAACGCCGCCATGCCTTCGATGGTGTCGCGGTACATCAGATTCTCGACAATCACTCCGCTGGTATAGGCATAGGCCTGATCCAGCGGCATTTGCAGCTGTTCGTAAAACGCCTGTTTTCCGACCTTCACTGCGGACCCCAGTTTCGACGCGATGGTTTCGGCCAGCCGGGTGGTTTCGGCCTCCAATTCTTCCAATGGCACGGCGCGGTTGGCCAGGCCCAGATCCACCGCGCGGTTGGCGTTGATGAATCCCCCCGTGGTCAGCAGCTCAAACGCCTGCTTCCGGGGGATGTTACGCGAGAGTGCTACCATCGGGGTGGAACAGAACAGCCCGATGTTAACGCCGTTAACCCCGAATTTTGTGTCTTTAGCTGCCACCGCCAGATCGCAGGAGGCAACCAGCTGGCAGCCCGCTGCCGTGGCAATACCATGCACCTGGGCAATCACCGGCTGGGGCAGGGACTGCAGCCCCGTCATCACGCTGGTGCAGCGGGCAAACAGGTCCTGGAAATAGGCCTTGCCGCCGTCCTCCGCCGCGCGGCCCGCGGTCATCTGCTTGATATCGTGGCCCGCGCAGAACCCTTTTCCGGTCCCGGACAGGATTACCACCTTGATACTGCTGTCTTCGCGCAGGGCATCAATCTGTTCCTGCAGTGCCGCCAGCATCTCGTCCGACAGGGCGTTCAGCTTTTCCGGCGTGTTCATCGTCAGCCGGGCTATCGCCCCCGTGTCGTGACGTTTCAGAATTGTCATCTTGCCCTCCTCGCAAATCTCGGGGCAACTCTATGCAGGGTTAGGGGAAAGGGAAAGCATGGCGCTGGCATTTGATGTCGCAGGTCTGACGGATTACCTGCATGAGATCTTTCCGCAGGTGAAAGACGATTTTGCCATCGACGCGATGGATGAGAAGGGCCTGCGGATGCGCCTTTTGACGGCCGAGCGGCATTTGCGGCCCGGTGGCACGGTATCGGGGCCGTCGATGTTTGCGCTGGCCGACTGCGCGATCTACGCGTTGATCCTGTCGCGGCTGGGGCGCGAGGCGTTGGCGGTCACCACCAATTGTTCGCTGGATTTCATGCGCAAGCCGGTTGCAGGCGCGGATGTGATCGCCGAAGCGCGTCTGCTGAAGCTGGGCCGGGTTCTAGCGGTCGCCGATGTGCTGATGTATTCCGAGGGTATGGCAGAACCGGTCGCCCGCGCCAGTATGACCTATTCGATCCCGCCGAAACGCTAGAGGGCTGTGGCAAGCGGCTGCCCGACCTTCACCAGCGTTTCGCGGCCCTTGGCGCTGTTTGCCACCAGATCATCGGCAAAGCGGATCCTGCCAGGCTCAAACACCACCACCACGGTGGAGCCGCCGAACTTGAAATAGCCTTTCTCGTCCATCTTCTGCACCGCGCCTTCGGTGCGGGTGTTGATGATGCTGCCAACGCCAAAGGCACCCACCTCGACAAAGCAATAGGTTCCGGCGTTCTCGCTTTCGATCAGTGTCCAGCTGCGTTTGTTTTCCCCGAATACGTCCGGCCCGGCCCCCAGCGCAATCGGGTTGACTGAGTGCAGCGCACCGGGAATGTCCTGCGCCGCGATGATCCGCCCGGTGACGGGGAAGTGGTAGCGGTGATAATCCGCCGGACACAGCCGCGCGATTGCCAGCGCGCCGCCAGTGAACCGGTCCGCGATCCCGGGCAACATGGTGCGCACCGACATCGGGTAGCCCTTGACCGGGACAAAGACGTCCTCCGCCAGCTCCGGACACACCAGCACCCGGCCATCAGCAGGGGAGACGACATCCTTGGGGCCGGTGCTGAAGGGGCGTACTTCGGGTTTCAGATGGCGGACAAAGAAGTCATTGAAGCAGGAGAAACTCTCAGTGTCGGCAGAAGCTTCGGACATGTCGATCGACAGATCCTCGATCACTGCCTTGATCTTGCCCTTGGACAACCGCGAGTCGAACCAGGCGCCCATCAGCCGGCTGATGAGAGACGAGCGGAACAGCAGTTTCTCGATGGGCCGCGCACTGGCGTTCTGATAGGCCCAGCGGATCCATTTTTCGCCCAGCACCGCCTCTTCGAAGGTTACGCCGGTGTCGCGGTCAACAACAAGGATGGGGTCGCGCTGCATCAGTTCCGCCATGTCTTTTTTCGTCCCGCTGCGCCTAGCAAAGCGCGGCGGCCGGGCCAAGGGTGGAAATGACCTGCAACAGCAGGGTTGCGGCCCTTCAGGCCGGAGGGCGCGCACGGGGCGGCCGGGCGGGACCCGGATTGCAGGCATGAAAAAGGGGGCCGCGGCCCCCTCAATCGGATGTCCCTTACGGGAACAGCTTTTTAACGTAGTTCGGCAAGGCGAATGCGGCCTTATGAACTTCCGGATTGTAATAGCCAGTGTCGATCCCGGATGCGGCAAAGCGCTGCTCCAGATCGGCCAGGCTAACATTTCGGGCCTTGTCCGAGTGGCTGCCCCAGCCGAACGCCATCGGCCCGCCGGCATAGGTCGGCACCGTCGCCAGATAGCAGGAAGCGTCAGAGAACAGCGCCTGGAACGCCCGCAGGGTGCCGGTCAGCTCATCGCCCTGCATGAACGGCACGCCGTTTTGCGTCACGATGATGCCTTCCTCGGTAAGCGAGCGCGCGGCATGGCCATAGAAGGTGTCGGTGAACAGCACTTCGCCGGGGCCGATCGGGTCGGTTGAATCGACAATGATCACGTCGAACTTTTCGGTGTTCTCTTTCATGAAGAGCGCACCGTCGTTGATCACCAGATTCAGGCGCGAATCGTCAAACGCGCCGTCGCTCAGCATTGGCAGGTATTCCTTGGAGAAATCCACCACGCCGCCGTCGATCTCTACCATGGTCACATGCTCGACCGAGGCGTGGCGCAGCGCTTCGCGCGCCATGCCGCCGTCGCCGCCGCCGATGATCAGCACGCGTTTGGCGTTCCCATGCGCCAGAATCGGCACATGGGTCAGCATCTCGTGGTAGATGAAGTTGTCGCCTTCGGTGGTCTGCACCACGTCATCCAGTGTCAGAATGCGGCCGAATTGGCCGTTCTGAAACACTTTCAGGCGCTGATGCTCGGTGTTGCTGTCATAGAGCATTTCGTCCACGCGCAGGGCTTGAGCGTAATGCGCGTGCAGGCTTTCCGTCACCCATTCCTGTTTGCCGGCCTGTTTAGCGGTGTCGTTCATGCCGCGACCTCTTTGGCGATCAGCTCCTCGCCGCGCAGCAGTTCGCGCACTTCCACCATGTCGGTGGAGAAGGCCTGTTTCAGAACGTCAACGGCTTTCCACGGCTCGGCGTCGCCGCACATGAAGACGTCAAAGGCGCCATAGCCGATTTCAGGCCAAGTGTGCACCGAGATGTGGCTTTCCGCCAGCACGGCCACGCCAGAGACGCCCTGCGGCGAAAACTTGTGGGTGTGGATGTGCAGCAGGGTGGCACCGCAAACGTCCACGCAGTCGCGGAACGCTTTCTGGATGCGGGCTTCGCAATCCAGGCCGGTGCCTTTCATTACTTCGATGATCAGATGGGTACCTGCAAACACCTTGCCATCCTTGCGGATGAAATGGTCTTCGCGGTCCGAGTCCACAACGGAGTCGATATTCGCGGCTGTTACACCGCGGGCGGTATCTTCCTCATGGGCGCCTGTCTCCAGACCGATCCCCAGTTGGAAGAGGTTGGCGTCTTTCATGACACTCCCCTTCGTTCCAGTAGATGACAATCCAGCCGGCCCTTAGCGCCCCCCCGGATAAGAGTCCGGGGTTGGGATCGGTACCGAAAGTGAGGCGCATTTAGGCCGGGGGAAAGATTCGATCAACCACTAATTTCTGCATAGCCGGTAACACGCGGGCACCTGCATCCTGCGAATCAAAATGCCGCGCAAAAAAAAGGCCGGGGCGAACCCCGGCCGTCAGGTTGTTCTTTTGCCCAGGGGATCATGGGCGCCAGAACGGAAGAGTGGCTTCATAATGGGCGTCCTGGCGGCTCACCCCGATGTCCTTAAGCTGCGCATCGCTCAAATGTTTCAAATGGGCTCGTGTGCAGTGGCGCAGGCTCCACTTGGTCACCAGAACGGCAAAGGAAACGGCCCATTGCGCCAGTACCGGCAGGCCCGGGCGGCTGATCAGATAGGACATGTTCGAGTGTGCCATTTGCGTGTGCTGTGCCATGGGGAGGCTTCCTGTATTGTGTTGATACAATCCTGTTGATTTGTCGTGGTGTTTTGATACAAAGAGGTGATCGCGTTGTCCAAGGATGGATTGTAATGGGTACAATTTGGCCGCAAAGCCTGAGTGAGGCAAAAGGTCCCAAGTACAAAAAGGTAGCAGATACAATCCGGTCTGCCGTCGATTTGGGCAGTTTGAAAACTGGTGCAAAGCTGCCGCCGGTGCGCGATCTTGCGTATCAATTAGGCATTACACCCGGCACCGTTGCCCGCGCTTACAGCATTTTGACCGATGAGGGTGTGCTGGAGGCCGAGGTCGGGCGCGGCACCTTTGTAGCCGAAAAGAAAAAACCGGTGCCCGATGACGTATGGTCGCGGCAGCTGCATTTGCTGGAGGCGCGCGATCCCGGCCATGTCAGCCTGTTCAGCCCGCGGATCGCCGATATGGGGCAGGTGGCCGCGATGCGCGAGGCGCTGCACAAAGTGGCCGAAGGCGAGGCGCGCAGTTTTCTGAATTATCCGACACGGGACGCCTATCTGCCGGTGCGCCAGGCAGCAGCAGCCTGGGTGAGCCAATCGCCGGTCGGCCCGGTCAGCGAAAGTGACGTGGTGCTGACACATGGCGGCCAGAACGGGCTGATGGTGGTGCTGCAGGCAATCCTGACCGGGCCGCAGCCGGTGATCATGGTCGAGGACCTCACCTATGCCGGGTTCCGCCGCGCCGCAGAGTTGCTGAGGGCGCAGGTGGTCGAAGTTGCGATGGATGAACACGGGATCCGGCCGGATTCAATGGAGCTGGCGATCCGCAAGACCGGCGCCTCGGTGCTGTGCACCAGCCCTGAGGTTCACAACCCCACCGGGCTGCACACGCCGCTGGAGCGCCGCAAGGAGATTGTCCGTATTGCCCGCCGCCACGAGGTGCAGATCGTCGAGGACGACTGCTACCGGTTGGGGGAGACGCGGACGTCCAGCTACCGGGCGCTTGCACCTGAACTTGCCTGGCATGTGTCGTCGATCTCCAAGATCCTGACTCCTGCTCTGCGCGTCGGCTTTGCGCTGGCGCCCGAGGGCCGGTCCACAGAGCTGCGGCGGGCGGCCGAATACGGGTATTTCGGCTTGGCGCAGCCGCTGGCCGAACTGCTGCGGATCCTGCTCACCGATCCGCGGATGCCTGACCTGGTTGCGGCTGTGCGCGGGGAGATGGCCCGGTATGTCCGGGTGGCGGTCAACGCGCTTGGCGCGTTTGATCTGACCTGGAACCCGGACGTGCCCTTTGTTTGGCTGCGGCTGCCCTCGGGCTGGCGCGCTGCCGCCTTTACCCGCGCTGCAGAGGCAAACGGGGTGCAGATCCGCTCGGCAGATGAATTTGCCCTGCGCGACGGCCGTGCACCGCATGCGGTGCGCATCGCCATCAACGCGCATGTGCCGTTGAAGCAGTTCGAGGAGGCGATGCTGCGCCTGCGCGCCCTGCTGGACAACCCGCCGGAGCAAATCAGTGTGTGAATTATTGGGGTATCAATATACCTATTTTGCAAGTCATTGAAAACAAGCTGTTTTATGTCGATCACCCCTGTTGACGTGCCTCTTTGTTGCCCGTAAACCCCCTCCATCGCATTCAGGCAGTTCCTGTCAGGGAATCTGCCGTCACGACAAACAGGATTGACCTGCCATGAAAACCTTCTCTGCTACTCCGGCAGACATCGAGAAGAAGTGGATCCTGATCGACGCCGAGGGCGTTGTTCTGGGCCGTCTTGCCTCGATTGTTGCCATGCGCCTGCGTGGCAAGCACAAAGCGTCCTTCACTCCGCATATGGACATGGGCGACAACGTCATCATCATCAACGCCGACAAGGTGCAGATGACCGGCAAGAAGCGCGAAGAGCACTTCTACTGGCACACCGGCCACCCGGGCGGCATCAAGTCGCGCACCAAACAGGAAATCCTGGAAGGCGCACACCCGGAACGCGTTGTGACCCAAGCGGTCAAGCGCATGCTGCCGGGCAACCGTCTGAGCCGTCAGATCATGACCAATCTGCGTGTTTATGCCGGTGCCGAGCATCCGCATGAAGCACAGGCCCCCGAAGTTCTGGATGTTGCATCCATGAACAAGAAAAACACCCGGAGCTAATGTAGATGTCTGATCAGATCAACACTCTTGAAGAGCTCGCAGCTGCAACCGGTGTGGAAGCAGTGGCCGAAGAAACCATCACACGTGAGCCGGTTCGCGACGAGCTGGGCCGCGCCTATGCCACCGGCAAGCGGAAAGATGCGGTTGCCCGCGTCTGGATCAAGCCGGGTTCCGGCAAGGTCGAAGTGAACGGTTTGGAAATCAACAAGTACTTCGCCCGTCCGGTGCTGCAGATGATCCTGCGCCAGCCGTTCCAGGTTGCTGGCGTCGAAGGTGAATTCGACGTCTACGCCACTGTCAAGGGCGGCGGCCTGTCCGGTCAGGCCGGTGCGGTCAAGCACGGCATCTCCAAAGCGCTGCAGCTTTACGATCCGGCTCTGCGCGGCGCGCTGAAAGCGGCAGGCTTCCTGACCCGCGACAGCCGTGTTGTGGAACGGAAGAAATACGGTAAAGCCAAAGCCCGTAAGAGCTTCCAGTTCTCCAAGCGTTAAGTTTCACGCTATTGCTGTTTTTTGGAAAGGGCCGCCTGATGAGCGGCCCTTTTTTCTGTGGAAACGGGTGATTTACCGGCGCCGTTAACATTTTCGAAAAAATCACATAACATGGCAGGCGCCGCCTTCAGTTGGGGTGACAGCCATGCCGCAAACCATCTATGAAAAATACGGCGGTTTCAGTGCCATCAGCCGGGTCGTGATGACCTTTTATGAAATGGCGCTCGATTCCGATCAGATCGGTGATTACTTCGCTGATGTCGACATGGCGCGGCTGATCGACCACCAGACCAAGTTCATTTCTTCGCTGCTGGGCGGGCCTGCCTCCTTCAGCGACGAGCGGCTGGAGGCGGTGCATCGGGCCCTGGCCATAAGCCACGATGATTTTGATGAAATGAGCGCGCTTTTGAAGGCAGCGCTGGAGCAGCACGGTCTGTCAGAACCGGATGTCCGTGCTGCGCTTGCCTTGATTGAAACCAAACGCAACGTCATCGTCCACCGGGACACCGCATGAGCATTGCCGCCATAAATGAACAGCTGCTGCGTGCTATTGGCGTAGGGATTGCCGTTGTCCGCGCCTCTGATCTTGGGTTTGTCTTTTATAATCAGTCCTTTGCGGAATGGTTTGGAACACCTGGCCCTGACGCGGCGCTGACGGATGCCATTGCGGGATTGCCGCCACAGGAACTTGGCCCGCTGCGGGCCGAAGGACGGCGCTATTCGGCGGAGCTGAAGATCAAGCGCAAGCGGCGGACGCTGGTTTTTGCCATTAATATCTCGCAGGCCAGCCATTTGAATGAGGCGCTGCTGGTGGTTGAATGCCAGAACATCACCCGCATCCGCGAGCTGGAAAGCATGATTGACAGCTACTCTGCCATGGTGGAGCGCAATACCCGCGAGCTGGAGCGCGAAAAGGAGCGGGTGGAGCGGCTGCTGCTGAACCTGATGCCGCGTTCGGTCTATGAGGAGTTCAAGACCTTCGGCGTGGTCACCCCGCAGCTTTACTCCAAAGTCTCAGTTGTGATGCTGGATTTTGTCAATTTCACCGACTTCGCCTCCCGTACCGACCCGACGGTTACACTGGGTGAGCTGAACGATATTTTCACTGCTTTTGACCGGATCGTCGAACAATTCGGCTGCGAACGCATCAAGACCATCGGGGATGCTTATCTGGCGGTTGCCGGGATGCCGGAACCAACGCCGGACCACGCCACCGCGGTGGCCCATTGCGCCACCCGGTTTCTGCGCTATCTGGACCGGCGCAACCAGAGCCATCAGCATAAATGGCAGGCGCGCATAGGCTTGGGAACCGGCTCGGCTGTCGGCTCCGTGGTCGGTATTCAGAAGTATGTCTACGACGTTTTCGGCCCGGCTGTGAACCTGGCCTCGCGTTTGCAGGTCTTTGCCAACCCGATGAAAATTGTTGCTCCGGAGGAAATGAAAGAAGCCTTGGCGGAAGAGTTTCGCGTCACCGACATCGGCCCCGAAGAGATCAAGGGCATAGGCGAGGTGCATCTGGTCAATGTCGGCCACGAATTGAGCGCCCCGCAGCCCCGCAGCCGGTTCTGAAGGACCGGTATCAAGGGGCGGGGTTTAGTCGTCGGATGCGATCAGCCCCAGCCCGCGCAGGTAGATGCCGATGCCGCTTTCCAGCAGATCTTCGGGTGGAAAGGGGGAGGCGGCGCCGGGTGAATTCCTTGCATAAAGCTCAACCACCCCGTGGCTCATCGCCAGCACATGGGCCGAGAACATCGAGGCCGGCGGGCGTTTGCCCTCCGGGATATGCTGGCTGAGGTCGGCGGCGGCGCGTTCCAGGATCGCCCGCGCCCGGGCGGCGGCATTGGCCAGCTCAGGTGTCCGGTTCACAGAAATTCCGCTTTCGAACATGGCGATGTAATGCCCCGGATGCTTGCGGGCAAAGGCGAGATAGGCGCGGCCTGTTGCCTCAAATGCGGCCAGCGCCGAAGGCTGGTATTTATCATAAGCGTGCTGCATCAGGTCGGCAAACATCACATAACCCTGCCGTCCGGCCTCGGCGATCAGGTCCTCGCGCCCCTTGAAATGACGGTAGACGGCGGCGGGGGTGACGCCGGCCTGCTTGGCAGCTTCTGACAGGGTAAAACCGGTCGGGCCCTTGGCCTCAATCAGATGCAGGGCTGCTTCGACCAGTGCTTGGCGCAGATTGCCGTGATGATAACCGCGTTTAGTCATCCCAGATATCCGGGCCTCCGCAAATTCCTTGGTCCCGTTCGCCAATCGCACCGGTGTCTTTATTGCTGTAGCTGACGCCGCGCAGCACGCAACGCATTGCCGCCAGCCGGGCCCGCCGTTTGTCATCGGATCGAATGACGGTCCAGGGGGCCTCTGCACTATGGCTGCGCGCAAAGGTCTCGGAAATGGCGGCGCTGTAAGCGTCCCATTTTTGCAGCCCTTCCACGTCGATCGGGCTGAGCTTCCACTGTTTCAATGGGTCGGACTCGCGGGACAGCATCCGGCGCAGCTGTTCTGCCCGGCCAACGTTCAGCCAGATCTTGAACAAATGCACGCCATCCTCAGCCAGAGCCTGTTCAAAACCTTGAACCTGATGAAAAAAACGTTCGCGCTGTTCGTCGGTGCAGAAGCCAAAAACCTTCTCCACCACGCCGCGATTGTACCAGCTGCGATCGAAAAACACGATTTCGCCGCCTGACGGCAGATGCTGTATATAGCGCTGGAAATACCATTGGCTTTGCTCGGCGCTGGTGGGTTTGGACAGCGCCACGACCCGTGCACCGCGGGGGTTCAGATTCTCACGGAACCGTTTGATTGTACCGCCCTTGCCGGCCGCATCGCGGCCTTCAAAAACGATCGCAATACGGGCGCCGCTGGATTTGACCCAGGCCTGCAGCTTGACCAGTTCGATCTGCAGCGTCTCCAGCTCGTTTTCATAGGCTTTCCGCTTCATCCGCTCCCGGTGCGGATAGCCGGGGCTCAGGATCTCGTCATTGTCCGCACCTTTGATGGACCTGCGGATCTCATCCGGCGCGCCGGTCTGGTAAAAGCGGCTGATGGCTCCGTCAAATGGCAGCGGCATAAGAAAAACCCTTCTGTCCTCAAACTCTTATATGGGTAAGGAGTATGGAATGTGAATCGTTTTAACGCAATTGTGCGCGCAGGGCGGCCCGCCGCACGGCTGCGGCCACGTCTTCTGTGGCCACATGCTGCGGCATATGCCCGATGCCGTCCAGCAGGGTCAGCTGTGCGCTGTTCACATTCCGGGCCAGGCCCCGGGCATGAAGCTCCGGGCTGACCAGGTCGTCAGCACTGCCGTGAAGAACCTCCACAGGAACCGAAATTTCGCCATAGCGCGGCGCCAGTTCGGTCACCTCGTCGAGCAGGTTCGCCCTTTGCCGGGCATTCGCGCGCAGGGACCCGCGCCGCAGCGTCAGGCCGGGGCCGAAATGCGCGGCATAGCCTTCGGGCACGGCTTGCGGGGCAAAGACGTCCTGCAGCGAGCGGGATACCGCAAAACCCGGCAAAAAGGCGGTCAGCAAGGGCACCACCACCGCACTGCCTGCACGCGAGGACGTGACCCGGTAAAGCGGATCCAGCGGTGTGGTCCAGGGGTAGGCGACTCCGGACACTGTCACCAGCGCCGAAACGCTGTCCGGGTAATCCACCGCCCAGGCCAGCGCGACCGCGCCGCCATAGCTTTGCCCCAGCACGATGGGTCTGTCCGCCCCCATCTGTGCCGCGGCCTGGTGCAGCAGGGCGGCCTGCTGCCGGATGCTGGCGCCGCTGCCATTCAGGCGGTCCGAATATCCAAGGCCGGGACGGTCGAAGATCAGAATGCGGAACTTTTCCGCCAGCGCAGGCGCCAGCCGAAAAGTCATGTCGCGGGTGTTGCCGCTGGAGCCGTGGATCAGCACCAGATCCGGCGCGCTGCCTTTGGGGCAGCCCATCTCCACCACGTGCACCCGGTGGCCGTCCACCGTCAGAATTTGCCCCAAAGGCGGGTGGCTTGCGACCGCCGCAGCCTCGCGGCGGCCCGCTTGCCAGACGGTCAGCGCGGCAGCGGCCGTCAGTGCAAGGCCCGCATAAATCAGCACCTTACTGACCGATCTGGTCCATTTCATATGCCGTGGTCTGGTAGATCTCATTGATCCAGTTGCCATAAAGAAGATGCGCGTGGCTGCGCCAGCGGTTTAGCGGCTGCTGGCTGGGGTCATCGTCCGGGTAGTAGTTGCCCGGCACGTTTATCAGGGTGCCATTGGCCACGTCCCGATCGTACTCCTGCTTCAGCGTATCGTTGTCATACTCAAAGTGGTTAAAGATATAGAGCGCCCGGTGCGCCTTGTCCTCAACCAGGCAGGGGCCGACTTCGTCACTGCCCAGCAGCGTCTGCAGCCCCGCTGCCGCGTTGATCTCTTCCTGCTTCATTTCCGTCCAGCGGCTGACCGGGATCACGAAATCGTCCGAGAAACCGCGTAGATAGGGCGAGGCCGGCGCCAGGTTCCGGTGCCGGAAGCAGCCAAACGCCTTGTGATCCAGCATATGCTTCTTCACGCCGTGGAAATGGTTGATCATCGCCATGCCGCCCCAGCAGACCCCAAAGGTGGAATGCACGTTGGTTTGCGTCCAGTCAAACACCTCGCGCATCTCGTCCCAATACGTCACCTCGGGGAAGTCGAGATGCTCAATCGGCGCGCCGGTGATGATCAGACCGTCGAACTTCTCGTGCTTCACTTCCTGGAACGGGCGGTAGAACTCGGCCATATGCGCGGCAGCGGTGTTCTTGGTGCGGTGCTCGCTCATCCGGATCAGGCTGAGCTCAATCTGCAGCGGCGTGGCGCCGATCAGCCTGGCAAACTGATTCTCGGTCTGAATCTTCTTGGGCATCAGGTTCAAAAGCCCGATGCGAAGGGGGCGGATATCCTGACGCGCCGCCTGATCCGGCGACATCACCATCACGCCTTCGTTCGTGAGAACGTCATAGGCGGGGAGGTCTGCGGGAATCTTGATGGGCATGTCAGCGTCCTGATTTGCGGAAGTTTGTGCGAAATAGCGGAATTCGACAGATAGGCGGGTTAGCCGCGGGCCTCAAGAGCGGAGGCGATCAAATCCTCGAAACCGGCCTCATCCTTGACGGCTGAGATCTGGTCGGCGGTGACGGTAACGCCCCAATTGTCCGCCATTGCCTGATAGCGCGGCTGGCGG
>NZ_JAXMOX010000129.1:0-13101 GCF_034669605.1 Leisingera sp.
CTTCAGTTTGCCGGATTCGACGCGGCCACTCAGCAGGCGGCCTACAAAGGGGTCGCTGCCCAGGGTGGTGGCCAGCATCCGGAAGTCATCGTCCTGCTGTTTGATCTGCTTTGGTTCGGGCACGTGGTTCACGATCAGGTTGAACAGCGCGTGCAGGTCCTTGCGGGGGCCGTCCAGCTCCGCGTCGGCCCAGCCGGAACGGCCGGAGGCGTACATGTGCGGAAAGTCCAGCTGGTCTTCGCTTGCTTCGAGTGAGGCAAACAGGTCAAAACATTCGTCGAGCGCGCGGTCGGGCTCGGCGTCCGGCTTGTCGACTTTGTTCAATACCACGATCGGGCGCAGGCCCAGGGCCAGCGCCTTGGAAGTCACGAATTTGGTCTGCGGCATCGGGCCTTCGGCGGCGTCCACCAGCAGCACCACCCCGTCGACCATCGACAGGATCCGCTCAACTTCGCCGCCGAAATCGGCGTGGCCAGGGGTGTCGACGATGTTGATACGGGTGCCGTTCCACTCGACCGAGGTGGGTTTGGCAAAAATGGTAATGCCGCGCTCGCGCTCCAGATCGTTGCTGTCCATGGCGCGTTCCGCCACAGCCTGATTTTCGCGGAAGGCGCCGGATTGTTTCAGCAGCTCGTCGACCAGAGTGGTTTTGCCGTGGTCAACGTGAGCAATGATCGCAATGTTGCGCAAGTCCATGAAGTTCGCCTTTGTAAGGAAGTTGGGCCGCGCATAGCCCGAACCCGGTACAAAGGCCAGAGGAAATGCGTCCAAAGGCGCCGCAAATGCGGATCAATGGGCGGAAGACTTGGAAAACAGATGAATGATAACGATGCCGGACATGATCAGCACCATGCCGATCACGGCTGGAAGATCAAGCTTCTGGCCAAAGGCAAAGAAAGCAATCACAGCGATCAGCAGGATGCCAAGCCCGGACCAGATCGCATAGACGATACCCACCGGCATGAATTTAAGCGTCAGCCCCATCATATAGAAAGAGAAGGCATAAGCGACCAGAACAATCAGCGACGGCCCCAGCTTGCTGAACTGCTGGCTGGCCTGCAGGGCCGTAGTGCCAATGGTTTCTGCTGCAACCGCGATAATCAGGTAGAAGTAGTGAACCGGCATCTCTGCCTCCGTGTGCGCGTTTTGCCCAGCCTCTGGCGGAGCCGTGTTGCTTTCTCCGGTACCGTATTCAAAGCAAGGCAGGAAGTCTTAATGCGTCGCAGAATGCCTTGTTTTCGGCCGCCGCGTCTGTGAACAGATGACTGTGCGAAGAAACGCCGTGCGCCGACGTTGGGCAGTATTAGGAGATCGTTCCAATTATTGCAATCGGTGTGGGAAATAGAACCCGTTAACAGCTTGCTTCAAGGCGCGTCATATGTGCCGCCAGATTGCCTGGAGAGCCTGACGCGTGGCCGGTGCCGTACCCCGCATATGCGCTTATCCGTTGCCATGCCGGATGAAGAGGGTCATTATCCTGCGCGCTATTTCTCTGGCAGCATTGCCCCAGTTTGTTGTCAAAGGCGACCGGTTTCCCTGAACCAGGGTTCGATCCTGTCCCGGACAGAACGCCAAACGTCTGGTGCGCCGAGGTTGACCTTTTTGCCAACCCGCGCGTCGAGTTGCGGAAGGTTCACGTCATAATCGACCCAGCTGCCGCCGCCGTTCAGCAGGTTAAGCATTACCGGCTGAACCCGGTCGATGGATTTGGCGAAAACAGCGTCAGCGGTTTCTGCCGCTTCGAACTCGTCCCAGATGGCCCGCATCGGCATGCCTTGGCCGGCGGGCAGCAGGCCAAACAGGCGGTCTGCGGCAGCTTCTTCCTTGGCGGCGAGCGCCTCGAGGGCTGCGGGATCAATCACGCCGTGGATCGGCGCATCGCCTGCGTCGATTTCGACGAGGTCATGCAGCAGCAGCATTTGCAGCACCCGGTCCAGATCAAGCGGGGCGGCGCTGTGCTCTGCCAGAACCCAGGCGTAAAGCATGATGTGCCAGCTGTGTTCGGCCGAATTTTCGTGCCGGGACCCATCCCCCAGCATGGAGGCGCGGGTGATCAGCTTCAGCTTGTCTGCCTCATTCAGGAAAAGCAGGCGGGCGGTCAGCCGACTGCAGTCAAAGCCGGTCCCCTCATCCAGCAGGGCAAGTGCATGGTGGTAGGCTTCGGGGAAATCCTGCTCCAGCGCTGCAGCGCGCCCGCCGTTCAGGTTTTGCCGGACCACATCGACATGCCAATCCAGCGGTTTGGCTCCGCAGAGCGTCTGAAAAATCGGCTGGCAATGGTCCACCTGTTTGGCAAACTTCGCATCCGGGCTGTCCGCAGCCTCAAATTCCTGCCATAGGTCCAGGAATTCAGCGCCCTGATCCGCGGGCAGTAATCCAAACAGGCGATTGGCAGCGGCTTGCTCTGCCTGTGCTACCGCGTCCCAATCGACATTATCTGTAATCGGGTGATCGCCGGCGTCAATTTCGACCAGATCATGCAGCAGCAGCATCCGGACCGCGCGGAAAATATCCACGTCCGGCGATGCAAACGGGGCCAGGACCAGCGCATAAAGCGCCAGATGCCAGCTGTGTTCCGCCGAATTTTCGCGTCGGCTGCAATCAATGATCAGGTTTTGGCGGTCAATGCGGCGAAGCTTGTCTGCTTCCAGTAGGAAGGCGAATTGCGCGTCCAGCCGGGCGCTCATGCTTCGCCATTCGCTTCAAGCTGCGCTTGAATTTTGCTGATTTTCTGATTGAGAAACTCGCGCGCCTTGCGTTCGGCCAGACGCACGCGCATTTCTGTCAGAAACGCTTCTTCCAGCGACTGGGAGGCGGCGCCCAGAACCTGGCCCACCTCCACATACAACCGGTCTTCGCCGCTGGCGTCCTGCACCTTGATCGTATCGACCGCCAGTTTTTGGGCCAGCGTCTCGATCGTGCTCATCAGCGGGTGTTCTCCGTCAGGCGGCGCTTCACATAATCGGACACATCGCTGATCATCGTGTCCATATGCGGCTCTTGGAAGAAGTGATCCGCACCCTCGATCTCATTGTGAGTGATGGTGATCCCTTTCTGCTCATGCAGCTTGCCAACCAGATTAGCGGTATCCGCAGGCGGCGCCACACGGTCAGAGGTACCGTTGATGATCAGGCCGGAAGACGGGCAGGGCGCCAGGAAGGAGAAATCATACATATTGGCCGGCGGCGCAACCGAGATGAAGCCGGTGATCTCCGGACGGCGCATCAAGAGCTGCATGCCGATCCAGGCGCCAAAGGAGAAGCCCGCAACCCAGCAATGCTTGGAATTGGTGTTCATCGACTGCAGGTAATCGAGCGCCGACGCCGCATCCGACAGTTCGCCCACGCCCTGGTCGTATTCGCCCTGACTGCGGCCGACGCCGCGGAAATTGAACCGCAGAACGGTGAAGCCCATGTTGTAGAATGCATAGTGGAGATTGTAGACCACCTTGTTGTTCATGGTGCCGCCGAATTGCGGATGCGGGTGCAGCACGATGGCGATCGGGGCGTCTTTTTCTTTTTGCGGGTGATAGCGGCCTTCGAGGCGGCCTTCGGGTCCAGGAAAGATGACCTCGGGCATGGGTGGTTCAAATCCTACTCTCGTTCTCGCGACTGCCGGCAGAAAACTTGACGGGTTCCGACGGGCATCTTAGAACAGTTCTAATCAAGGGCGCTGGCCTCGCCATACACCGTCAGGCTGAGATACGCACAGACGCGGGGAAGGTCAATGTTTTCGCACTCCCGCCCTGGTTTCGAGGGGTAAATTATGAAGCTTTCCACCAAAGGGCGCTATGCAATGGTCGCACTGGCGGATATCGCGCTGCAGCCGCAGGGCAATTTGGTGCCGCTGGGAGACATTTCCAAGCGCCAGGATATTTCGCTGCCGTATCTGGAGCAGTTGTTTGTCAAGCTGCGCCGTGCGGGGCTGGTCGAGTCGGTGCGCGGCCCTGGCGGCGGTTACCGGCTGGCGATGATACCGTCGGAGATCCGGGTGGTCGATGTGCTGTCTGCCGTGGATGAAACGGTTGATGCGATGCACAAAGGGGCAGGAGCTTCGGGCGCGTTGTCCGGCAGCCGGGCGCAATCTTTGACCAACCGCCTTTGGGAGGGGCTGAGCGCGCATGTTTATGTGTTTCTGCACCAGACCCGCCTGTCGGATGTCATTAAGAACGATCTGGCGCCATGTCCGGCAGTGCCGAACCTGTTTGCTGTCGTGGATGATTGAGGTGCCAGGAATACGCTTTCCTCATCTGCCCGGTTTCGGCGTGCACGCCGCACAATTTATGCGGGAAAGCTTTGCGAAGTGCTGCGAGGCAGCGTATGAGGCAGCAGCGATCCGCAAAAAGATGACTCTATGACTCGCGTTTATCTTGATCATAACGCCACTGCCATCCTGCGTCCCGAGGCGCGGGCTGCAATGATTGCGGCGATGGATGTTTGCGGCAACCCGTCGTCGGTGCATGCTGAAGGCCGCGCTGCCAAGGCGCTGGTTGAGAAGGCACGGGCGCAGGTTGCCGCTGCTTTTGGCGCGGATGGGGCGGATATCGTGTTTACCTCTGGCTCCACGGAAGGTGCCTCGTTGGCTTTGGCGGGCCGCGGACTGCATGGTGCCGCAGTGGAGCATGATGCGGTGCGGGCCTGGACCATGGAGGATCTTGAAGTAAGCGCTCAAGGGACGGTCAGGGTCACCGATCCCGCAGCCTGCACAGTGCAATTGGCCAATTCCGAAACCGGTATAGTGCAGCACCTGCCTCAGGGGCTGGCGGTGACTGATGCGACTCAGGCTTTTGGAAAAATGCCGGTGGCTTTCAACTGGCTGGGCGCGCAAATGGCGCTGATTTCAGCGCATAAATTCGGCGGGCCCAAGGGTATCGGCGCTGTTGTGATCAAACGCGGTACGGATCTGCCTGCCCAGATCAAGGGTGGCGGCCAGGAAATGGGCCGCCGGTCGGGCACCGAAAATGTCATTGGAATCGCAGGTTTGGGCGCCGCAGCTGAAGCTGCGGAAAAAGATCTGGCAAATGGTGTCTGGGACAGGGTTGCGGAACTTAGAAATATTCTAGAGAAGGCGCTTGTGTCTGGCGCAAGCCATACTATTTTTGTCGGGAAGGATCAGAAGCGGCTGCCGAACACATTGTGTTTTGCTACACCCGGCTGGAAGGGCGAAACCCAGGTCATGCAGATGGATCTGGCGGGATTTGCCATCAGCGCGGGCAGCGCCTGCTCCAGCGGCAAGGTGCGCGCCAGCGCGGTGCTGACCGCAATGGGATATGACGAGGCCACGGCACATAGCGCTATCCGCGTGTCGCTGGGGCCGCAGACAAAAGAAGAAGACGTGCTGCGCTTTGCCGATGCGTGGCTGCAAAAAGAACAGAAACATCGCGCCCGCGCGGCGTGAGTGAGGAGATGACAATGGCCGCTTTGGACCAGACCCAAGTCAAGGAAGGTGTTGACCAGGAAACCGTGGACGCCGTCCGCGAGGTTGGCGGTGCTTACAAATACGGCTGGGAAACCGATATTGAGATGGAATACGCCCCCAAAGGGCTGACCACGGATATTATCCGGCTGATTTCTGAAAAGAATGAAGAGCCCGAATGGATGCTGACCTGGCGGCTGGAGGCGTACGAGCGCTGGCTGCAAAAGGAAGAACCCACCTGGGCGATGGTCGACTATCCGGAAATCGATTTCCAGGATCAGTATTACTATGCCCGCCCGAAATCGATGGAAGTGAAGCCGAAATCGCTGGATGAGGTCGACCCCAAGCTGCTGGCGACCTATGAAAAGCTGGGTATCCCGCTGAAAGAACAGATGATTCTGGCTGGCGTCGAAGGCGCTGAAAATGCGCCCGCCGAGGGCCGCAAAGTGGCCGTGGATGCTGTTTTCGATTCGGTTTCTGTTGGCACCACCTTCCAGAAAGAGCTCAAAGAAGCATGTGTTATCTTCTGTTCGATCTCCGAAGCCATCCGCGAACATCCAGAGCTGGTCAAGAAATACCTCGGCACCGTGGTTCCTGTTTCTGACAACTTCTACGCCACGCTGAACTCTGCTGTGTTCTCGGATGGTTCTTTTGTCTACGTGCCGCCGGGTGTGCGTTGCCCGATGGAACTGTCGACCTATTTCCGCATTAATGCGGAAAACACTGGTCAGTTTGAACGCACGCTGATCATTGCCGATAAAGGCAGCTATGTCAGCTACTTGGAAGGCTGTACCGCACCGGCGCGCGATATCGCCCAGCTGCACGCCGCAGTGGTCGAAATCATCATCGAAGAAGATGCCGAGGTGAAATACTCCACCGTCCAGAACTGGTATCCGGGCGATGAGAACGGCAAGGGCGGCATTTACAACTTCGTCACCAAACGCGCCGATTGCCGCGGTGACCGCGCCAAGGTGATGTGGACCCAGGTTGAAACCGGTTCTGCCGTAACCTGGAAATATCCCTCCTGTATCCTGCGCGGCAATGAAAGCCAGGGCGAGTTCTATTCGATCGCCATCGCCAACAACATGCAGCAGGCTGATACCGGCACGAAAATGGTGCACCTAGGTAAAAACACTAAATCCCGCATCGTGTCCAAGGGGATCTCTGCGGGCAAGGCGCAGAACACGTACCGTGGTCTGGTGTCGATGCACCCCAAGGCCAAGAACAGCCGCAACTACACTCAGTGCGACTCGCTTCTGATTGGCGATAAATGCGGCGCGCACACGGTTCCCTATATCGAGGTCAAGAACAACTCCTCCCGCGTGGAGCATGAGGCGACGACGTCCAAGGTGGACGACGACCAGCTGTTCTACTGCCGCCAGCGCGGCATGGACGAGGAAGAGGCAGTTGCTCTGGTGGTCAACGGTTTCTGCAAAGACGTCCTGCAGGCGCTGCCGATGGAGTTCGCCATGGAAGCGCAGCAACTGGTAGCGATCTCGCTGGAAGGCTCGGTCGGCTAAAGGCCGGCCCTTGGGGTGCCGTTACAAGGAAGCAACAGCATGATCGTCACAACCACACCAAACGTCGAAGGCTACCAGATCGCCGAATACAAAGGCATCGTGGTGGGCGAGGCGATCATGGGCGCCAATGTGGTGCGCGATGTTTTCGCATCGATCACCGATATCGTCGGTGGCCGCTCCGGGGCTTATGAAAGCAAGCTGCAGGATGCCCGTGAAACGGCCTTGGCGGAGCTGGAAGACCGTGCTCGGGACAAGGGCGCCAATGCCGTTGTGGGCGTGGATCTGGACTACGAAGTGGTTGGGCAGTCCATGCTTATGGTTTCGGCCAGCGGCACCGCTGTGGTGCTGGGCTAAGGGGCCGGGCTATGGCAAAAGACGAACAGATCATCGTGCGCCCGCAGCTTACTCTGCCGCCTGAAGAGGCCGACTGGGTTCGCAGCCATTACCGGGATGCAGGTGTCATTCTGGAGTATGGCAGCGGCGGCTCGACCGTTCTGGCGTCTGAGCTGAGCGGAAAAAAAATCTTTTCCGTCGAGTCCGACAAAATGTGGTACCGCATGATGAAGCGGTATCTGCGTCAGGCTGGCAGCAAGTCGGAAGTGCATCTGCACCATGCCAATGTCGGCAAGACCGGCAAATGGGGCAGGCCGTTAAACAATGATATGTGGCGGCGCTTTCATCAGTATCCCAATACGATCTGGGACCTGCCGCACTTCGAGGCACCGGACCTGGTGCTGATTGACGGACGGTTCCGGGCCGCCTGCTTCCTGACTGTCATGCTGCGGACGGAGAAGCCTGTAACCGTGCTGTTTGACGATTATGCCGGACGGGCATTGTACAATCAGGTCGAAAAATGGGTGAAGCCGGTTGAGATCCGCGGCCGCATGGCCCGGTTCGAACTGCTTGCCAACGAACTTCCGCGTCAGGATCTGACACAGATTCTTACGCTTTACACAAAAACCTTCTAGGCGCCAACGGCTGCCGGAACAGTACTATGCGAGAGGCAAAAATGCTCGAAATCAAAAACTTGCACGTCAAGCTTGAAGATGAGGATAAGCAAATCCTGAAGGGCGTCGACCTTAAGGTCGAAGCAGGCAAGGTGCATGCCATCATGGGGCCGAACGGTTCGGGCAAATCCACCCTGTCCTATGTGCTGTCGGGCCGCGACGGCTATGAGGTCACTGACGGCTCAGCTGAGCTGGAAGGTGCGGACATCCTGGAGATGGAACCGGAAGAACGCGCCGCAGCCGGCATGTTCCTGGCGTTCCAGTACCCGGTGGAAATCCCCGGTGTCGGCAATATGACCTTCCTGCGCACCGCGGTGAACGCACAGCGCAAAGCCCGCGGTGAGGAAGAGTTGTCGGCTTCCGACTTTCTGAAAATCATCCGCGCCAAAGCCAAGACCCTCAAGATCGACGCTGAAATGCTGAAGCGCCCGGTTAATGTCGGCTTCTCCGGCGGTGAGAAGAAGCGCAACGAGATCCTGCAGATGGCGATGCTGGAGCCGAAGCTGTGTATCCTTGATGAAACAGACTCGGGCCTCGACGTGGACGCGATGAAGCTGGTGGCCGAAGGCGTGAACGCCCTGCGCGACGAGGGCCGCGGCTTCCTGGTGATCACCCACTATCAGCGTCTTCTGGACCACATCAAACCGGACGTGGTTCACATCCTGGCGGGCGGCCGTATCGTCAAAACCGGCGGTCCTGAGCTGGCGCTTGAAGTCGAGAACAACGGTTACGCCGGCATCTTGGCAGAGGAGGCGTAAATGGCCCTGCCCGAAGTCAAGCAAAGCGCAACCGAGGCGCGGCTGTCCGCGCTGACCCTGCCGGAAAGCGGCTGCCTGACGGCAGCCCGGCAGGCAGCGCTGTCGCGGGTCCAAACCATGGGTCTGCCCAGCCGTCGTGATGAGTACTGGAAATACACCCGCCCCGAAACACTGGTTCAGGCTGAGGCAGTCAAAGCCGCGGTGTTTACTGCGGATGAGACACCGATGTTCAGCGATTTCGAGCGTCTGAATATTGTTTTTGTCGATGGTGTCTTTGACGCTGAAGCCTCTGATGATTTGGCGATGGAAGGTGTGACCATCGACCGGATCGAGGACATCTGCTGCAAAGATATTCATTGGGCCAAGGACTTGTACGGTGTTCTTGAAGCGCGCGGGCAAACCCCGGTGGAACGCCCTCTGGCGGCTTTGAATACTGCTTTTGCCACGGATGGCGTTGCCATCCGGGTGACTGGCAAGGTGTCCAAACCGATCAACTTCACCTATGTGCACTCGGATGAGAGCTCTGACGCGATCCTGCATCACGTGGTTCGCGTCGAAACGGGCGCCGAAGTGACGATCTTGGAAAATGGCCCTGCGGCCTCGCGCTTTAACAAGTGCGCGGAGATCGACATTGCGGACGGCGGCAAGCTGCATCTGGTACGTGCGCAAGGCCGGGACCACGAGCGCCGTGCGGCAACGCATCTGTTTGCCCGCCTTGGCTCCGAGTCTGTGTTCAAGTCTTTCACTCTGACCGTGAACGGCGTGCTGACCCGTGACGAGGCGGTGATTGAACTGACCGGCGATGACGCGGTCGCGCATATTGCAGGCGCATGCGTTGGCGATGGAGATTTCCACCACGACGACACGGTTTTCGTTACCCATGACGCGGTGAATTGCGAAAGCCGCCAGGTTTTCAAAAAGGTGCTGCGAAACGGTGCAACCGGCGTGTTCCAGGGGAAAATCCTGGTAAAAGAAGGCGCGCAAAAGACGGATGGGTATCAGATTTCCCAATCCTTGCTGCTGGACGGAGACAGCCAGTTCCTGGCCAAGCCGGAATTGGAGATCTATGCTGATGACGTCGCCTGCTCGCACGGGTCGACCTCTGGTGCGATCGACGAAGAAGGTCTGTTTTATTTGCGCTCGCGCGGTGTTCCGCACGCCGAGGCGACCGATCTGATGACACTGGCCTTCCTGGCCGAAGCAGTGGAAGAGATCGAGGACGCGGAAATCGCGGCCGACATCGTTTCCCGCCTCGAAGGCTGGCTGGCCCGGCGCCGCTGATGTCCGTCACCACGGATATCCCGGCGACCTATAAGGGGCCGCGCAAGGTGTTTGCGCGGCTTCTGGACATGGGCGCGCGCGAAGACCGGCTGCTGATTTTCGTGCTCAGCGGCTGTGTGCTGACCTTTGTGGCGCAGATGCCGCGGCTGGCGCGCGAGGCGCATCTAAGCGGCCAGGACCTGAATATGCTTTTGGGCGGGTCACTGCTGGGCATCGTCTTCATCGCGCCGCTGATCTTATACGTTCTGGCATTGGCGGCGCATTGGATCGCCCGCGCTGCAGGCGGGAAGGGTGAGGCCTATTGCGCCCGGCTGGCGCTGTTCTGGACCTGTCTGGCAGCCAGTCCGCTGATGCTGCTGAATGGGCTGGTCGCAGGGTTTATCGGAGCGGGACCCGCCTTGAACCTGGTGGGGGCGCTGTGGTGTGTAGTCTTTCTGTGGTTTTGGGTGTCCGGCATGATCCAAGGGTATTGGGTAAATCAATGAACGCACTGGCCGCCTTTGCCCTGCTGACGGTGAAATCGCCGCGAGATGCTGCGCAGCAGATCCTGGCACAGGATTGGCCGCGCGAGGCCCTATGGACAGGCTTTCTGCTGTCTGTGGTGCTGAATACTTGTGTCTATACTTTGCAGCAAGTGCTGTTTCCGCTGCCGCCTGAGGTTCTGATACCAAGGTTTGCGCCTGGTGCCTATTTCGCGGTTATTCTGGTGCTGCAATTCAGCTTCATTGCCATGCTTGCAACCACCGGCCGATGGCTGGGCGGTCAGGGAAGTCTGGCAGCTCTGCTTGCACTGGTGACCTGGCTCCAGTTGCTGCAGGCGGGTCTTAACGCTGCTGTTGTCGCGATGCTCCTGGTTTTGCCGGCCCTGGCTGCCCTGCTGAATATTGCGGCGAACATCATGGTGTTCTTCATCCTCTTGCACTTCGTGAATTCGGCGCACAAATTCGGCTCTGTGTGGCGATCGCTTGGGGTCGTTTTGATGGCCAGCATGATCCTGGTGTTTGCCCTTCTCTTTATCGTGGGCCTGATCGGTCCAGCCAATCTGGGACTTCCCGAACATGTATGACGTGGAAAAAATCCGTGCCGACTTCCCGATCCTTGCACGGCAGGTGAACGGCAAGCCGTTGACCTATCTCGACAACGGTGCGTCTGCGCAGAAGCCGCAGGTGGTGATTGACGCGGTAACACGCGCCTATGCCGAGGAGTATTCCAACGTTCATCGTGGCTTGCACTTCCTTTCTAACCTGGCGACGGAGAAATACGAGGCCGTGCGCGGGACTATTTCCCGCTTCCTGAACGCAGGTGATGAGAACACCATCGTGCTGAACTCTGGCACAACTGAGGGCATCAATCTGGTCGCATATGGCTGGGCAATGCCGCGGTTCGAGGCCGGGGATGAGATCATCCTGTCGGTAATGGAGCATCATGCCAACATTGTGCCCTGGCATTTCCTGCGCGAACGGCAGGGTGTGGTGCTGAAATGGGTCGACGTGGCTGATGATGGTAGCCTGGATCCGCAAAAAGTTATCGACGCGATTACCCCCAAGACCAGGCTGATTGCAGTCACGCAATGCTCCAACGTGCTGGGCACTGTGGTGGATGTGAAGGCCATTACTCAGGGTGCCCATGCCAAGGGCGTGCCGGTACTGGTCGACGGCTCGCAAGGGGCGGTGCATATGCCGGTGGACGTACAGGATATCGGCTGCGACTTTTACGCCATCACCGGCCATAAGCTTTACGGTCCGTCCGGCTCGGGTGCGATCTATATCAAACCCGAACGCATGGCGGAAATGCGCCCCTTCATCGGCGGCGGCGACATGATCAGGGAAGTTTCTAAGGAGCAGATCATCTACAACGACCCGCCGATGAAATTCGAGGCCGGAACACCCGGCATCGTGCAGACCATCGGCCTGGGCGTTGCGCTGGAATACATGATGGAGCTTGGCATGGACAACATTGCCAAGCACGAGGGCGGGCTGCGCGACTATGCACTGGAGCGGCTGACCGGGTTGAATTGGATCAACGTGCAGGGACAAGCACCTGGCAAGGCGGCGATTTTCAGCTTTACAATGGAAGGGGCCGCCCATGCGCATGACATTTCGACGATCCTCGACAAAAAGGGCGTTGCGGTGCGCGCCGGCCACCACTGTGCCGGCCCGCTGATGGATCACCTGGGTGTGTCCGCCACCTGCCGCGCGTCTTTTGGCCTTTATAACACCAAGGAAGAGGTCGACACGCTGATCGCTGCGCTGGAGCTGGCACACGATTTGTTTGCCTGATCCTATTATGCAACAAGACGAAAACGGCGCCCCCAGAGGCGCCGTTTTATGTTCAGGGGCAATAAGCCAGCCTTGGATCTTCTCCGTGCGCAGCGGGCAGCGCAGGTAGATGCCAAACTCCTTGCCCAGATCCCCAATTCCCTCACTGGCGGTCGCGGAAACGCTGGTTGTCCTCGGCAGGTAAGATTCCCTCGTGCCAGATATTCGAATGGATATAGAGCCCCTTGGCCCCGTCGCGGCAAAAGGCGACAATCTTGTCCAGCGGAAAGAACATTTGCCCGTCGCCCGGATGATAGGTCATGTGCTACAGCAGCATTTGGTTCCGCGGCGCGCTGGTACGTTTCAGCTGCGCCTGCTGCGGGTCAGCCGGCCAGCCCGGCACATATTTGCCGTTGACCGCTACGTTCTCGCCGTAAAGTACATCGCCGCGCCATTTGCAGCGGAAGGTGCCCTCTACTCAGCCGCCTTTATCTCCGGTGCCCTCGTCAATCGGACGTCAGCCCTGGGTGGGCTATTGAATGTTGTCGATTTCAAAGGTGTCCGGATTTTCTACCAGGCAGCCATAGCCTTCGACGCAATCCTTGGTCGCCCGGACCAACAGCACCACATGCCAAGGCAGTGGGGGAACTTGCCTCAAAATGTACTCAGGCGGGCTCATAATGCGGAACCTCCTGCGGCCATGTGTTTGTCGACCATCCGTTGGACCATAGGCGCAAAGTGCCAGTAATCGGGCGTTTCCATATCAGCACGTTTGCCGGCGTCATCCAGATACCTGACAGCAATGATCTGCTTGAGGTTCGGGTTCTTTTCCAGTTCCGCTATCTCTTCCGCCCTCATTGGT
>NZ_JAXMOX010000130.1:0-13092 GCF_034669605.1 Leisingera sp.
ATTCGAGTGAAAACGATCAAGCGAGCAGTTGCAGTTGCGGGCCTGATGGGGCTGGCCGGGTGCATGGGTAACACCTCTCAGACCTCGGCCAATATCATGGGGCTGCAGTCCATGGCAGGCGTCCAGCGCGCGGCCCAGGCCCAGCCCTCGGAACAGGATCTCGCGATGAGCTGCAATGAGGTGCAGACCGAGTTGAACACGCTCTACGCGCGCAGCGAGGCCATCAACAAGGCCGAACGGAAACGGGAGCGCAAAGCCAACCTGACCGGCGGCCTCATGGAGGCGGGTTTGTCCGTCCTCGGTGCCGGTGCCATCGCCAGCGCGGGATCCGCCCAGTCAATTTCCAACGTGGGCACGGCCACCGCTGTAGCCGGCACCGCGGCCAGCGGCGTGCGCGGATCCGGCGGCCCTGACGCCCAAACCTACAGTACGGCGCTAGCGATCGCAGAACGCAGCGCGCTCCTGGAGCGCGTCAAACTCGCCAACGGCTGCTGAAGCCCGCGCAACAGTCTCCCGGAGAAGAGGAAACCACGAGCATGAAACTCAAGCACTTTATCCCCGCCATCTTTGCCGCAACGGCGCTTTCCGGCTGCCTGAATGACGGCTCTGTACCGGACAAACACGCAATCACCTTCGAGAAACCTGTTCCGGCTGGCGGGCCTTCCAAAGCCCAAAGCATGGCAGCCCTGCGACAATGGCTGGTTGCAAATGTCCCGGAAGGCGACACCGCAAAGGATGTGAGCGTGGGACCGGTCCGCTATGCGGCCGTCCTGTGGCCATTCCCGGAAAAGGATTTCTTTGTCTGCGCCCGGTTCACCGCCAAAAACCGTTTCGGCACATACGAGCCGCCGCAAAACGCCCTGATGACCATGCGCGTCTATGACCCTGCAATAGGCTGGGAACCGGCGCTGGTCAAAGGCGTGGAGCACGATGCGTACCGGCAATACTGCATCAGTCAGCCGCACGCTTAGCAGGCGCAATTTAGGTCAGATAGCCTGACTTATTTAACATAAACAGGATTATGGTGCGGAGCGCTCACAGCGGCCCAGGAGGCATCCGGGCCGCGGCACCCAGGCTAACCGCCTACACAAAAAAGGACAGACTTGGGTGTCTGCTAAGTCAAAGGTTTTTCGATACGGGCCGCGGCGCATCGGTGGCGTTCGTGCGCAACCCGGCCCGAGTTGAATAACCTTCAACCTTCCAGACATTCGCTGCAGGAGCAGCCTGCACATCAACCTGAGGCCGCTTCGCGCAGAAAGCACCATTTGCAAAGCCGTAGAATCCGACGACTTTGCAGAGGTTTCATGCCGCGAGCGCAACGGCAAAAGCCGCATTTCGCCGCAGGTGCAGCCTCGAATCAAGACCGAATGGAAGGGACGCCGGACGAAGCCGACCTTGACGTCCCTGAATTCAACGGCTGCTTTTAAAATGATCAGCCTGCAGCGAAGGCACTATGGGCGAGAGCCGACCTTCGCCGCAGGTGCGCGTAAGCCCTTTGTTGAAAACTGACATTCGAGCACACTCTAAGTCATGTTTTTCTCTGTCGTTCAGCAAGTTGCGGCCAGCTTGCGAGGGGCTCCAGTGTTCGCTACCTCGAAATCACCGGCACGTCTTTCACCGGAATCGAAAGTAGGGCAATAACCAAGATGACGTACCCCAGAGTAATCCGACTTTAAAAGAGCGGATGGATCACACAAAAGTTCGACGGCGAGAATGAGGTGTGGACATTCGCCGGGAGGGGGGCTGTCAGGTCTCGAACATTCCTTTGAATTGGTCCCGCAAGATGTTCTTCTGAACCTTGCCCATCGTGTTTCGCGGAAGTTTCGCGAGAACGACCAGTTTGCGGGGGAGCTTGAAACCGGCCAATGAGTGGCGTGCAGCTGCCATTATCTTGTCGATGTCCGGCGAAGCGTCTTTCTTTGGCACGATCACGCCCAGCACCGTCTCGCCGAAATCCGGATGAGGAACACCGATCACGGCGCTCTCCAGAACACCGGGTTGATCGTCCAGCAACAGTTCAACTTCCTTTGGGTAGATGTTGTAGCCGCCGGAGATAATCAGGTCCTTGTTGCGGCCGACTATGTGCACATAGCCATCCTCGTCGATCTTGCCCAAGTCGCCTGTGATGAAGAACCCATCGTCCCGCAACTCGGCCGCTGTTTTCTCCGGCATCTGCCAGTAACCTTTGAAGACATTCGGCCCACGCACCTCTATCTGACCGACTTGGCCATGCGGCAGGCTCTCGCCCGTGTCGGGGTCGGAGATCTTGAGCTCTACGCCCGGCAATGGAAAGCCGACGGTCCCCGCGCGGCGTTCGCCGTCATAGGGGTTGGAGGTGTTCATGTTGGTTTCCGTCATGCCATAGCGTTCAAGGATGCGGTGGCCGCTGCGCTCTTCGAACTGAATATGGGTCTCGGCCAGAAGCGGCGCGGACCCGGACACAAACAGGCGCATATGCGAAGCCAGGTCTCGGCTGAAACGGGCGTCGTTTAGAAGGCGGGTGTAGAAGGTTGGCACTCCCATCATGGTGGTCGCTTCGGGCATCCGGGCGATGATCTGATCGAGGTCGAATTTTGGCATAAAGATCATGCTGCCACCGGCGGCCAAAGTGACGTTTGTGGCGACGAACAACCCATGGGTGTGGAAGATCGGTAGCGCGTGAAGCAGAACGTCATTTGCCGTGAAGTGCCATTCCTCCGCCAGAGTGCGCGCATTCGACAGCAGGTTGTTTTGCGTCAGCATCGCCCCTTTGGAGCGCCCGGTGGTGCCTGATGTGTAGAGAAAAGCCGCCAAATCATCGCAGTCGCAATCCACTGTGGCAAAGCTTTCCGGCGACGCCCCTGCCTTGTCCATGAGGGTGCCGCTGCCATCGGCATTCAGGGTCTCGACCTTTGCGCCGAGTGTACCTGCCAATTTTCCCAACGGTTTTTCGCTTCTCTTGTCGCAGACGATTAGCGATGTGCCGCTGTTCTCGATGAAATAGCTCAATTCTTTGACCGTATAGGCGGTATTGAGCGGCAAGAAGACCATGCCTGCCTGCGCGCAGGCCGCATAAAGCGCCAAAGCTTCCGCGGATTTTTCCACCTGAACCGCCACTCGGTCGCCGGGTTCAAGGCCAATTGCGACCATCATATGGGCGATCTGCGCGCTCATCATCAGAAAGCGATCATGGGTAATGACCTGACCGTCCGGAAGATATAGAAACGGCGTAGTTTTGCCAGCGTGGGCGCCGAACAGGCCGTCGTAAAGTGGGTTCGCCATCGCTCTACCTTTCGCGTATTGGATCGAAGTCTGCGGACTCGGCCAGCGCGTTGACGTCCGGTTTGGCCATCACGGCCCGAGAGGTTTCAAAGACCTCGTGGTTTTGCGCCACGCGAGACAGGTCGTAGAGATAATTGACCATGGCACCGCCGGATTGGGCCAATCCCTGTTCCGATGTATCGGCCGCCGCATGTACAGCATGAACAACCGCTCCGTTGCCAAGGTGAAAGCGCGCGACCGGGTCTAAAGGCGAACCGCCATGATCCTTGGCATTCAAAAGGTAATGCGCAGCCATCGCGCGCATGTTCTCCGGTTCCTGAGTGGGCATTTCAAGACCTTCCTGCCTGGCCCATGCTGCAAGGCCGGGAATGGGTGAGAGGGTCACGAAGGTCTTGATCCCTGGCATTTCCAAGGAAAGATCGGAAGCAACCTGTTTGATCAACGAATTCCCGAAGGAGATGCTCGCCAGCCCCTTTTGGCAGTTGGAGATCGAGTAGAAAACCGCCGTATCGGCCTCATGTGCTGATATTGGCGTGCGGTCCTCAGTCAGAAGGGTCTGAATTGAGCTTGGAACGCCCTTGGTCATTGCCACTTCAACAAAGATCAGCGGCTCATCAGGCATAGAAGGATGGAAGAAGGCAAAGCACCGCCGGTCGTCGGGCTTGAGCCTGCGTCGTAGATCATCCCAAGAGGTGATTGCATGAACAGCCTCGTAGGCAATGATCTTTTCGAGGATATGTGCCGGGCTTTCCCAACTGATCGGCCGAAGAACAAGGAAACCTCGATTGAACCAGGATGCGAATAGATGCCGGAAATCAAGGTCCAGCGCTGCAAGCTGAGGTTCCTGCGCACCCAGACGCAAGAGCTCAGCCCTAAGCCGCACCAGTTGGCCGGTCGCTCCGGGTACTCGGTTCAGTCGGCGTATCAATTCCTGCCGACGCGGCTCGGCCGCCGTCAAAAATGCGCGATAGGTCTGTTTCGATGGTTCGCGTTCATAGGCGTCGAGCGTGCTGCGCACGGCTTCGGGGTCGATATCCAGGGCGGTTGCGATGTGGCGGAAAAACTCCAGCCTCTGCTGATCGGTCAGGGTCTCGAAACGCGCCAGGATCTCGTCCGCGAGCGCTAGGCCAGACGTTTCGCCTGCGGTTCCCACCAATTCCTCAGCCAATTCCGCCAGCGGACGGCCACCAAGATGAACTGACTTAGCAGTTCTGTAGCGCCGTTCAAACACAGTCGACAAGAGATCGGCTAACAGTGTCATGCGTAAAACTCCATAGACGGAATTGCGTTATTTATCATTGCCTTATGCAGGGTGCATTGGCCGGCAGCCCGCCGGCACACGCTGCGCGTTTGGGGCCATGTCTCCACTGCGTTTCCAAGGTCAAAGGGCATCTCCTCATTGCCGCGAAAACTGGCCCAGCTATGCATCGGGAATGTCGACCGTCTTGCCGGGGTTCATGATATTTTTCGGATCAACCGCGCGTTTCAAAGTTGCCATAAACGCATAGGCTGCGCCGTGCTCCTTGGCCATGTAGCCCTTCTTGCCTATGCCAACGCCGTGCTCACCGGTGACGGTGCCGCCAAAGGACAGTGCGACATGGTTCACTTTGGACGCCAGCGATTTGGCGCGTTTCAGTTCATCCGGGTCGTTCGGGTCAATGAGGATCATGAGGTGGAAATTGCCATCTCCGACGTGACCGACGATGGGGGCAATCATGCCTGAGTCTGCGACCAGCTCCTTGGACCGCGAGATACATTCGGCCAATGCTGAAATTGGAACGCAGCAGTCGGTGAGAACTCCTTCGCAGCCTTTGCGCAGAGATTTTCCGGCATAATATGCGTTGTGCCGTGCGGTCCACAGCCGGGTTCGATCTTCCGCCTTGGTTGCCCACTGAAAGTCCGACGCGTTAAATTCTTCTCCGACACTTTCGAACATCTCCACCTGTTCCTTCACGCCGGCGTCTGACCCGTGGAATTCGAGGAACAGATGTGGTTTTTCGGGCAGGTTCAGATCGGGGTTGAAGATGTTCATGCCCTTCATCTGGACTTCGTCCAGCAATTCGATCCGCGCCATCGGGATGCCCATCTGAATGGCCATGATTACGGAGTTCACCGCGTCATCGACGGTTTCGAAGGAACAGGTCGCCGCCAGGATCGTGTCGGGCTGGCCGAACAGGCGCACCGTCAGCCTGGTGATGATGCCGAGCGTGCCTTCGGAGCCGACAAAGAGGTGTGTCAGGTCATACCCGGCCGAGGATTTGCGCGCCCGCGACCCGGTTTCGATGATGGTGCCATCGGGCAGCACGACCTCAAGCGCCAGAACATTTTCCCGCATGGTGCCGTAGCGCACGGTATTGGTGCCCGAGGCCCGGGTGGCAGCCATTCCGCCCAGCGTCGCATCGGCGCCGGGATCGACCGTGAACATCAACCCGGTCGCGCGCAGCGCGTCGTTGAGTTGCGTCCGAGAGACGCCGGGCTGCACGACGGCGTCCAGATCGCTCTCATGAATTTCGAGAACCCTGTTCATGCGGCCGGTGTCCACGCTGATCCCGCCGTGGATAGGGATCACGTGCCCTTCAAGCGATGTGCCGATGCCGAAGGGAACGACCGGAACCGCGTGACGCGAACATATCTTCATGATCGCGGACACCTCTTCGGTGGTTTCGGGAAAGGCGACCGCATCCGGCAAGGCAGGTTCCGAATAGGCCTCGTCGCGGCCGTGCATCTCCAGGATGGAGGCGCCGGTCGACAGGCGCTCGCCCAACAGGTCTTTCAGGTCCGAGATGGCTTGAGCGGTCGTGTCCATGGTCATGGCAAGGTCCCTGAGTTGAGGTCGGATATGGCATATTGGTACGGCACGATCAGAAGGCGCTTGGCATTGCTCAGTCCAATTGCGTATCGGCGGTATCTGTTGCGTCGTCGCCTGCCCATCGGGCGGCCAGATGCAGCAGGATGATGATCATGGCAATCGGCACTGACATGGAAATCCAGACCATCGGAATGCCAAGCGTGTCGGCTGTCAGGCCGGATTGTCGGGCCAGGAAACCCTTGGCAAAGCCGCCCCGCAGGCCAATGAAGCAGAAATAGACAACGGGCAGGATGAAGGTCAGAACCGCCGCACTGTGCACCGCTTCGGCGAGACGGCCCATCAGGTGGGGGCGCTCAGGCGCGATGCTTTGCATCAGTACCGCGTCCGAGCGAGTCTTGAACGACAGCGTCGCTCCCAGCAGTCCGGTCCAGACCATAGCATAGCGGGCCACGTCTTCGGTCCAGACAGGGGGCGCGGAAAATACGTACCGCGCGACGATCTGCAGCACGACGGTGAGGAACATGAGGCAGACGGCGAAAACCGCGGCGCCCCGCACGACCTGGTGAACGCTGTTACTAGCTGCGATGATGGTATTGCGCATGTATCTTGTCCTGCCGAAGGAGCCGGGCCTCGCGAAAGGCCCGGCGATTGCGGGTCAGCGGTTGGAATCGGACAGTTCGGTCCAGACTTTCACATCCTCGGAAGGCATCAGGCCGGAATCGTAGACCGGCTTGGACACCTCACGGAACACCGCGCGCTCTTCTGGGGTCAGACGCTGTACTGTCACGCCTTTTTCTTCCAGAGCGGCGAGGCCGCGCTCGGAGGCTTCTGCCAACCATGCTCGGGTCGCTGCATCCGCCGTTTCGACGGCGCTGTCCACGGCGACCCTGTCGGCCTCAGGCAAGCCATCGTACCAGCTCTTGGAGACGAGAACAGCGCGCATCGGGATGATCACGCCGGCATCCGAGAAGTTCTTGACGAAATCGGTCTGGCCGAACATCACCGGAACGAAGGGCGAGTTCAGGTAGCCGTCGATTACGCCGGTTTGCAGACCTGCGGGCACTTCACCCCAGGGCACGATTGTGCCGCTGGACCCCCAAGCCTGGTACATGGCGATCTGTGCATCGTCGAGGGCGCGCATCCGCAGGTCCGACATGTCGGCTGGCGACCGGACAACCGCGTCGGTGGTGATGATGCCCGAAAGCGGCCCGAGCGGCGCGAGCGCGAGCACGACGACATCCTGGCCCGCCAGGTTTTTATTGACGCGGTCAAGGACCTTGCCCTGTACCAGCACGCGGTCCATGTGATCGACATCATCGAAAATATAGGGCAGGCGCACGCCATAGATGAACGGATCCACCTGCGCGATGGCGCGCACGTCCGACAATGACACCTCCAGCAGACCGGTCGACACTTGGTCGAACTTCTCGGACTCGTTGCCGATGGATCCGCGCGGCATTTCGCGCACCTCCATCCCGGCTTCGGTCAGCGCCGCCCCGAAGGCATGCGCCCAGTTGTAAGAGCCGCTGGTCTCAAGGTCGGGCGCGCTGTCAAGGGCGATCTTGACTTCCGCGCTGGCTGCGCTGGACATCGCAAGCAATGCCGCCAGTGAGAGTGCTTTTAGTTTCATGATAGCCTCCTCCGTTACAGGTCTAGTTCACTGAAAATCCGAGCAGGCGCGGCAATGTGAGCGATAGGGCTGGCCAGTAGACCAACGCCATCAGCAGCAGCACCTGAACGACGATGAAGGGCAGCGCGGCATATGCTAGCCGCCAGTAATTGAGGTTTGTCAGGGCCGCCACGACCACCAGGCATTTGCCCAGAGGCGGCGTGATCAACCCGACACAGAGGTTGAAGCACAGCACGATGCCAAGCTGGATAGGGCTGATACCCTGCTCCAGGGCCTGCGGCGCGAAGAGCGGAATAAGCAGCGTCAGGGCCACCGGCGTGTCCATGAACATGCCCGCAATCAGGAAGATTGCCACAAGGAAGAACAGGTACTTTGTGCCGGTCAGTCCAAAGGACGCGACCCAATCCGCAAGGGCGCTGGACCACCCCAGCTGCCCCGCCAGATAACCAAGCACCGAAATCGCGGCGAGGATGATGAAGATCGTGCCGGTCATCTTCGCCGTCGCCTCGACCGCATCAAAGATCATCCGCCAGGTCAAACCCTTGTAGAACTGGCCCGCCATAAGCGCGATGAGCACCGCGATGGCCGACCCTTCAGTCGGCGTCGCCAGACCGAAGACCAGCGACCCGAGTATCACCACGGGCAGGAACAAGGCTGGAGCCGCGTTCAGCAGGCTAGGCACGAACGGTGGCAGGTCGTCCGACTTTCCACCGGGATGTCCCTTGATCGTGGCGATACCGGCATTCAGCGCCATCAAGGACGCGGCAAGCAGCAAGCCCGGCACCACGCCCGCGATGAACAGGGCGGCAACCGAAGCTCCGGTCAGGCCGCCATAGATGATCATGATGATCGAGGGCGGAATGATTGGCCCGATCATCGACGATGCGGCGGTGATGGCACCTGCGTAATAGGGGTCATAGCCACGCGACTTCATCTCCGGCACGAAGGTGCGTGACAAGGCGGCGCTGTCCGCGATGGCCGAGCCGGAGATGCCCGCAAAGAACACGCTGGTCAGGATGTTGACATGGCCCAGCCCGCCTCGGAAGCGTCCGACGATGGACATGGCGAAATCGATCAGGCTGCGGGTGACGCCAGCGCGGCCCATGATCTCGGCCGTCAGAATGAACAGTGGCATTGCCATAAAGGCGAAGACGTCGAGTTGCGCGAAAATGCGTTGCGGCAGGATCGACAGGAACTGGCTCTTGTCGAGGGCCACGAAGGTCAGCACCGAGACTGCGCCCATCAGATAGGCAAAGGCCGTGCCGCTGATCAGCAGTATGATGAAGATGATGGGGATCAGGTACATGGCGCTACACCGCCGTTCGCATGGCAGCCGCCTCGGACCGGCCTGTGCCGTTCAGGATGGGAGGATGGGTTACTATGGACCGCAGGTCGGTGCCAGACGGCGCAAGGCCTGCCATGTCAGGGCAGGGTCGCGCCGTTTCCGCGTCGGCGGCAAAGAAGGTCTCGACTGCTTTGGCCGCAGCCAGCAGCGATTCATCCCCGCGCACTGTCCCCAGCATCTGCAACCCGAAGGGCATGCCGTGGGGGTCGCGCCCGCAGGGCAGCGTGATCGCCGGGCCGCCCGTTAGGGAGCCGCGATAGTTCAGCGCCAGCCAGCGATAATAGATATCCATGCTCTGGCCATCGATCTCCGTGGCATGGCCTTGGGTCCAGGGGAACGGAGACACCGGCGACGTGGGAAGCAGTATCACGTCGAAATCCTGCATCGACGCATTGAACCGGCGCAGGATGCGCGTCTGTTCGGCATGGGCCCAGGCTCGGTCAGTCAGAGACATGGACAGGCCTAACGCAACATTGGTGGCGATATCGGGGCCGAAGGCGTCCGGGTCGGATTTGATGACCTCGCCGAAGGCGGCAACGAAACTCTCGGCGCGCAGGATGTCGAAGCAACGGTCCATATCTCCGAGCGCCAGATCAACGGCGCGGCAGTACTGAACATGGGGCGCGATCTTCTCGACGCGCGCCTGGAAGGTCGCCCGAATGGCGGGGTCCACAGGCGCGCCGCCGAAGTCCTCACTGTAGCCGACGCGTAGATTTTTGAGGCTGATGGCGGGCAGCTCTGCAAATCGGTCCGGCGCTGCGCGCGATGACAGGGGATCGTCAGGGTCGAAACCTTGGCAGACCCGCAGCATCAGGATCAAATCCTCCATGGTGCGCGCCATCGGGCCAAGCACCGAGATGCCCGACCATCCCAATGGCCGCGTTGGATGGGCGACGACGTCGACCGACGGGCGAAACCCGACGATACCGCACAGCGCCGCAGGCAACCTGAGAGACCCGCCAGTGTCCGATCCAGTGCAAAGGGGCAAGAGATCCGCCGCCAGCGCGGCCGCCGATCCCCCCGAAGAGCCGCCGGCAATCAAATTGGGGTCAAACGGGTTGCCCGTCGCGCCCCAGACCGGGTTGCGGCTGTTGCCGCCGGCACCGCATTCGGGAACGTTGGTCTTGGCGAGAATGATGGCCCCCGCCGCGCGCAGTCGTGCCACCAAGGGCATATCATCCCTCGGACAATTGGCACGCATCCGCGGGCTGCCATGGGTCGTCAGCAACCCCTTGGTGTCCTGGAGGTCCTTCACGCCCACCGGCAATCCGTCCAGCGGCCCCTTGGGCGTTCCGGTCCGCCATCTGCCTGTCGCCTGAGCTGCCTCGCCGACTGCGCGTTCGGCATCGATCGCGGTGAGGGCGTTTATCTTGGGATTGACCTGAGAAATCCGCTCGAGACTGGCCGCCAGATACTCGCTGGGCGTGAGCCTGCGGTCCGCGTAGCGCTCAAGCACCCCATGGGCGGACAGGGCCATCAATGTGGCCCCCTTCATGCGTCCACCCCTAAAGCATTTAGCGTGATCGAACCTGCCAACGTATTTCCTCCCAAGAAAACGATTTCGGTTATGATAAGGCGGGAAGAGAGGGAGGAATATTGAATATTTGGATCGAGACCTTAACCAAATGGAATGGTCTGAAGGTCCTCCGTCGTTTTTTGCAAGCATTTCAGGAAGAACGCCAAGGCGGGGTTTGTGTCGACCTGGTCGGTCCGCCAGAAACAGCGTGCCTCGGACAGCAAGCCGCGCGTGTCAAGCGGAAGCGAAACGATATCGCCGCGCGCCGCATGGGTTTGGGCAAGGCGTTGCGGCAGGAGCCCCAGGGCGGGTATTGCCTCCAGCAGCGCCAGATTCAACGTCAGCGACAGGGAGGCAATCGTATTGGCCGGGGGAGTCAGCCCATTCTCAGCAAAGAGCGCATCAATCGCGCGCCGCGCAACCGAATTGGCCTGGGGCAGGATCCACGGGAAATCGACCAGATCGCTCCATTCCAGCTCAGTCCGATTTGCGAGACTATGGTTGCGCCCTGCTACCGCGACGACCGGTTCTGTAAAAAGGCTCAGCTGCTCGATGCCGGGCAGTTCCTGGGGCTGCCAGATCCGGGCGATCAACACATCCAGCGCACCCGTCTCCAACTCGGGAAGAAGTTCGACGAAATGCCCTTCCTTGATCGAAATGCTGGCCTGCGGCGTGCTGCTTTTGAACAGCGCAATGGTAGCAGGCAAGAGGGTTGGCGCAACCGAGCTGACAACCCCGACCGAGACCGACCCCGAAACGCCGCTCGCCATGGCCTCGACATCGAAGGCGGCCCGGCCGAGCTGATTGAGTACCTGCTTGGCGTGATCCGCCAGTCGCTGCCCTACTGGGGTCAGAAACAGCCGGTTCCGGTCGCGCGTGACAATAGGAGCCCCGACGATCCTCTCCATATCCGCAATCTGCTTGGACACAGCGGGCTGGGTCACGTTGAGCGCTTCAGACACCCGCGCAACCAGTTTCAGGTCGGACAGGGCAGCAATTACGCGCAAGTGGCGGAGCGTTATTGCCTTCTGGAAATCATTTTTTGAAATAGCCGCTACTCGCTGGATATGGGTGACTGGTTGCTACACCTTACCACAGAACCCGCGCGCAGATCGATATTGGGAAGCAACGCAAAAATGGCTGAAAGGAGCGAGTTCATGGACGTGCTGCGCAACGCAGGCATTGCAGATTTGGGCCATCGTCTTCGCAGAAACTCCCGTGCCGTTGATTGTGGGCTTTGGGCCGTGTCCTCTGCGAGCGACCTTTTGGTCACCGAAAGCATGCGTAATTGGGCAGACCCTGAACTGAGGTCGAGCTCCCGATAGGATCACAATAGATCTGTGAACATGGGAGATTTCGAATGGAGTATTTCGCGGGCTTGGACGTTTCGCTGCGGTCCTGCGCGGTCTGTGTTGTCGATGGCAAAGGCACGGTTCTGCACGAGCGAGAACTGCCTTGTGATATTGAGGAGATCGCAGGCTATCTGACTGCGCTTCGCTTTCCAATTGAGCGTGTTGGCTTTGAAGCCGGTGCGATGTGTCAGCATCTGTACTACGGCTTGAAGTCTGAAGGGTTTGAAGTTGTCTGTATGGAAGCGCGTCAGGTGAGCGCCGCACTATCGGCGATGCGCAACAAGACAGATCGGAACGATGCTCGGGGAATTGCTCAAGTCCTGCGCACGGGGTGGTTCAACCCCGTTTATATGAAGAGCCGGGAGGCGCACGGCATTCGGGCGCTTCTGAGCACACGGAAAGCTCTGCTGAGCAAGACCATTGATCTGGCCAACGAAGTCCGCGGTCTTTTGAAGATCTTCGGTATCCGCCTGCCCAAAACAGTGCAGCATGGCAGCTTTGACGATATGGTCCGGCCAATTGTCGAGATGGATGAGGTGTTGGCCCATGCCTTGCTGCCGCTGCTTGATGCCCGGTTGGCGCTGCACCAACACTTCCTGGAACTGGACCGGAGGGTCAAACGCGCGGCCCGCCAGGATGAGGTCTGCCTGCGCCTGATGACGGCCCCCGGCGTGGGCCCGGTTACAGCATTGACCTTCAAGGCTGCGGTTGATGACCCCGCGCGTTTCAAACGATCTCGCACCGTGATAAAGTTATTGACCCCTTCACAGCGTCACCTTTTCCACCCGCAGTATGTCCCAATGCAGCATGCGGAATGATGTTCCATGCGTCTGTTGACTGGGTAGCGATGCGTAAAAGCCAACGCTAAGCCTAGCCCATTTCAGGCTATGCCTGCGCTTGAACGATTTTTTGCCGCAGCACGTCCGCGATCGGCAAAGGCTTGCAAGGTTTGAACGTCCGGAAAGGGCTGGGTGCAGCCGATCCGCCCCATGCGGTCCGATCCGATGACTGGTGCTGTTTGCGAGCTCCTCCCCGATTAGGCCGGTGCCTCGCTCTGCAGGTGGTTGCTATGAAATCTTTGGAGATCAGTCAGTTCCGACCGCAACACTGCTTGTATTTGCGGCCCGATCCGCAGGAGCACGGATCGTTTCGACCTGGTCGAGGACCAGCCTTGAAAGG
>NZ_JAXMOX010000131.1:0-13005 GCF_034669605.1 Leisingera sp.
CGGCGTTGGGCATGGCAGCGCGCGATCCGCGCGCTGCGCGGCGCCCCGGCGGGGCGGCGCCGGGCCCAACCGGGGCGGCAGCTCTTGCCAAAGAGCTGCCAGAGCGGGCGGGAGTGCCGGATCAGAGCGCCCGGACGGCCTCCAGCACCTCGGCGACGTGACCGTCGACCTTGACCTTGCGCCAGATGCGGGCGATGCGGCCATCGGCACCGATCAGAAAGGTGGAGCGTTCAATGCCCCAGTGTTTTTTGCCATACATGGTCTTCTCCTTCCAGACGCCGTAGTCCTCGCAGACAGTGCTGCCGGCATCGGACAGGAGCGGCGTTGTCAGGCCATGTTTGGCGGTGAAATTCTCATGCTTCTTCAGGCTGTCCTTGGAAATCCCGAAAACGTGAGCGCCTGCATCGGCAAAGGCCTGCAATGCCTCGGAAAAGCCGATGGATTCTTTGGTGCAGCCGGGGGTATTATCGCGGGGATAGAAAAACAGCACCACGGGCGCGCCCTGGAGGCTGGTCAATGCGACCTCACCGCCGCCGCCGCGGGGCAGGGTAAAGGAAGGGGCGGGATCTGATACGTCGAGCATTGGCCTGTCTCCGGTCATTTGCGCAAATCACTGCGCGGCAAACATAACCCATGAGCAGCAAAGGGAAAGCTGAGATCAAACCTGCCGGCGACAATAACAGCGCTGCCGCCAAGGCGGTGCCGGTGCCGGGGCCCGGGGCGGGTCCTGACGTGCTGGCTGCGCGCGGGCCGGAGCCGGGCGTGGAACCAGGTGTGGAACCGGGGCAGGCGGCTGCTGCGCGGCCTGTGCGCCGCCGCTGGCGGCTGCTGCGCGGTTGCATCTGGATGCTGGCGCTGCTGAGTTTTCTGGCCGCCGCTGCGGTCTATTTCGGGATCGGCACCCGGCTGGATGCGCCGGAGTGGGTGCGGAGCCGGGTGGAAACCCGGATCGAGCGGCATCTGAACGGGCTGCAGATCGAATTCGGCGCCATTCATGTGGTGGTGAACGAGGGTTTGCGGCCGCGGCTGAGCCTGAAAGATGTGGTGCTGCGGCACCCGGATGGCAGCCTGTTTGCGCAGCTCGCCGACGCCCAGGCCAGCCTGGCGATGCGGCCGCTGCTGCGCGGCAAGCTGCAACCCAAGCGGATTTCGCTCAGCGGGTTGTTCGCGGCCCTGCGGCGCAACAAGGACGGTTCTTTTGCGATCAGTTTTGCCAGCGGCGGGTTGCCGTCGCGGCAGGCGGACACCCTGGCGGAGCTGATCGCGCAATGGGAGAGCCAGCTGCAAAAGCCGGTGCTGGCCGCCCTTGCCGGCATCGAGACCAGCGCCCTGACGCTGTCCTACACCGACGACCGGCTGGGCCGCGGCTGGACGCTGGACGGCGGCCGGATCGGATTGAAACGCGCCGGCAGCACGGTGTCCCTGTCGGCGGTGTTTTCGGTCCTGAGCGGGCGCGGCGATGTCGGCACGGTGGAGGCGAATTACACCTCGGAGATCGGTAGCCCGGGCGCGGAGTTCGGGGTACTGGTGTCGGACATCGCCAGCGAGGATATCGCCCTGCAAAGCCCGGCGCTTGGCTGGCTGGGGGTGCTGCGGGCGCCGATTTCGGGGTCGCTGCGCGGCGAGGTGTTCAGCGACGGCGGGATTGCTCCGGTGCAGGCCAGCCTGCGCATCGGCGAAGGCGCGATCCAGCCGGCCGCCCAGACCCGGCCGGTGCCGATCACCGGCGCGCGCAGCTATTTCACCTATTACCCGGCGCAGCAGCTGCTGAAGTTCTCGGAGCTGAGCGTGCAGAGCGGCTGGGGCTCCGGGGTGATGCAGGGGCAGGCGCGCCTGGCCGGGGTGCAAAACGGGCAGCTGACCGGGCTGGTGGGGCAGCTGCGGTTTTCCGATCTGGAACTGAACCCGCGCCGGCTGTTTGAAACGCCCGTCAAATTTCCCGGCGTTGATGCGGATTTTGATCTGAGCCTCAACCCGTTCCGGCTGCGGCTGGGCGAGATGCTGGTGCGCGACGGGGACAGCCGCATTCATTTCGACGGCGATATCGGCGTTGGCCCCGAGGGCTGGGACTATGATCTGAACGGCAGCGTCGATCAGGTTTCCGTTCAGCGGGTCAAGGAGCTGTGGCCGGAACCGCTGGCGCCGAATCCGCGTCTTTGGGTGCGGGAAAACCTGCGGGACGGAGCGGTGCGCAATGCCGGGTTCCACATGCGCGGGCGCGGCAGCGGCAAGCCCTTTGTCAGCCTGGACCTGGCCTTTGACGGCGCCGAGGTGGTGTTTCAGAAGTTCATGCCGCCGGTGCGCAGGGCCGCGGGGCAGCTGAGCCTGTACGGGGAGCGCTTTGTGGTGACGGCCTCTGGCGGCACGGTGACGGCAGACCAGGGCGGCGCGGTGGAGGTTGCCGGAACCTCGTTCATCATTCCGGATGTGTCGGCCAAGGACGGCACCCCCGGCATTGCCCGGATCATGGCGCGCGGCTCGGCGACGGCGGCGCTGTCGCTGCTGAACCGGGAACCGCTGCGGGTGATGGACAAGGCCAGCCTGCCGGTGGATCTGGCCGAGGGGCAGGTGGAGGCGACGGGCACGCTGGCGCTGCCGCTGCAAAAACGGGTGCCGGTGGACGAGATCCTGTATCACTATCAGGGCAGGATCCGCGCGGTGGAGAGCCGCGCGCTGGTTCCCGGCCATGTGGCGGCAGCAGCGGAGCTGAAGGTGACGGGCAATCAGAGCCAGGTCCGGATCAGCGGCAAGGGCAGCCTGTCGGGGGTGCCGCTGACGGCCGCCTGGCAGCAGCGGATCGGCAAGGACGCGCCGCCGGACAGCCAGGTGGAGGGTACCATCGAACTGTCGGCGCAGGCAGTGGAGGCGTTCAACCTTGGCCTGCCGCCCGGGGCGGTCTTTGGCACGGGGCAGGGACGGTATTCGGTGGATCTGTCCCCGGGGGCGCCACCGCGGCTGGAGCTGCAGTCGGATCTGGCCGGGCTTGGCCTGCGGATCCCGCAGATCAGCTGGCGCAAGGGCGAGGCGGCAAAGGGCGAGCTGTCGGTGACGGCGCTGCTGGGCGGGACCGCCACAGTAGAGCAGCTGCAGTTGCAGGCGCCGGGGCTCGCCGCCACCGGCCAGGTGGCCACGCGCGAAGGCGGCGGGCTGGATCAGGCGGTGTTCTCCTCAGCCCGGGCGGGAGACTGGTTCCGCGGGTCTGTGACGTTCCGGGGACGCGGTGCCGCGCCGCCCGCGATCGAGGTGACCGGCGGCCGGCTGGATCTGAACCGCTCGCCGTTTTCGGCAACCTCAGCCAGCGGCGGCAGCAACGGCGGCAGCGGCGCTTCGGGCCCGATCACCCTGCGGCTGCAGAACCTGCAGGTGACCGACAATATCGGGCTGCAGAATTTCCAGGGCCGGTTTTCAACACAAGGCGGCATGAACGGCGAATTCACCGCCCGGCTGAACGGCCAGACCCCGGTGGCGGGCACTGTGGTGCCGCAGAACGGCGGCACGGCGGCCCGGATCCGGGCCAATGACGCGGGCGGGGTGTTCCGCTCGGCCGGGATGTTCGAGCATGGCCGCAGCGGCAGTTTTGACATGACGCTGATCCCGGCCGGCAAGCCGGGCGAATATGACGGCACTGTCAATGTGCGCAATATCCGGGTGCAGAACGCGCCGTCGATGGCGGCGATCCTGAATGCGATCAGCCTGGTCGGGCTGCTGGATGAGATGACCGGCCAGGGCATCCTGTTCACCAGCATGCAAGGGCGGTTCCGGCTGGGCGCCTCGCATCTGATCCTGCATCAAAGCAGCGCGGTGGGCCCGTCGATGGGGCTGTCGCTGGATGGCAATTATGATCTGAACAGCCGCCGTCTGAACATGCGCGGGGTGATATCTCCGGTGTATCTGCTGAACGCCATCGGGCGGGTGCTGTCGCCCCGCGACGGCGAGGGGCTGATCGGTTTCACCTTCACCCTGCGCGGCACGGCGGATGATCCTGCGGTCGCGGTCAACCCGCTGGCGGGGCTGGCGCCAGGGTTCCTGCGCGAGATTTTCCGCGGGCCGGCACCGAAGGTGCCAGGCCAGCAGCGCGCCTTCACGGCTGAAGAAGACGCCGCGAAAGAAGAGCGCAAGCAGATCCAGACACCGCGGGGCGCCGACAAGTGACCCTGACAAACGGCAAAAAACACCGTAGATTTCCCCTGCAGCACAGCCTATAGCGCGCGACATGAAACTGAGTGATTTCGACTTTGACCTGCCCGACGATCTGATCGCCACCCGGCCTGCCAATCCGCGCAGCGCAGCGCGGCTGCTGGTGGCTGCCGGCGGGGATTTGCATGACGGGCAGGTGACCGATCTGGTGCGCTGGCTGAACCCCGGCGACCGGCTGGTGCTGAACGACACCAAGGTGATCCCGGCGCGGCTGAGCGGGCTGCGCCACCGGGTCAGCGCGCAAGGCGCTGTGGCGGCCAGGATCGAGGCGACGCTGCTGGAGCCGCGCGCCGATGGCACCTGGGCCGCTTTGCTGAAACCGCTGAAAAAGATCAAGCCGGGGGAAGAGATTGTGTTCTCCGCTGATCTGAGGGCCACGCTGGAGGCGGTTTCCGAAGGCCAGGGGCATCTGCGTTTCAATCTGAGCGGCACCGGGTTCGATGCGGCGCTGGCCGAGGCCGGCGCGATGCCGCTGCCGCCCTATATCGCGGCGAAACGCGCGGCGGATGAGCAGGACAAGACCGATTACCAGACCGTCTGGGCCCGCAACAGCGGCGCGGTGGCGGCCCCGACCGCGTCGCTGCATTTCGATGCACCGCTGCTGACGGCGCTGAAGGCGCGCGGGGTGGAGGTATCCTATGTCACCCTGCATGTGGGCGCGGGCACCTTCCTGCCGGTCAAGGTCGAGGATGTGACCACCCACCGGATGCACGCCGAATGGGGCAGGGTGAGCGATGAGGCGGCGGCGGAAATTGCTGCCACCAAGGCCGCTGGCGGGCGGGTGATCCCGGTCGGCACCACCGCGCTGCGGCTGATCGAAAGTGCGGCGAAGGACGGCCAGATCCACCCCTGGGAAGGCGATACCGATATCTTCATCTATCCGGGGTTCGGATTTCAGGTGGCGGATGCGCTGATGACCAATTTCCACCTGCCGAAATCGACACTTTTGATGCTGGTGTCGGCGCTGATGGGGCAGGAGGAGATCCGCCGGATCTATGACCACGCCGTCGGCAACCGCTACCGGTTCTTTTCTTATGGCGACGCGTCGCTTTTGATCCCGGCGAAGGCGGATACACCTCAGAAAAGCGGCGAAAAGTCGTAGACAAGCGCCGCAGCCATGGCCCCGGACCGTGCAATCCGGGTCATGAAATTGAAACCTGAATCAGCGAAACCGGCCAACCGAGCCTTGATCGCCCGGACATAACATTCAAATGTGATGGCAGCCCGTCCCTTGTGGAGGGCTGCTTTGCTTTCAAAGGAGGCATGAAATGCTGCAGGTGCTGTCGAGCGCATGGGCGCTGCTCTTGGGTATGATGCTGCTGATGGTCGGCAACGGGCTGCAGGGCACCATGCTGGGGGTGCGCGGTGAGCTGGAAGGGTTTTCCACCTTCGAGATGTCGATCGTGATGGCGGCCTATTTCGTCGGCTTCCTGGGCGGCTCGCGGCTGGCGCCGGAGATGATCCGCCGGGTCGGCCATGTGCGGGTGTTTGCGGCGCTGGCCTCATTCATTTCGGCCGTTATGATCCTGTATCCGGTGCTGCCCAGCACCATTGCCTGGGGCCTGGGCCGGGTGATCATCGGCTTTTGCTTTTCCGGTGTGTATGTGACCGCGGAAAGCTGGCTGAACAATTCCGCCGACAACTCCAACCGCGGCAAGGCGCTGTCGCTTTACATGATCGTGCAGATGGTCGGCATCATCGCTGCGCAGGGGCTGATTCAGGTCGGCGATCCTGCCGGTTACGAGGCGTTCATCATCGCCTCGATCCTGGTTTCAATCTCCTTTGCGCCGATTCTGCTGTCGATTTCGCCGACCCCGGCGTTTGATACGACCAAACCCATGACCCTGCGCGAGATCATGCGGATTTCGCCGTTGGGCTGTGTCGGCATGTTCATTCTGGGCGGCGTGTTTTCCGCCCAGTTCGGGATGAGCTCGGTCTACGGCGCAGCTGCGGGCCTGAGCCTGGGCAACCTGTCGCTGTTCATCGCAACCTTCTATATCGGCGCCACCATCCTGCAGTATCCGCTGGGCTGGATCTCGGACCGGATGGACCGGCGGCTGCTGATCCTGATGGTGGCTGCCGCGGGCGGCTGCGGTGCTGTCGTGGGCTTTATCTACGGCACCGATTTCAAGATGCTGCTGGTTTCCGCCTTTATCATCGGCGGGCTGTCCAACCCGCTTTATTCGCTGCTGATCGCCTATACCAACGACTACCTCGAGCATGAGGACATGGCAGCGGCATCAGGCGGGCTGGTGTTCATCAACGGGCTGGGCGCCATTGCCGGCCCGATGATCACCGGCTGGCTGATGAGCGACGCGGTGTTCGGCCCGGCTGGCTTTTTCGTGCTGATTGCGGCGCTGATGTTCCTGATGGCGGTCTATGCGGCCTACCGCATGACGCAGCGCGCTGCGACGCCGGTTGACGAGACCGGGAGCTTTGCGCCGATGTACCCGAGCTCGACGCCTGTGGCGGTCGAGTTTGCCCAGGAATATGCCATCGAGACCGAGCTGGAAGAGCAGGAAACCGCCGCCGAGGAGAATTGATTGCGCTAACCAGCCGGAATAGTGAGGATTATTTCACACAGAGGGCTTGCCTGTCGCAATTTGTGACCCAAGGTTACTTGTAAAGGGTATGTAAAATGGCCTGAAGTTAGGGTCAGGAAAAACTTGGAGTTACGACCGATGACTGGTCCCGAAGAGATACTTGCGTTCTGGCTCGACAAGGTTGGGGAAAAAGGATGGTATCTGCAGGATGACGCGCTGGATCAGGAGATCCGCACGAAGTTTCAAAAGACCTGGGAGGAGGCCTGCGAAGGCAGATTCTCCTTCTGGCTGACCTACCCCAGCGGCACCCTGGCCTATATCCTCCTGATGGACCAGTTTCCCCGCAATATGTTCCGCGGCGAAGGCAAGGCATTCGCCAGCGACCGGGCGGCGCTGTCGGCGGCCAAGGTGGCGATCAACAAGAATTGGGACAAGAAGATCGACGAGCCGGCACGGCAGTTCTTCTATCTGCCGCTGATGCATTCCGAGAACCTTTGCGACCAGGAGCGCTGCATCCGGCTGATGCTGGAGCGGATGCCCAGGACCGGCACCAGCAACCTGCTGCACGCCCGCGCCCACCGCGAGGTGATCCGCCAGTTCGGCCGCTCCCCCTACCGCAACGAGGCGCTGCGCCGCGCCAGCACCGCGCCGGAGCTGGATTACGTGATGGCGGGCGGCTACGGCGAGACCGTGCGGCGGGTGCAAGCGGCCGGCTGAGCCCTCCTCGGCAGACCTGAACCGATCCGATTGAAAACGCCGCGCCCTGCAAGGGGGCGGCGTTTTCTATTGCACACCGCCGGCTTCTGCCGGGCCGCTGCGGTTTCCCGGAAAAGGAAAAAATATACTGGCGGGATCTGTGCCTGCGGCATAGCCTGATCCGGCGGCGGGGCGCTGTTTTTGCAAAGCCGCTTCGCCGCAGCAAAGGATGATTGCAGTGCGAAAATAATTAGTTTAATGGTAAACTAGTTTTTGATCCAGTTTGGCGAGGAACAACCATGGCCGCAGAAACCTATGACGTGATCGTAATCGGCGCCGGACCGGGAGGCTATGTTGCCGCCATCCGTGCAGCACAGCTGGGGCTGAAGACCTGTATTGTCGAACGCGAACACATGGGCGGCATTTGCCTGAACTGGGGCTGTATCCCGACCAAGGCGCTGCTGCGCTCTTCCGAGGTGTTCCATCTGATGGAGCGGGCCAAGGATTTCGGCCTGAAGGCCGAGAACATCGGCTATGACCTGGACGCGGTGGTGAAACGCTCGCGCGGGGTGGCCAAGCAGCTGTCTTCGGGCATTGGCCATCTGATGAAGAAAAACAAGATTGCCGTGGTCATGGGCGAGGCGTCGATCCCGGCCAAGGGCAAGGTGTCGGTGAAAACCGATAAGGGCACGCAGGAGCTGGCAGGCAAGCACATCGTGCTGGCCACCGGCGCGCGGGCGCGCGAACTGCCGGGGCTGGAGGCGGATGGAGATCTGGTCTGGACCTACAAACACGCGCTGCAGCCCGTCCGGATGCCGAAAAAGCTGCTGGTCATCGGATCTGGTGCGATCGGCATTGAATTTGCCAGCTTTTACAACACGCTGGGCGCCGACACCACAGTGGTCGAGGTGATGGACCGGGTGCTGCCGGTGGAAGACGCGGAGATCTCGGCCTTTGCCAAGAAGGCCTTTGTCAAACAGGGCATGAAGATCATGGAAAAAGCCATGGTCAAGCAGCTGGACCGCGGCAAGGGCAAGGTCACGGCCCATATCGAAGTGGGCGGCAAGGTCGAGAAGCACGACTTCGACACCGTGATCTCGGCCGTGGGCATCGTCGGCAATGTCGAGGGGCTGGGGCTGGAGGAACTGGGCGTTAAGGTTGACCGCACCCATGTGGTGACCGATGAATACTGCCGCACCGGGGTTGATGGGCTTTTTGCCATCGGCGACATCGCCGGCGCGCCCTGGCTGGCGCATAAGGCGTCGCACGAAGGCGTGATGGTGGCCGAGCTGATCGCGGGCAAACACGCGCATCCGGTGAAACCCGAGAGCATTGCCGGCTGCACCTATTGCCAGCCGCAAGTCGCAAGCGTCGGCTATACCGAGGCCAAGGCCAAGGAGCTGGGCTACGACATCAAGGTCGGCCGCTTCCCCTTTATCGGCAATGGCAAGGCGATTGCGCTGGGAGAGGCCGAGGGCATGGTGAAAACCATCTTTGACGCCAAGACCGGCGAGCTGCTGGGCGCCCATATGGTGGGCGCCGAGGTGACCGAGCTGATCCAGGGCTATGTGGTGGGCCGCCAGCTGGAGACCACCGAGGAAGACCTGATGAACACCGTGTTCCCGCATCCGACGCTGTCCGAGATGATGCATGAATCGGTGCTGGATGCCTATGACCGGGTGATTCATATGTAAGCTGCCCGCGCAGCGGAAGTTTGACAGGCGGCCTGTGACGGGCCGCCTTTTTCTTGGGCGGCCGGTTTCTTGGACCGCCGGGCTCTGGCCTGCGGGCGTGGTCCGGGGTAACCAGATACGGCACAAGGGAAACAACAGGGGCAGCTGCCATGACGGCATCCGGAAGCACCCGCTGGGGGCTGATCCTGGCGGTCTGGGGCGCGGGGCTGGGGGCTGCCGCGCAATACGGCAAGATCTCGGTGATTTTCGGCCGGATGGGCGAGCTGTATCCGCAGGCGGGCAACGCGCTCAGCTTTTCGGTGTCTCTGGTCGGGACGCTGGGTATTTTGCTGGGGGCGGTTGCGGGGCTGTATGCGGCCGCCTTTGGCTACCGCCGCACGCTGGTCTGGGCGCTGTGGACGGGGGCAGCGGTATCTGCCCTGCAGGCGCTGCATATGCCGTTCGGCCTGTTTCTGGCGTCCCGCGTGGCCGAGGGGCTGTCGCATCTGGGCATCGTGGTGGCCGGGCCGGTGCTGATAGCGCAGCTGAGTTCGGACCGGAGGCGGGGGCTGGCCATGACCCTGTGGAGCACCTTCTTTGCCGTGGCCTTTACCCTGCTGGCCTGGATCGGCCTGCCGCTGGCCCGTGCCTGGGGGCTGCCGGCGCTGTTTGGCGCCCATGCGGCGGTCATGGCGGGGCTGGCGCTGCTGCTGGGCTTTGCCTTGCGCGATGTGCCGGTTCCGCACAGGGCGCCGCTGCCGCGGTTGCGGCAATTGCCGGCGCTGCATCTGCCGGTCTACCGCTCGCCTTGGATTTCGGCGCCGGCCGCGGGCTGGCTGTTTTACACCTGCTGTTTTGTGGCGGTGCTGACGGTGATCCCGCCTTATATCGCCGCGGACATCCGCGCCGTTGTGCTGGGGGCAATGCCGCTGGCCAGCATTGCGGTGTCGATGACGCTGGGGGTGTATCTGCTGCGGTTTCTGCCGGCGGTGCGGCTGGCGCAGCTGGGGTTCCTGGCCTGCGCCGCCGCCGCCCTGTGGCTGTGGGCAATGCCCGGCACGCCGGCCGCCTGCATTGCCATGGCGGGGGGCATGGGGCTGGTGCAGGGCGGATCTTTTGCCGCGGTGCCGCAGCTGAACGAAAGTGCCGCGGCGCGGGCGCAATCCAGCGGCGCGATGGCGCAGATGGGCAATCTGGGCAACACAATCGGAACCCCGCTGATGGTGCTGGCCCTGTCCGGCGGCGGCTTTGGCGGCATGATGGCTGTTCTGCTGGTGCTGTTCCTGAGCGGTGCTGCGGTGCATGGTCTGCTGTCAGCGCGGCGGCGGGCGATGGCATGAGGCGGCGCTCCCGCCGGTCACCGGTCCCCGTTGCGGGCACCGTCTCCCGTTGGGCATGGCGCCGCAAGCGGCGCGCCGGAGTCCTTGCGGAATCCGGTCCGGCCAACGCCAGTCTTCCGGTTTGATCCGGGTCCGGTGCCGCCTGCTGCCAGCTGCTGTCAGCAAAGTTTATCCCGTTCGCGCTATGTTCTCTTTAAGGGCTTGGCGTTTCCCGGTGCATTCCCTATCTGTAGGGCGGGCGTTTGCTGCTGGTTTGGCGGGCGCGGGTACGGGGGCATTATGGCTGAGCTGAAATCGATCGAAGTGCGCGGCGCGCGCGAGCATAACCTGAAGAACATCGACGTCGATATTCCGCGTGATGAGCTGGTGGTGATCACCGGCCTTTCCGGCTCGGGCAAGTCGTCACTGGCGTTTGACACCATCTATGCCGAAGGCCAGCGCCGCTATGTGGAATCTCTCAGCGCCTATGCCCGGCAATTCCTGGACATGATGGAAAAGCCGGATGTGGACCATATCAGCGGTCTGTCCCCGGCCATCTCGATTGAGCAGAAGACCACTTCGAAAAACCCGCGCTCCACCGTCGGCACGGTGACCGAGATCTATGACTATATGCGGCTGCTGTTCGCCCGGGCAGGCACGCCCTATTCCCCCGCCACCGGCAAGCCGATTGAGGCGCAGCAGGTGCAGGACATGGTCGACCGGATCATGGAGATGGAGGAGGGCACCCGCGGCTATCTGCTGGCGCCGATCGTCCGCGACCGCAAGGGCGAGTACAAGAAGGAATTCCTGGAACTGCGCAAGCAGGGCTTTCAGCGGGTGAAGGTGGACGGGGCGTTCTATGAGCTTGATGAGCCGCCCGTGCTGGACAAGAAATTCCGCCATGACATCGACGTTGTTGTCGACCGGCTGGTGGTGCGCGAGGGCATGGAGACCCGGCTGGCGGATTCCTTGCGCACGGCGCTGGATCTGGCCGATGGCATCGCGATTCTGGAAACCGCGCCGCGGGAGGGCGATCCGGAGCGGATTACTTTTTCCGAAAACTTTGCCTGTCCGGTCAGCGGCTTCACCATCCCGGAGATCGAGCCGCGGCTGTTTTCCTTCAACGCGCCGTTCGGGGCCTGCCCGGAATGCGACGGTTTGGGGGTGGAGCTGTTCTTTGACGAGCGGCTGGTGGTGCCGGATCAGAGCCTGAAGGTTTATGACGGCGCGCTGGCGCCCTGGCGCAAGGGCAAATCGCCGTATTTCCTGCAGACCATCGAGGCCATCGCCAAACACTACCAGTTCGACAAGAACACAGTCTGGAAAGATCTGCCCGAGAAGGTGCAGCAAGTGTTCCTCTATGGCTCCGGCGAGGAAGAGATCATGTTCCGCTATGATGAGGGCGGGCGGGTGTATCAGGTGGAGCGCACCTTTGAGGGCGTGATCCCGAATATGGAGCGGCGCTACCGCGAGACGGATTCGAACTGGATCCGCGAGGAATTCGAGCGCTACCAGAACAACCGGCACTGCCACCATTGCGTGGGCTACCGGCTGCGCGACGAGGCGCTGGCAGTGAAGATCGCGGGCGTGCATGTCGGCCAGGTGGTGCAGCTGTCGATCCGCGAGGCGCTGGCCTGGATCGAGGATGTTCCGAACCACCTGAGCCCGCAGAAGCAGGAGATCGCGCGGGCCATCGTCAAGGAGATCCGCGAACGGCTGGGATTTCTGAACAACGTGGGGCTGGAGTATCTGACCCTGAGCCGCAATTCCGGCACCCTGTCCGGCGGCGAGAGCCAGCGGATCCGGCTGGCGTCGCAGATCGGCTCGGGCCTGACCGGGGTATTGTATGTGCTGGACGAGCCCTCTATCGGGTTGCACCAGCGCGACAACGACCGGCTGATCGGCACCCTGAAGAACCTGCGCGACCAGGGCAATACGGTGATCGTGGTGGAGCATGACGAGGACATGATCCGGCAGGCGGATTACGTGTTCGACATTGGCCCCGGTGCCGGGGTGCATGGCGGCGAGGTGGTCAGCCACGGCACGCCGCAGGCGATTGCCGCCGATGCCGGCTCGATCACCGGGCAGTATTTGTCAGGCACCCGCGCGATTGCGGTGCCACCCAAGCGGCGCAAGGGCAACAAGAAGAAGATCAAGGTGGTGAAGGCCACCGGCAACAACCTGAAAGAAGTGACGGCGGAGTTCCCGCTGGGCAAGTTTGTCTGCGTGACAGGCGTGTCCGGCGGCGGCAAGTCGACGCTGACCATCGAAACCCTGTTCAAGACCGCCTCGATGCGCCTGAACGGCGCGCGGCAGACCCCGGCACCCTGCGAAAGCATCAAGGGGCTGGAGCATCTGGACAAGGTGATCGACATCGACCAGCGCCCGATCGGGCGCACGCCGCGGTCGAATCCGGCGACCTATACCGGCGCCTTCACCCCGATCCGCGACTGGTTCGCGGGGCTGCCGGAGGCGAAGACGCGGGGGTACAAGCCGGGGCGGTTCTCGTTCAACGTCAAGGGCGGCCGCTGCGAGGCCTGCCAGGGCGATGGCGTCATCAAGATCGAGATGCATTTC
>NZ_JAXMOX010000132.1:0-12990 GCF_034669605.1 Leisingera sp.
CCACCTCGCGCGCGGTCAGGTCCGCTGCCAACCGGTCCAGCGCGTCTTGCGGGCCGGACACGGCGGTCAGCGCGGGGGCGTTGACGCTGGCAATGTCCAGATCGTCAGTGATCAGGGCCTCGACCTCTGCCAGCGGCAGCGCGATCGACAGCATGCCGCCCGCAGGCACGGTGTCGAACAGCTGCCCGCGCAGCAGAACCAGGTCGATGCAGTCCTCAAAACGCATGACGCCGGCCAGGCAGGCAGCAGTGTTTTCGCCCATTGAATGGCCGACCATGGCGGCGGGTTTCACGCCCCAGCTGATCCATAGCTGCGCCAGCGCGTATTCCACGATCATGATCAGCGGCAGCTGCGCCGAGGGCTGCTGAAGGCGTGCATTGGCAGCATCTTCTTCGGCCGCTTCCGGCAGCCAGATGGCGCGGATGTCGTAGTCGAGGCTCTTTTGCAGATGCTCCAGCCCGCGGTCCATCCAGTCGGCAAAGACCGGCTCGGTTTCGTAAAGGTCGCGCGCCATGCCTGCGTATTGCGCGCCGCCGCCGGGGAACATGAAGACGACCTCCGGCGCGTCGCCGAGGCGGTCGTGGGTAAAGACCCTGCGCGGGTCGTTTTCTTCCAGAATCTCAATGGCTTCCGCCGGGGTCTCCGCTACTAGCACCCGCCGTTTGGCAAAGCCCCGGCGGCCTTCTTTCAGCGTATAGGCCACGTCAGCCAGATCGGCCTCGGGGTTTGCCTTCAGATATTCCGCCAGCGCCTGGGAATTGGCCTCCAGCGCGGATTTGGACTGGCCGGAGATGCAGAGGATCTGGAATGGGAAATCGCTTTCTTCCGTGGCCGCGCGCTCCGGTGCCTCTTCCAGGATCACATGGGCGTTGGTGCCGCCGACACCCAGTGCGTTGACGCCGGCCCGGCGCGGCCCCTTGTGCGGCGTCCAGGGCGTGAGGACGGCATTCACACGGAATGGCGAGCCGTCGAAATCAATTGCCGGGTTCGGTGCCTCATAGCCCAGCGAGGGCGGGATTTCCTTGTGATGCAGCGCCAGCGCGGTCTTGGTCAGGCTGGCGACGCCCGCCGCGGTGTCCAGATGGCCGATGTTGGTCTTGACCGAGCCGATGCGGCAATAGCCGGTATCCCCGGTCGTGGCGCGGTAGGCATCGGTCAGCGCGGTGACCTCGATCGGGTCGCCCAGATAGGTGCCGGTGCCGTGGCATTCGACATAATCGATTGTCTCCGCCGGGGTGCCTGCAGCCTCCAGCGCCTTTTGCACCGCTGCCGACTGGCCGCCCACCGAGGGCGCCAGATAGCCGGCCTTGTCCGCACCGTCGTTGTTGATCGCGGAGCCCTTGATCACCGCCCAGATGTGGTCGCCGTCGGCAATCGCATCCTCCAGCCGCCGTAGCGCCACCGCGCCGGCGCCGGAGCCGAAGACAGTGCCTTGCGCCCGGTGGTCAAAGGCGTGGCAATGGCCGTCGGGGGAGAGGATCTCGTTTTCCTTGTAAAGATAGCCGCGGCCCTGCGGCAGCTCGATGGTGACACCGCCCGCCAGCGCCATATCGCACTCGCCCTCGCGCAGGGCCTTGCAGGCGTAATGCACCGCCACCAGAGAGGTGGAGCAGGCGGTTTGCACGTTCACGGACGGCCCCTTCAGGTCGAAGACATGGCTGACACGGGTCGACAGGAAGTCCTTGTCGTTGCCGGTGTGGCGCAGCAGGAACATGCCCACGTCATCGACCAGGCCGGGGTTCGAGCAGATGGTGAAATAGAAATAGCTGCCCATGCCGCAGCCCGCATAGACGCCAATCGGGCCTTGCAGGCTTTCGGGCGGATGGCCCGCGTTTTCCATCGCGCCCCAGGCGACCTCAAGGAACTTGCGGTGCTGCGGGTCGAGGATGGCGGCTTCCTTGGGGCTGAAGCCAAAGAATTCCGCGTCGAATTCATCAAACCCCTGCAGTCCGGCGGCGGCAGGCACATAGTCCGGGTCGGCCAGAACCGAGGGCCGCTCGCCGTTTGCCAGCAGGGTGTCCCGGTCCAGAATCGCAATCGATTCAATGCCGCTGCGCAAGTTCTGCCAGAACAACTCGGCTGAATTTGCACCGGGGACTGTCACGGACAACCCGACAATTGCTATATCTCCGGCTGCGCCCCCCGCCGCGGGTTTTTCATCCTGCATCGCCAATACCTGACCCACTGGTCCCCTAAAGCAGCCCGGCACAACGATGCCAGAATGCTTTGCAGAACTGGCAGGCGCCCGCCGGGCGGGTTGATTTATGCTGCCGGAGTATTCCCCGGCTGGTTGCCCGGGTCCGGCAGCAACAGATCCCCATCTGTGCCGCAACCCGGTTTCAATCTGTTTACTTTCGTCAATCCATAGGGCTGTCCTGTGGACGCATTGTGTTGAATTGAGCCTGAAAAGCGGAAAGATTGCGGCATCACAGAAGACTTTGCCTCTCCGGCCCGGCGGTGTCTGGCAGCAGCGCCTGCGCCCCGCCAAACAGGGCAGGTTTTCGGCTGAACAAGTCCGGGTAGAGCAATCGTTCGGCGTAGCCCAGAACCGACCCGGCGCACATCCAGGTGATCGGGATCAGCGTGGCATTGAGCAGCATATCCACCATGGTTGCGGCCAGGATCAGGGCAATCGGCGCGGCAAACGGCGAGACACTGCCCTGCGGCGCGTGCCGTGCGGCCTGTGCCAAAAGAACCAGCGGAGCCGCCAGCAGCCCCATTTCAGCAATGTATCCTAGCCAGCCGAAGGCGCCGAACACGATGATCCAGCGTCCGTCGGGGATCGACAGGATCTGCCCGGTTTCGGCGTGGCGCACCAGGTTGCGGCCCCAGCCGCCCCAGCCGAACCAGGGCTTTTCAGCAGCGCGTGCCAGCAATTGGGTTTCGTTTTCAAACCGGTAGTTCAGCGACTGCGCCCGCTCGGCGCTGATTGCCTCGGCCTGCGCCACCAGCGCTTCGGTCGGCACCAGCCCGGTGTTGCGCAGCATCGGATAGACCGCTGCAATCAGCGCCAGCAGCAGCGCCGCCCGCAGCTGCCACCGCAAGGGCGCCAGCGCCACCACAGGCGTAAAGGCCAGCGCATAGGCAAGCGAGGCGAGGCTTTTGCAGAGCACCAGCACGGCAAACAGATACACCGCTGCCAGCATCAAGCGCAGCCTTTGGCCCGAAGCCTCTGCGCGGGCCAGGGCCGTGGCGGCCAGCAGCGCCGACAGCATGAAAAACGCCAGCCACAGCGCGTGGGGCAGGAATACGATGGGGCGGAAGCCGCCCTGGCGGATCATCTGGCTGAAGTCATGCTGGAAAAAGCCGTAGACCCAGACATTGATCTGCGGGCTGAGACGGATCTCGATCAGCGATGGGACCGTGTAGGCCAGCCCGCCGATCATCAGCGCCAGCAGCAATTCGCGCTGGGCGCCGGGGGTGGAGAGGTAACGGCGCGCCAGCAGGAACGGGATCAGCACGATCATCTGGTTGATGATCACGGATCCAAGGTCGCGCCAGCGCAGCCCCGGCAGCTGACCGGTCAGAAAGACAATCGGATCGGAATTGGCGATTCTGCGGAACAGGACCGGCTCGCCATTGGTCAGCACCGTGGGGACGACGCCGAACACAAACAAAAGCGTCAGAACCCGCACCGCCGGGTGCCGCGGAAGCAGCGGCACCGGCCTGCGCAGCAGCAGCAGGCACAGCAGGAACGCCATCACCGATGGAATGGCAAATTTGTCCATATCCGGCACCAGCGGCAGGTCGAACTCAGCCAGCGGCGGCAGCAGCAGATAGCCCGCAATAAGGCACCACAGGATCGCCCGTTCCAGCGGCAGGCGCCGGAACAGGATCAGGCTGGCCAGCGGCCAGGCCAGTAGCATCAGATAGGCCATAAAATTGGGCAATGGCCGCGTTCTCCCTCAAGTCCCCGGAATTTGCGTCAAAGTTTACCTGTTGCAAACGGCCCTGTCCCGCGGATTTGCAAGAACAGGTAAACAGCGTGCAGCTATGCCACGCTCAGGCTGCGGCAGGTGCGGGGCCGCTGGCCTGGCCGCCGCGCCGGCGGTATGAGAGGGCGGCGTTGTCGTTGGAGGCTGCATTGCATTTCGAATTTCACGGCCGCCGGGTTGCGGTGAACATGCCGGCCCGTTCCATGCTGGAAGCGGAAGTCCGCGCCCGGTTCAGGGCCGGTCAGGGGTTTGCGCTGGCCACGGTCAATCTGGACCATCTGGTCAAGATGGCGGAGGCCCCGGGCTTTCTGGCTGTCTACCAGGCGCAGGATCTGGTGGTGGCCGACGGGCGCCCTGTTGTCTGGCTGTCGCGGCTGGCCCGCCGCCCGGTGGAGCTGATGCCCGGTTCGGACATGGTGCTGCCGCTGTGCCGTCTCGCGGCAGAGGCCGGGGTTCCGGTCGCCCTTGTGGGCAGCACGGATGCGGCGCTGGAGGATGCCAAGGCCGCTCTGGAGCCGCAGGTGCCGGGATTGGACATCGCCTGGACCCATGCGCCATCGGGCCGGTTTGACCCGGACGGGCCGGAAGCGGATCATATCCTGCACCGCCTGAAGGGGACCGGGATCGGTTTGTGCTTGCTGGCGCTGGGGGCGCCGAAGCAGGAACGGTTCGCCCAACGCGGCCGCCGGATGTCGCCGCGCACGGGGTTTGCCTCCATCGGTGCCGGGCTCGATTTCCTGGGCGGCCACCAGAAACGGGCGCCTGCCTGGGTGCGGGCGGTGGCGATGGAATGGCTGTGGCGGGCGCTGTCCAGCCCGTCGCGGCTGCTGCCGCGCTATGCCAAATGCCTGGCGATCCTGCCCGCCGAAATCCTGAAGGCATGGCGGATCCGCTGACGCTTGCGGGTGCACCGTCGGCCGCGCCCTGGTTTTGCAAGGCCGCTGACGAAAGGGGGGCAGCGCTACTTGTATTCGAGAATGCCGCGCGCCTTGCCGCGCCAGCGGAGCCAGTAGAACTCCAGGGCGCCGGCCGCTTCGGCGAATTTTCCAAGGATGGCGAACAGCGCTTGCTCAGCCCCCATGCGGCGGGCCAGGCGCAGAAACTGTGCCGGGTAAACCAATGCCGCCAGCAGCAGCAGCGGGTGCAGCAGGCCAGCGATGAGGATGCCCGCTGGCAGCACAGCCCCCCAAAACAGCGCACGCCGGGTTTCCGCGACCCAATGGCGTTCCGGCCCGGCCCCATGCAGCGCGGCGCCTTCGGCAAAGGCGTGGCCGGCGCGGCGGCTGCGCCGCCACCATTGGCCAAAATGCTGCATCTGCGCGTCATGCAGGGTCATCTCCGCATCGATCCGCCAGATCTGCCAGCCGTCGCGCCGCAGGCGCAGGCACAGCTCCGGCTCTTCCCCGGCGATCAGGCTGCCGCAGTATCCGCCTGCCGCACGGACCGCCGCAACCCGCATCAGCGCATCGCCGCCGCAGGCCGCAGTCCCGCCAAGCGGGGTGTTCCATTCGGCGTCGCACAGCCGGTTGTAGACCGAGGCGCCGGGAAACCGCTCCCGCCGCCGCCCGCAAACCACGGCCGTCCCGGACCGCGCCTGCAGGAAGGCTGCTGCGGTGGCGATCCAGTCCGGGTCCACCTCGCAATCGCCGTCCACGAATTGCACGAAATCGGGCCCCTCTCCCAATGCAGCCAGCCCGGCATTGCGCGCCCGCGCCGCAGTAAAGGGCCGGGCGAGATCGAGATCCACCACCTGGGCGCCAAGAGCCCGGGCCGCCGCGGCCGAGCCATCGCAGGAGCCGCTGTCCACATAGATCAGCGGCTGCACTTTGCCTTGCAGGGAGCGCAGGCAGCGGATCAGGCGCTCTCCCTCGTTGCGGCCGATGACCACTGCAGCTATGGCACGGGGCGGTGCCCCGATGGACGGCTCAACCTTCGGCATATACGGCTGAAAATGCGGCGAATTTTTGGGAACGGATCAAAAACCCTTTATCATACAGGTCTTCGATGCCCGAGTACTCTTGGGCCAGGGGGGTGTGAAGCGTTAGGTCGTCCTGCTGGTCCAGGACGGCCAGGCGCAATTTGTCTGCTCCATGCGGGATAGTGCCGTCATGCACGGATTGCCGGTCCCGTTCGATGGGGCTGTTGCAAAATTTATAGTGACGCAGCAAGGCGGTGAAATCGGCACACCGCACCCGTGCTGAACAATGGGGGTGCACGCCGGCCTCGACGCCGGGCTCCAGGAAAACCAGAGGATGTTTGGTCAGGCAGCACTGTTCGCCGAAGATCTTGCTGCGGATGCCGCCGAACAGGAACTGAATGTGTTCTCCGGGAACGCTGTTGTGTTGCAGAAAATAGGAGAACCCGGCTGTCAGCGGATGGCTGTGCTCATGATAGGGCACTGTTTCTATCGCTTCGAGATCGAAATACCGGTAATCTTCCAACACTTTGGAAAAAGGCCAGTCAGACGCTTCGCGAAGCGTCACGGCGGGAAACAGGTCAAGCATCTGGGCGGCCAGCGCTGTGAAGCCGTTCGCATTCATATAGCGGATGAGGCAATTCAAACCGGTGTCTTCGCGGCCTTCAAAGTCAAACAGTTCATCGATGTCAGCATAAAGGCACCATCTTCCGGTGCAGTACCGTTCCGCTGCATAGCGCCGGAAATCCGGTTCGAATTCTGCAGTCGGCAATGCAGACTGCAGGACAACCGTGCCGGGCTCCTGCTGTATTCGCCTGATGGTCCCGTCAGATGAGCCATTGTCGACAAAGACAAAGTGGCGGACGCCCATTGAGCGGTAATGGGCAAAGAACTCATCCAGGAAAAACCGCCCGTCCTTGACCACTGTCACCACTGTCACATCGTCAGTTGCCGCATACTGCCGGCGCGGTCCGTGCAAGTGCCGCATCGATGCCCGCAGCCGCATTTTCTTTTTCACGCGCGTCGCCTTGCCGACAATACGCGGCATCAGTGAATGCCAGGGAGCGGATACAGTCATGCAGGCCAGAACCAGTTTTGTTTCCATTGATTTCGGAGGTCTTTATTGCGGCGTTTCGGCTATCTGTCCAAATGCCAGCGGACGATTGCACTTCTGCAGTTGAATTGCAATTGCGGCGGGATTGCTGCAGTCTTGATGGCACGAAAATGATCAGAAAGGACCGCGGCACATGGCGGTTGAGCTGACTGTTCTGGCTGGCGATGCGGGGGGCAGCCGGACCCGGCTGGCCCTGGCGGCCCCCGGCATCGGGGTCACGGCGCTGCAAAGCTTTGCCAACGACAGTTTTGCCAGTTTGGAAGATGTGCTGACGTCCTATTGCGCGCAGCCGGGGTTTCCGCCCTTGCAAGGGGCCTGTCTGGCCGTGGCAGGTCCGGTCAGGGACGGGCAGTTTCACCTCACCAACCGCAATTGGCAAGGCGATGCAGACAGCGTAAGCGCCGCACTGGGGCTGCCGCCAGGTGCCAGGACCGGCATCATTAACGATCTTGCAGCCCTGTGCCACGCCTTGCCCGCGCTGATCCCGGGACAGCAGTCCTGCCTGCGTCCGGGGCGGTCCGGCGGCGGCCAGGCACTGGTTGCCGGTATCGGGACCGGGTTCAACGTTTCCGCCGCACGGAACGGAGCCGTGCTGGAGGCCGAACTTGGCCGCGCCAGCCTGCCGCAGGCCGTGTTTTGCCGCCTGCAGGGGCTGCTGGATCATGCGGCGGAGGGCTTTGCCAGCACCGAAATGCTGTTCTCGGGGGCTGGACTGGTGCAGCTTCACCAAGCGCTGACCGGCTCGGCGGCCAGCAGTGCGGAAGGGATCAGCACCGCCTATTTGGCAAACCCTGAGTCGCCCGAGGCACGCACCGTGTGCGAATGGGCGCATCTGCTGGGGCTGATGGCGCGCGAGCTGACAGCGGCCTATCTGCCAGGGCAGGGGATGTTCTTTGCCGGCAGCGTGGCGCGCGGGGTTTTGAACTCCCGCGCGCGGGCGCATTTCCTGGAGAGCTATACCGCGCCGGGCGGGCAGCTGGGAACGGTCTGTGCCGATACGCCCCTGCGGCTGATCACCGATGATGCGGCCGGTGTCGGCGGGGCGGCACGGGTGGCGCTTGCCGCCGCCGGAGCGGCGGTGTGAAACCCGCAGCCGGTGCGGCCGTCAGTAGTCGCGCTTGAAAAACAGGCCAAAGCCGGTTTCGCCCTCGCTGTCCACCGTGCCTTGCACTGTCAGGCTGTCCGTCATGTCCAGATTGATGCTCAATTCACTGTCGCCGCGGGTGTTGACGTTGAAATCGGTATAGACATTCTCGGCCACATAGCCGCCCAGGCCAAGCTGCCCGGCCCCCAGGTTGTCCGCGCCGATGTCGATGTCATCCGCCCCGGTGGCCTCGCGCAGCTTGCTTTGCGCCCCGCCGCCGCGGCCGCTGAGGGTCAGTGCCGACCCCGCCAGGCGGGCCAGTGCCAGCGGTGAAATGTCCTGGATATTGTCGCCGAACAGCAACAGCGCCAGTGCTTCCTCGCTGGGGCGGGGCGGGTCCGAGGTCACCTTGATCTCGGGCGCGTCAACCCGGCCCGAGATTTCCAGCGTTGCGGTGCCCTGATCGGTGGCGGCGGTGGATTTGAATTCCAGATAGGGTTTCAGATCGCCCAGCAGGGTGATCCGGCCTTCATCCAGCTCCAGCCGCCGGCCGAGAATATCAAAGCTGCCGCGGATCAGGCTGATCTGGCCGGAGGGCGACAGCCGTGCGGTGGTGCCGCGCAGGCGGATTTCGCCGCCCAGTTCCGAACGCAGGCCGCGGCCGCGGGCAAAGATCCTGGAGGGCGCGCTGATCAGGATGTCCAGCGCGGTCCTGGCAGAGCCGCCGCCGCCGCCGTTGCTGCCGGTCAGCCCGGCGCGGGCCAGGGTCCGGTGCACATCGCGCGGGATGCCAACATGCCGGATCGGCGGGATCGGCGCAGCAGAGACCGAGCCGCCGGCGGTGTTCAGGTTGATGTTGGTTTCCCCCACATCGATCCGCCCTTCGATCCGGTTGCTGCCCGCCATGGCGCCGGACATCGCCAGAGTTCCGTTCAGCAGGGTTTCATAGGACAGGTTGTCGGTCACCACCACATCGCCGATCGCGATCTGCAGGTTGCCGTTGAAGGGCGGCAGCAGCCCGACCGGGCCGCTGATCCGCACCGTGCCGCCGTCGCGCGGGCGGGCCGAGACCTGCAGCTGCGCGCTGGAGCGGGCGATGGAGACGGTGGCGTTGATATCATCCACCCGCTGCGCTGCTGCCGGAATGGCCAGCGAGGCGCCGGGGACACTGATGGTGCCGCTCAAGCCTTCCAGTGCCGGAACACCCCGCAAGGCGATGTCGAAATTCGCAGGCCCCTGCATCAGGTTTGGGGAGATGAACGGGTTCAGCCCTTCCAGCCGCAGGGTGCCCTTGGCGGAGACATCAGCGGTGCCTTTGGCCTCGCTCCAGCTGCCGGCAACGCGGCTGTCGATGCCGGCGGGGCCGCTGGCCGTGCTGTCGATGGTCCAGGTGCCGTCGCGCCGCGCCGCGGTGCCCTTGGCGTCGAGGCGGCCGGGCAGGTCGGGGACCAGCCGCTGCAGCTGGCCGATGGCTGCATCAAAGCGCAGATCCGTGCTGCCGTTGCTTTCGGTAAAGCGGCCCTCGATATCCGCGGCGATGGCGGCTGGGCCCGCAGCCTTGCCTGCAATCTGCCATTCCCCGTTTCGCCGCGCGGCGGTGCCGCCGGCGGTCAGCTTGCCGGCCAGTTGCGGCACAAACCGTTCCAGCTCGTTCAGGGCGGCGGCAAAGGTGAAATCAGCATCGCCCTCCCGGGTGACGGATCCATTCAGTTCGGCGCTGGAGGTATGCGGTCCTTTCAGTTCTGCCACACCGCTGAGGGTATCGCCATTGCGAGTGAGGGCGGCGGCCAGTTCCAGCGCGCCGGGCGCTTGCGGCAGCAGCACCTCCAGCCGGTTTATCTTGGCACCGATCTCCATCCGCCCGGCATCGCTGTTGAGCGTGCCCGCGGCGCTGGCCTGCAGCGCGCTGCCTGCCAGCTCGAAACGGTCGATCACGATGCCGTTCTCGTCCCGTGCGGCCTGCAGTGCCAGCGTGGTCGTGCCTGCCAGCAGTTCATCTGCCTGGGCAATGCCCGCCGACAGGTCCTGCGCCTGCATTGACAGGTTGGTGGCAAACGCACCGGACAGCGGTGTAAAGGAGCCTTTGACCGCTGCCTGCACCGCGCCGCCCAGAGGGCGCCCGGCCAGGTCCGAGAACCGGGCCAGATCAGCCAGGCCCGCGGTCAGGTCAGCGCTGATTTTCATCCCTTCCTCCAGGCCATTGAAAGCCATGCCGCCCGCAGCCTGATAGTCGCTGCCGCGCAGCTCCATACCGGTGATTTGCAGCGTGCCGGGGCCTTCAGTGGTGAGGGTGCCTTCAAAGCGGATTTCATTGCCGGTGGCCTTGGCCAGGGCCGGATCGCGGGGCTGGAAGCCGCTCAGTCCTGCGGACAGCCGCCCTTCCAGTGCAAAGCCGCTGTCTTGATCCAGCGTGCCGCGGCCCGCAACCTCGGCCCGGTCCACCAGGGCGCCTGGATGGCTTAGCTGGTTGAGCACCCCGTCCAGGGTCCAATTGCCGGCGATTGTCTTTTTCAACTGCAGGTCCGCTGACCCCAGCGTGGTTTGCCCGCCGCCAACGGGAAGGGCGACGGCAGCCTGGCCTGCAGGCGGGGTGATTGCGGTTTTCAGATTTGCAGTGTCCAGCTTGCCGGCTGCGTCCAGCGTTGCAGCGCCGGTGACCTGCAGCGCATTGGTGCGCAGGACCAGCGTGTCCAGCGCCACCGCGCCGCTTCCGGCCCGCAGGCCCTTGACGTTGAGCCGCAGGCCGGGGCCGAAGAACGGCCGGTGCACCGGCGGCAGCAGTACGTCTATATTACCACCAAGATCCGCGGCAAAGGCAATGCTGCGCGCGGTTTCGGGGGCGGCGTCTTCGGCCAGCGGCTGGGCGGCCAGCACAACCTTGCCTGCCAGCCGTTCCGCGCCATTGGTGCTGAACAGGATATCCGCAGTGAAGTCGCTGACCGGGCCGCTGCCTTGGGCAGTCAGTTGCAACTCGGGGCTGCCCGGCAGACCCAGGCTGCGGGAGATCAGACCGCCGGGGCTTTCCTCCACTGCCAGATCCAGGGTGATCTGCCGGGTCTCGTTGGCATAGCCGGCCTCGAGCCGGAAGTGATCACCGGGTTTGTCGAGCCGGGCGGCTGCCAGCCTGGTATCCAGCGCCCCGTCCGCCAGCAACAGCGAGCCCTCGACCGACAGGCTGGCCGCCGAGCCGGCCAGCTCCTCGCCCAGTTCGATCCGGTTCGCCTTGATCTCGCCCAGTTCAATCGCAACCGGCAGCTCCGGCAGGGCAAAAGGCGTGGCTTCAGGCTCCGGCAGTTCGGGGTCCGGCGGCAGCGGTTCGGGCGCGCGCGCCACCGTGCTGCGTTCTGCCGACAGTTCATTGACCGAGAACCGCCCGCGCAGCAGCGCCAGCCGGTTCCAGTCGAGTTCAGCGCCTTCGATGGTCAGCCAGATGCCCTTTTCATCCGCCACCGTGATTTTCCTGATCTTGGCCTGCGAGGAGAACGCCCCCTCAAGACCCGTCACGCTGATATAACGGCTGTCTCCGGACAGTGTATCCTCAAGGAAATCGACCAGCAGCCCGCCGGCGTCATCTGTTGCGGTGTCCTGCGCCGCCGCCGGCGCAACTGTCAGCCCCAGGGCAAGGGCAAGGCCTAGAAACTGTTTCAAAACGCCTGTCCTATCCCGATATAGAATTGCAGCCCATCCTCGGTCCCGCCGTCCACCGGATAGGCGAGGTCAAGCCGGATCGGGCCGATGCCGGCCACATCATAGCGCAGGCCAATGCCTGCGCCGGCGTGGCGTGGGGAAGAGCCGGACACAATACTGTCCGCATCGACAAAGCCGATGTCATAGAACCCGACCAGGGAAATCTTGCTGGTGACCTTGCCCCGCACTTCGCCGGACAACGCCAGAAAACTGCGCCCGCCGGCAGTGCCGGTGCCAACAGGCACGCCCAGCGATTGGAATTCATGCCCGCGCACAGATCCCGCACCGCCGGAGAAGAACAGCAAGGTGGGGGAGACTTCATTCAGCGACGGCCCGATCACGGACCCCATCTGCAACCGCCCGGCCAGCACGATCCGGTCATCTGCTCCCAACCCGTGATAGGCTCGCCCGTCCCCTTTGATCTGCAAGCCGGATTTGTTGCCGTCAATGCCAAAGAATGGGGTAGCGCCGCCTTGCAGGAAGTAGCCGTTTGAGGGGTCCACACGGCTGTCCCGCCCGTCATATTCGGCCCGGATCCGGCCGCTCAGATACTTGAAGCGGCGTTTGCCGAACACGTCCTTTGCCAGGGTGGAGGAGACGCCAAGGGCAGCCTCAGCAAAGAAATTTTCTGAAAACGTCCGCCGCGCACCTATGGCGCCCAGCATTTGGGTGGCACTGAAGTGTTCCTCGTCCAGCCGTTCCGCCTCGGCCAGATAGAAGATGCCGTCATCCGGCCCCAGCGCTGCGGGCCGGTCCAGCCGCACTGCAATGCGCCCGTCAATGTCATTGCTGCTGCCAATGCCGCTGAGCCGGGCTTCGATCCGCAGTTTTTCGGCAGCGCCAAACAGATTGCGGTGCATCCAGGTGCCCGACAGCTCGACCCCGTCGGAGGAGCTGATCTCGGCCCCGAAGGTCAGGCGGCGCGGCGGCAGATCCTCGACCCGCGCCACAAAATCCAGGGTGCCGTCCGCATTCGGTTGTTCGGCCTCGCGCAGGACCACAGTGGAAAACGTGCCGGTGCGGCGCAGCCGGGTGGCGGATTTGGAGACCAGATCGGGGTGGAATGCTTCGCCTTCCGGGAAACCTGCGATCCGGCGGATGGCGTCCTCGCGGACATTGGTTTCGCCTGAGACCTGCAACTGTCCGAACCGCAGCCGCGGCCCCGGCGCAAGCCGCGCAGCCTGCCCCAGCCAAGGCCGCTGCCCCGGCACCGGTGGCACAGCCCGCCGATCTGACCCCGGACTGGCCTGAAGGC
>NZ_JAXMOX010000133.1:0-12928 GCF_034669605.1 Leisingera sp.
GTTGACGGCCGCCACCACCGGCACCGGGCAGTCATAAATCGCCTGCAGCATCGGCAGGTATTCGTCGCGCAGCGTGCGCTCCAGATCGAGCTTGCCGCCGCTGCCCGCATCACTCAGGTCCTGGCCCGAGCAAAAGGCATCGCCCGCCCCGGTCAGCACCACGGCCCGCGCTTCACCTGCCGCCATCCGCATCGCATGGGTGATCTCGGACCGCATCCGGCTGTTCAGCGCGTTCTTGCGCGCTTCGCGGTTCAGGGTGACAACCGCCAGCCCGTCCTGCTGAGAATACAGGATTTCCTTATAGTCCATCGAAGTGCCTCGCCTAGCTTGCATTCAGGGGCCAAAGACGGTTCCGCCTGGCCGTTTGCAGGTATGGTGACGGAAAGCCCGGCCGCCGGAAAGCCGGACCCGGCGTCAATCCTCGAGGATTTTCCGCAGCCGCTCCTGCTCCTCGGCGCTCAGCCCCTGCTCGGCGGCTTTGGGGGCGCGGGCGCGTCCCCGCAGATAGAAAACAGCGATCACCAAAGCGGCCAGCAGCATCAGCGGCGCTGCCGCCCACAGCAGCCAATTGGCGCCGCTGGCGGTGGGCCGCAACAGCACATATTCGCCATAGCGATCCACGATAAAGGCCATGGCCTCGCGGTCGCTGTCGCCAGCCAGCAGCCGCTCGCGCAGCAAAAGGCGCAGGTCGCGGGCCAGTTCGGCATTGGATTCGTCAATGCTTTCATTGCGGCAGACAAGGCAGCGCAGGTCCTTGGACAATTCCCGCGCGCGGGCTTCCAGCAGCGGGTCGGCCAGAACCTCATCCGGTTCCACTGCCAAAACCGGCGCAGGCGCAAACACAGAGACGGCCAGCAGCGCCGCCAGGGCCAGGATCAGACGTCGCAATTTCATTCAGCGGGCACTCCTGCAGAGGGCGATTTGCGTGCACCGGCAGCGACACGGAAGCGCCGGTCGCTGAGGCTCAGAAGCCCGCCAAGCGCCATCAGGATCGAGCCGCCCCAGATCCAATTGGCAAGGGGCTTGATGTAGGTGCGCATGGTCCAGCTGCCATCGGCCTGCTGGTCGCCCAGCACCACATAAAGGTCGCGTGCGACACGGTAATCAATGGCGGCCTCGGTGGTGGGCATCCGCGCGACGGGATAGTCGCGTTTCTCCGGGAACAACAGCGCCTCGGGCCGCCCGTTACGGGTCACCTCCACCCGGCCCTTGCTGGAGAAATAGTTCGGTCCCTGCTCGCGGCTGACGTCCTTCAGCACCAGGGTGAAGGCGCCGACGTCGAAGGGTTCACCGATCCGGGCCACACGGATATCCTCCTGCTCCCAGGCCGTCAGGCCCGCGATGGCAAAGATGGTGATGCCCAAACCGCCATGGGCCACTGCCTTGCCCCAATCGGCCCGCGGCAGCCGCAGCATCCGCTGCAGGCGGCCCGTTTTTCCGCTGCGCAGCCAAAGATCAGCCAGCGCTCCGAATACCATCCAGGAGCCCAGGAACAGGCCCACCGGCCCCAGCGCGGACTTGCCGGTCTGCAGCGCCCAGGCCAGCACACCCAGCGATACCGCCAGCACAAAGACATAGCGCAGCTGCCAGGCTGTGCGCCCGATCCGCCCGCGTTTCCACGGCAGCATGGCGCCAACCGGCATGATCAGCCCCAGCACCACCATGAAGGGGGTGAAGGCCGAATTGAAGAAGGGCGGGCCGACGCTCAGCTTGCGGGCAAAGACCATCTCCGCCACGATCGGCCAGACGGTGCCGAAGAAAACCACAAAGCAACTGACCGCCAGCAGGATATTATTGGCCACCAGCGCGCTTTCGCGGCTGACCACGCCAAAGACGCCCTTGGCCTCCATCGCCTGTGCGCGGGCGGCAAACAGCGTCAGCGCACCGCCGGTGAAGAACGCCAGGATAAACAGGATGAACACGCCCCGTTCCGGGTCATTGGCAAAGGCATGCACACTGGTGATAATCCCCGACCGCACGATAAAGGTGCCGATCAGCGAGAAGCCAAAGGCCAGGATCGCCAGCAGGATGGTCCAGCTTTTCAGCGCTTCGCGTTTCTCGACCACAATGGCGGAATGCAGCAGCGCAGCCGCCAGCAGCCAGGGCATGAAGGAGGCGTTTTCAACCGGGTCCCAGAACCAGAACCCGCCCCAGCCCAGCTCGTAATAGGCCCACCAGGAGCCCAGCCCGATACCGATGGTCAGAAAGATCCAGGCCGCCAGCGTCCAGGGCCGCACCCAGCGGCCCCAGGCGGCATCGATGCGGCCCTCGATCAGGGCGGCAACGGCAAAGGAAAATGTCATGCTGAGCCCGACATAGCCTAGGTAAAGGAACGGCGGATGGAAGGCGAGGCCCGGATCCTGCAGCAGCGGGTTCAGATCCTGGCCGTCGAACGGCGGTACAGTCAAACGCAGGAACGGGTTCGACGTGAACAGGATAAAGGCATAAAACGCCACCCCAATCGCCGCCTGCACCGCCAGCACACGGGCCTTCAATGTGGGCGGCAGCCCGCCGCCAAAGACCGAGGCCATCGCGCCGAACAGAGCGACAATCAGCACCCACAGCAGCATCGAGCCCTCGTGGTTGCCCCAGGTTCCGGAGATCTTGTAGAGCAACGGCTTGGCCGAATGGCTGTTCAGCGTCACCAGCTTCAGCGAGAAATCCGAGGTGATGAAGGCCCAGGTCAGCGCCCCGAAGGCAAAGGCGGTGAACAGGAACTGCGCCTGTGCCGCCGGTTCCGCCACGGCCATCCAGCCGGGCCAGCGTTTATGGGCGCCGATCAAGGGGATGACGGCCTGCACGATCGCAATCATGAAGGCGAGGATAAGGGCGAAGTGGCCAAGCTCTGTAATCATGTGTTTTCCTATACGCCTGTCCGCCGGGCGGGCCAATGGCATTCGCCGCGCCATGCCGCCGCAGCGGGTAAATTGTGATCAGCCGCGCCGGGCTTTCCAGGCTTCCAGCGCCGGATTTTCGTCCGCAGCGGTGGCCTGAAGCCGGGCCGCGGCGTCAGTGCCGGTGGAGGCCGCCGCAGGGGAGTCTGCCTGCAGCCTGTCCAGCGCGGCGATGTTTTCGACGGCCTGCGGCACCCGGGCCATGCTGGCGGCCAGCCCATGCTGAAAGTCCTGTGCCTTCACCTGGTGCCGCGCTCCGAAGTAGAAGGAGACGATGACGCCCAGCAGCCACCACAACGGTTCCGGCACCAGGGCCAGCCCCTGCATCCGGGCGGCAAACCACACCGGGTCGCTCAGCGCTGACACCATCAGCGCCAGCGTTCCCAGTACCAGCATCGGACGCGGCAGCCGGTTCAGCCCGTCCATGAACCTGTCGAACCAGCCTTTCGCGGGCTGCTGAAATTCGCCGCCGAACTGGCCAAGCGCTGCAATCCGCACGTCATGTCCGCGGGCGGCACCGGCTTCGGCGTTTTCGCGAAAGATTTCGGCAGTTTCCCGCAGGACATTGCGCTGGCTGCCGAAAACAAACCCCAGAATGTCAGCGATCACCCCCATGCCGCGATCCTTTCCTGAAAGGACTGCCGGTTCAGGCGGTAGCCCGGCGAGAGGAATTCCTCGGCCCGTTTGATCCAGCCGCCTTTGCCGCCTGCGCGGGTGCGGGCGTATTTGCGGCTGGACGGGCGGCGGTCCGCCAGACGAAAGTAATAATTCCGGCGCGCCACCCCGTAAGCATCGCGCAGCGCGGTTGCGCCAATGGCGGCCGCATCGGCGGCGGCGCCTGCTGTCTGCGGCCCGATCGTGCCGTCCACCGCAACGCTGTAGCCCATCTCGCACAGCAAACGCTGCAGGATGCGCACCGCGTTGCTGCCGGCATTCACAAACATGTCAAACACCGTCGCCTGCAGGCATTCCGGCAGGGCGGCGATCCGGGGCGCTTCGAAATAATGGCGGATGAAGATTTCAATTGCCTGCGCCCGGCTCAGTGCCCGCACATCGGCCGGATCAACGGTGCCATCGCCGGTCAGATCCAGCCCCAGCCGCCGCAGGGTGCCGATGGTGACCCCGTATTTGGTGGCCCCTCCGGGATCCTCCGGATCATTCACAAAGCCGCCTTCACGCGCCACGATTTGCGCAGCGATTTCCTGTACAGTCTGCATCGCACCTCACCCTTTTTCTACCGGGTCAATCCAGGGCAATCATCGTGCAAATGCGGAAAGATCTCCTGACAGCAGCGTACGCACCCTGCGCAACACCGCCTCAGGGGCGCTGACGCGCCGCGCACCGCGCGGCGCCCGGCCCAACGCAAAACGCCTCCCCGCGGGGAGGCGCCTTTGGGGCGGGAGCGTTTTGGTTCGGTACCTGTATCAGGTTTCAGGCTCCTGATAGACCCCCTGCGCCTTCAACGCATCCACGACTTCCTTGGGCATATAGGTTTCATCATGTTTTGCCAGAATTTCAGAGGCTTCAAAGACACCGTTCACGTAACGTCCGGTTCCGACCATGCCCTGGTTCTCTTCAAACAGGTCCGGCAGCACACCGGTATAGGCGACCTGCACCGTCGCGCCGCCATCAGTGACAGCAAAGCGCACGGTTTCGCCCTGGCCGCGCAGCAGGCTTCCTTCCTCAACCAGGCCGCCGATGCGGAACACTTCGGAGGGGTCGGGCGGCGCCTCGGCCACCTGGCTGGGCGAGCGGAAATAGTTGATCCCGTCACGCATGGCATAGCCGATCAGGGCAGTTGCAACCACCAGCGCCACTGCGGCAACGGCAATGACCTGGATCCGGCGCTGTTTCTTCAGGTTTTTCATGGTGTCCTCATTTCAGGGCTCCTGATTGCGCGCCCCCCCCCCGGATCAGGGGAACAGCGGCGCCATCATCAGCCCTTCGGTCTCCGTTTCACCTAACATCAGGTTTGCGTTCTGCAAGGCCTGCCCGCTGCTGCCTTTTGTCAGATTATCCAGCGCGGCAAAGACAATCGCGCGGCCCTCGATCCGGTCCTGCGCCACGCCGATATGGCAGAAGTTCGAGCCGCGCACATGGTGGGTGCTGGGCGCTTCACCGAACGGCAGCAGTTCGATAAACGGCTCATCTGCGTAAGCCTTGGCAAAGGTATCGTGGATAACCTTGGCATCGCCCTTCACATAGACGGTCGCCAGAATGCCCCGGTTGGCGGGCAGCAAATGGGGGGTGAACTGCACCTTCACGGGGCGGCCCGCAATTTTGCTGAATTCCTGATCGAATTCGCCGAGATGCCGGTGGGTGCCGCCGATGGCATAGGCATTGTAGCCCTCGCTCAGCTCCGCATGCAGCAGGTTTTCCTTGAGCGACCGGCCCGCGCCCGACACGGCGCATTTCAGGTCCAGAATGATATCATCCAGATCAATGACGCCGCCTTCGATCAGCGGGCGCAGGGCAAACTGGCCGGTGGCCGCGTTGCAGCCGGTGCCGGCCACCAGCCGGGCCGATTTGATCTCGTCCCGGTAGAACTCGGTGAGGCCGTAGACGGCTTCGGCCTGCTGTTCCAGCGCCGCATGCGGGTTGCCGTACCATTTCTCGTATTCCGCCGGATCGCGCAGCCGGAAGTCCGCTGACAGATCGACGATCTTCAGGGTCTTGGGCAGTGCAGCAATGACGTCCTGGCTGGTCTTGTGCGGCAGGGCGCAGAAACACAGGTCGATGTTCGAGAAATCGATTTCGTCGATCTTGCACAGCGCCGGCAGCTCCATATGGCGCAGATGCGGGAACACCTCGGCCATGGTCATGCCGGCCTTGCGGTCGGCCGAGAGCGCCGCGATGCCGATGTTCGGGTGCTGGTCAATCAACCGCACCAGTTCAGCGCCGGTGTAGCCGGAAGCGCCAAGGATAGCCACTTTATGGGTCATGTCAGACCTCGTCTTTCACTATGATATGCCGGTTCCGCAGCCATCTGCGGAGAGGGATAGGGGAAATGCGCCCGCGCAGATTGCCCTGGAACAAGGTTCCGGGGCGATTGCGGTCAGGCCGGCTGAAAGGTGATTTCCCGTCGGAGAAACTGGGTGGCGCGGTCGCTGACGCGGGCCGGATCTCCGGTGGTGAAATAGCCGCCCGTGCCTGCACCGTACATGTCCGGGTGGCGCTGCAGGTAATCAGCCAGGCTGTCGGCCACCAGATTGCCCTGGCTGTACACCTTGACCTCCTGCCCCAGCGCGGCCTGGAAGGTCTCTTCCATCAGCGGATAATGGGTGCAGCCGAGGATCGCCGCCTCGGGGTGGGGCATTTTGCGCTTCAGCGCATCCACATGGCTGCGCACCAGCGCTTCGGACAGGATCATGTCGCCGTCCTCGATCGCATCGACCACGCCGCCGCAGCTTTGCGCCTCGACATCAACGCCGATCGCGCGGAACGCCAGTTCCCGCTGAAAGGCGCGGCTGGCAACAGTGGCAGGCGTGGCAAACAGCGCCACATGCTGAACCGCAACCTCGCGCGGCGGCGAATTGTCGCCCCACTGCCGCTCGGTCAGCGCCTCGATCAGCGGCACGAAGACACCCAGCACCCGTTTGCCCTTGGGCAGCCCGCCTTCCTGCATCCGGCGCAGCGCCGCCGCCGAGGCGGTGTTGCAGGCCAGGATCACCAGATCGCAGCCCTTGCTCCACATGTCTTCGACCGCCGCTTTGGTCAGCTGATAGACATCCTCGGCGTCGCGCACGCCATAAGGCGCGCGGGCATTGTCGCCGTAATACAGAAAATCCACATCCGGCAGGCGCTTCTGCGCCGCGTCAAGGACGGTCAGCCCGCCCAAACCTGAATCAAAGATGCCAACAGCCATAAAGCTCTCTCACACGCGGTGTTTCTCTTCGAACTCAAACCCGTAAACCTGCGGGTCGAGCGGTACTGGTGACAGCTCATACGTCGCTTTGCGCAAGAAATCCATAAGAGCTTTTGTATCGCCCGCCAGCGGGCCGAGCACCTCGCCGCCAATCGGCGCGCCGATCACCACCTTGACCGGCGTATTGATACGTTTGCGAAATTCCTTGATCAGCAGCCCCATGCGCAAGGTGGCATGCAGATGGCTGGCAATCTGGAACAGGCGCGAAGTATGGCCGTCAAAAAACACCGGCACCACCACCGCATCGGACTTAGCAATCATCCGCGCCGTGAAGCCGCGCCAGCCAGGATCCATCGGCTGGCCCAGGGGGTGCGCCGCAGTGGACACGGTGCCGCCGGGAAAGATGCCGATGGCGCCACCCTGCCCCAAGTAGTTTAGTGCTTCCCGCCGGGTTTCCAGGTTGGTGCGCAGCGCCTCCTTGGTATCGGCGAAATCCACTGGCAGGATCACCTTGTTAAGGTCTTCGGCCTTGCGGAACACGTGGTTGGCCAGAATGCGGAAATCGCCGCGGGTCTGGGCCAGGATATGGCCCATCATCAGCCCGTCGAGAATGCCATAGGGGTGGTTTGCGATCAGGATAACCGGCCTGTCCTGCGGGATATTGCTCAGCGCTCCGCCTGCCACATCCAGCGTCAGCCCATAGCGGTCCGCCATGACGGACCAGAAGCTGCGGCCCGCGGCCACCTCCTGCTCATAACCGGCAGCGCGGCGGATCAGGCTGAGGCGCCCGGTGGAGTTCTCCATCAGCCGGATCACCGCGCGGCCGGCGCGGGTGGAGGCGGAATGGGCATAGGAAATATCACGGGCTATATGGCGTTGCGCGTGCATCTGTATGGCTTCTCCGTCTTGCATCACCGGCCAGATACGGCCTGGGGCATATTATGCAACGGTTGCGCAACAGGGGCGTGACGAATTGCAGCAAGGGACGGCCGGGGCGCTGCCCCGGACCCCGGAGTAGTTCTGACCAGAAAGAAGCAGAGCGGAGGAGGAATGGCAAACGCCGCGCGTCAGCGCGGCGCCGGGCCCAACCGGGAGGGGCCATCCTGCGGATGGTCCGGAGCGGGCGGGAGTGCCCCGCCCTGCCCTTGTGATTATTCCGCGGCCTCTTTGATCGGCACGCCGCCCTGGCGCAGCGCGGCCAGCAGCTCCTCGCGGCGTTTTGCGGCCTTCTGCTCATTCGCCATCTTCACCGGGCCGAAACCGCGGATCGAAAGCGGCAGTTCAGCCAATGCCGTCAGCGGCTCCAGGATCCCGGGCGCTGCTTTGGGCAGCCATTCCTTCATGTCAGCCTCATATTGCTTGATCAGCGCGCGCTCCATCTTGCGCTCGGCGGTATAGCCAAAGATGTCAAGCGGCGTGCCGCGCAAGCGTTTCAGCTTGGCCAGCAAACGGAAGCCGCGCTCCATGCCGGCGCCGAACCTGCGCTTTTTCGGGCGGCCGTTGGGATCGGTGCCGCTCAGCATCGGCGGCGCCAGGTGGTAGGAGAGTTTCAGATCGCCCTCAAACTCTGCTTCCGCCTTGGCGCGGCTGTCCAGCAGCAGGCGGGCGACCTCGTATTCGTCCTTGTAGGACAGCAGCTTGTGATAGCCCTTTGCCACCGCCTCTTTCAGAGCGGGATCACTGATGCCCTCCAGCAGCCTGGCATAGCGTTTGGCCAGGCCGTTGCCCTGATAGGCCACCAGCTGATCGGCGCGGAAGGCGATTTTCTCGTCCAGCGTCTTCGGCTTGTCCACCACCGTTGGCTGGATCAGCTTTGCCGCCTCTTCCGGGTGCAGCACTGCCCAGCGGCCGATGTCAAAGGCACGTTTGTTCCGGTCCACCGCGGCGCCGTTCATTTCAATCGCCTGTTCGATAGCCGCGTGGCTGACCGGCACCAGGCCGCGCTGCCAGGCGCCGCCGAACACCATCATGTTGGAAAAGATCGAGTCGCCCATGGTGGCGCGCGCCAGCTCCGAGGCATCGAACAGATCCACCCGGTCGCGCAGCCGCGCCTGCAGCGCCACCTGCAGCCGGTCTGTGGGAATGGCAAACTCGGTGTTGCGGGTGAAATCGCCGGTGATGATCTCGTGGCTGTTCACCACCGCGCCGGTGCGGCCGGTGGAGGTCAGGCCCAGGGTCTTGGCGCCGGCGCTGACCACCAGGTCACCGCCGATCAGCGCATGCGCCTCGCCGGTGGCGACGCGGATCGCCGAAATATCCTCGGGTGTCTGTGCAATCCGGCAGTGGATATGCACTGCACCGCCTTTTTGGGCGAGACCGGCCATTTCCATCAGCCCGGCGCCCAGCCCGTCGATCTGCGCCGCCTGTGCCAGCACCGCACCGATGGTCACCACGCCGGTGCCGCCGACACCGGTGATCACCACGTTGTGGGTGCCGTCAATGGCGGGCAGCTGCGGCTTGGGCAGATGCGGCAGGTCGATATCCGCCGTCGCCTCCTTGCGGATCTTCGCGCCTTCCACCGTCACAAAGGACGGGCAGAACCCGTTCACGCAAGAGAAATCCTTGTTGCAGGAGGACTGGTCGATCGCCCGTTTGCGGCCGAGTTCGGTGTCTTTGGGCACGATGGACACACAGTTCGACTGCACCCCGCAATCGCCGCAGCCCTCGCAGACATCGGTGTTGATGAACACCCGCTGGTCCGGGTCCGGAAACTGGCCCTTCTTGCGGCGGCGGCGTTTCTCGGCGGCGCAGGTCTGGATGTAGATGATAGCTGAGACGCCCTCGACCTGTTCGAACTCGCGCTGGATCTTCATCATCTCGGCGCGTTCGTGCATCCGCATGCCCGCTGGAAACAGCGCGGCGTCCACATCCTCTTTTTCGTCATAGACCACGGCGATGGTCTTGACGCCCATTGCGGTCAGCTCATGCGCGATCTGCTGCGCGGTGAGGCCGCCCTCGGCAGCTTGCCCGCCGGTCATCGCAACCGCATCATTATAAAGGATCTTGTAGGTGATGTTGGTCCCCTCGGCGAGCGCGGCACGGATCGCCTGCACGCCGGAGTGGTTATAGGTGCCGTCGCCAAGGTTCTGGAACACATGCTTGCGGTTTGAGAACGGCGCCTCGCCGACCCAGTTGACGCCCTCGCCGCCCATATGGGTAAAGCCGGTTGTTTCGCGGTCCATCCACTGCACCATGAAGTGGCAGCCGATGCCGGCATAGGCGCGCGAGCCCTCCGGTAGTTTGGTGGAGGAATTGTGCGGGCAGCCCGAGCAGAAGTAGGGCAAACGGGTGGCGATTTCCTCGGCATTGTCGGCGCGGCGGGCTTCGGACAGACCTTCCAGGCCTGCGCGGATAGCCTCGGTCTCGCGGCCTTCCTCGATCAGGATACCGCCCAGTTTTTCGGCAATCATGATCGGGTCAAGCGCATAGCGTGTCGGGAACAGCTCCTCGCGGTGCAGGCTGCCGGCACCGCCTTTGTACCAGCCATAGACCCGGCGGCCCCGGCGGTCGTCAAAGATCGCTTCCTTGATCTGGATCTCGATCAGCTTGCGTTTTTCCTCGACCACGACAATCAGGTCCAGATCTTCGGCCCAGTCGTGAAAGCCCTTCATGTCCATCGGCCAGGTCTGGCCCACCTTATAGGTGGTCAGCCCGAGGCGTTCGGCCATGGTCTCGTCGATGTTCAGCAGTTTCAGCGCGTGCACCAGGTCGAGCCAGTTCTTGCCCGCGGCAACGAACCCGATCTTGGCACCGGGCTTGCCCCACATGCGTTTGTCCATCTTGTTGGCGTGGGAAAACGCCTCGGCCGCAAAGCGCTTGTAGTCGATAATGCGGTCTTCCTGGCGGAAACGGTCGTCGTCCAGGCGGATGTTCAATCCGTCTGCCGGCATGTCGAAGTCCGGGATCACCAGCTGCATCCGCTCCGGGCGGGCATCGACAACCGAGGTCACCTCGATGGTGTCCTTCATGGTCTTGAGACCGGTCCACAGGCCAGAGAACCGGCTGAGCGCGTAGCCGTAAATGCCGTAATCCAGGATTTCCTGCACCCCGGCCGGGCTGACGATGGGCAGGTAGCAGTCCAGCAGCGACCATTCCGACTGGTGCAGCACGGTGGAGCTTTCGCCGGTGTGGTCGTCGCCCATCGCCAGCAGAACGCCGCCGTGCTTGGACGAGCCGGCCATATTGGCGTGGCGGATCGCATCGCCGGAGCGGTCCACGCCCGGCCCCTTGCCGTACCACAGGCCGAACACGCCGTCGTATTTGCCTTCGCCGCGGACCTCGGCCTGCTGCGCGCCCCACAGGGCGGTTACCGCCAGGTCCTCGTTCAGACCGTACTGAAAGGTGATATCCGCCGCCTTCAGATGTTTCTCGGCCTTGCTCATTTGCAGGTCGACTGCCCCCAGGGGCGAGCCGCGGTAGCCGGTGACAAGTCCGGCGGTATTCAGACCTGCCGCCTGGTCGCGGTGCTTTTGCATCAGCATCAGCCGCACCAGCGCCTGGGTGCCGTTCAGCAGCACCGGCGATTTCGTCAGGTCGTATTTGTCATTGAGTGAGATTTTCGGCGTGCTCATCATGGCCTCCTCAACCGGGATTAGCTTGCACTTTATGGCCCTGAGAATAGGTCATAACTACTGACCTGAATAGCCGCTTTTTTTTCGTTTTTGCTCGCTTGCGCCACGAAAACTGATACATAACTAAGATTTCATACGGTCGGCCCCAAACGCACAGAAAGTAACGCATATGGATTGGGATAAGCTCAGAATATTTCACGCGGTGGCCGATGCGGGCAGCCTGACCCATGCCGGTGACAGGCTGAATCTGTCGCAATCGGCGGTCAGCCGCCAGATCCGGGCGCTGGAGGAGGCCTTGAATACGACGCTGTTCCACCGGCATGCGCGCGGACTGATTCTCACCGAACAGGGAGAGCTGCTGTTTGACGCCACCCAATCCATGTCCACACGGCTTGAAGCCGCCTCTGCCCGCATCCGCGACAGCGAGGAGGAAGTGTTCGGCGAACTGCGGGTCACCACCACGGTCGGGTTCGGCACCCTGTGGCTGGCGCCGCGGCTGACCAAACTGTATGAGCAATACCCCAATCTGAAAATCGACCTGATGCTGGAGGAACGTGTTCTGGACCTGCCCATGCGCGAGGCTGATGTGGCCATCCGCATGAAGGAGCCCAGCCAGGCCGATCTGGTGCGCAAGCGGCTGATGACCGTGCGGATGGGGCTATATGCCTCGCCGGCCTATCTGAAAAAGCGCGGCCCCCTGGAAACCTCTGAAGACATCTCCCGGCACCGGCTGATCTGCCAGAACCAGCGCTCTGCCCAAGTGGGCTCCGCTGCCGTGCTGGGCAAAAAGCTGATGGCGCTGAACCCGGGGTCGCTGCTGACCGTCAACAACTATTTCGGCGTGTTGCAGAGCGTTCTGTACAATCTGGGTGTCGGCATTCTGCCGGATTATGTGACCGAGGAATTCCCGCAGCTGGTCGAATTGCTGCCGGAAGAGGATCAGCACAGCGTTCCGGTCTACCTCGCCTATCCCGAAGAACTGCGCCATTCGCAGCGTGTCGGCGCGTTCCGCGACTTCGTGCAATCCGAAATCATGGCGCACCGGAAACATATGAAAGAGCTGGGCAAACTCTGACCCGCGCCAGCACATCAGCGGAACGGATTTGCACTGTATGGCCGGGGTTTGGCCCGTTTTGGATAGTTCGAACCGGAGCAGCCCCCAAGCCATGCAATTTCCGCATAGCAGCTTTGACCCTTGTTTAGCGTCAATCCCCTTGAAGGGGCAGGCCCGGCACCCTAAATGAAGGTCATGGAGGCGGCGGCTTCGCCCCCCCTCCATACCTCCCTGTTGGACTTCGGCCGAGCTTAGTGCTCGGCCTTTTTTTTGGCCTAACGCCATGGCATCACGCCACAATCAGGCAACCGCCGCAAATGCTGCCAGCGGCGCCCCGCCCCCGCAGGATACGCCGCTGGCCCGCAATGCCCGGCACATTCTCTCTACCTGCACTGCAGCATATTTGGCGCCTTTTTTTGCCCGGTTTGCAGCCGCAGCATTCGTAATGCTTGCATTTTAACCATTCTGGTCTGCGCCGGCCGCTTTCGGCGGCGCTTTCAAAAGCCTGAAGCCCGGCGCCGCGGCCCCCATCCCGCGGCGCCGG
>NZ_JAXMOX010000134.1:0-12898 GCF_034669605.1 Leisingera sp.
TCTATCGGCACAGGCCTCAGCGGCGACAGACTGCTGGACGCCGAGGGCTGTTACGTGATGCCCGGCGGCATCGACCCGCATGTGCATCTGGAAATGCCCTTCATGGGCACCCATTCGGCGGATGATTTTGAATCCGGCACCCGTGCCGGTCTCGCGGGCGGCACCACCATGGTGGTGGACTTCTGCCTGCCCAGCCCCGGCCAGTCGATGCTGGAGGTGCTGGAGGCTTGGCACGCCAAGTCCAAACGCGCCTGCGCCGACTATTCTTTCCACATGGCGGTGACCTGGTGGAGCGAGCAGGTCTTCAACGAGATGCAGCAGGTGGTGGATCTCGGCATCAACTCTTTCAAGCATTTCATGGCCTACAAGGGCGCCCTGATGGTGGAGGATGACGAGCTGTTCGACTCGTTCCGCCGCTGTGCCGCCCTTGGCGCGCTGCCGATGGTGCATGCGGAAAACGGCGACGTGGTTGCCACCATGCAGCAGAAACTGCTGGCCGACGGCATCCGCGGTCCCGAAGGCCACGGCCTGTCGCGCCCGCCCGAGGTCGAAGGCGAGGCCACCAACCGCGCCATCATGATCGCCGATATGGCGGGGGTGCCGCTGTATGTGGTGCATACCTCCTGCGAACAGGCGCATGAGGCGATCCGCCGGGCGCGCCAGAAGGGCATGCGCGTCTTTGGCGAGCCGCTGATCCAGCATCTGGTGCTGGACGACAGCGAATACCGCAACCCCAACTGGGACCACGCCGCGCAGCGGGTGATGTCGCCGCCGTTCCGCGACAAATCCCACCAGGACAGCCTCTGGGCCGGCCTTCAGGCGGGATCCTTGCAGGTGGTCGCCACCGACCACTGCGCTTTCTCGGTGGAGCAGAAACGCTTTGGCATCGATGATTTTACCAAGATCCCCAACGGCACCGGCGGTCTGGAAGACCGGATGCCTGTGCTGTGGAGCGAGGGCGTTAACACCGGCCGGTTGACGCCAAACGAATTTGTCGCCGTCACCTCCACCAACATCGCCAAGATCCTCAACATCTACCCGCAGAAGGGCGCGATTGTTGAGGGCTCCGACGCCGATCTGGTGGTCTGGGATCCGATGAAATCCAAGGTGATCTCGGCCGGAACCCAGCAGTCGGTGGTCGACTACAACGTCTTTACGGGCCGCGAAGTGACCGGCCTGCCGCGCTACACCCTCAGCCGCGGCGAAGTGGCGGTGGAGGATGGCACCGTCTGCGCCACCCCCGGGCATGGGCGTTTTGTCGAACGCGCGCCTTTCCCAGAGGTGAACAAGGCGCTGTCGAAATGGAAGGAGCTTACCGCACCTCGTCAGGTGCAGCGCTCGGCGGAGAACATGCCCGCTTGCGTCTGACGGAACTCCCCGGCTTCGGCCGGGGTGTTTTTTCATCTGCGGTGTTTGGGAGGACAGGCATCGCAGTTCGCCAAATAAACAGGGAGGAAACTGATAATGGCTGATATAACAAGCGGGTATACCGCACAGGGCGCCGCGGCGCCACAGCAGATAGACCTGAGCGGGATTGATCCCGAATTATACAACGAAGACCAGCTGCCGACCACGGCAGAGCAACGCACCTGGGATTGGCTGGCGATCTCGGCGCTGTGGGTGGGCATGGTGGTCTGTATCCCGACCTATCTGCTGGCCTCTTACCTGATCGGCTCCGGCATGAGCTGGGATCAGGCGGTGATGACCATTCTGGCCGCCAATGCCATCGTGCTGATCCCGATGGTGCTGGTGGGCCATGCCGGCACCAAATACGGCATCCCCTTCCCGGTGCTCTTGCGCTCGTCCTTTGGCCCCACCGGCGCCAAAATCCCGGCGGTGGCCCGCGGCATCGTCGCCTGCGGCTGGTTCGGCATTCAGACCTGGGTCGGCGGCGCGGCGATCTTCGTGATCCTGAACACGCTGACCGGCGGTGCGCTGGCGGGTGAGCCGCTGGCCATTCTCGGCATCAGCGCGGGTGAGTTCATCTGCTTCCTCGCCTTCTGGGGCCTGCATCTTTACTTCATCAAAAACGGCACGGAATCGATCCGCTGGCTGGAAACCTATGCGGCACCCTTCCTGCTGGCGATTGGTCTGGCGCTCTTGGGCTGGGCCTATGTCAACGCCGGCGGCTTTGGCGAAATGCTCTCGACCCCCAGCGCCTTTGATCCCGGCCAGCCCAAGGAAGGCCAGTTCTGGATGGTGTTCTGGCCCAGTCTGACCGGCATGATCGGTTACTGGGCGACGCTGGCGTTGAACATCCCCGACTTCACCCGCCACGCCCGCAGCCAGAAGGATCAGCTTCTGGGCCAGATGGTCGGCCTGCCGATCCCGATGGCGCTGTTTGCCTTCATCGCCTCAGCCGTGACCTCGGCCACCGTGGTGATCTTTGGCGAGGCGATCTGGGACCCGATCCAGCTGTCCGAGAAGATGGGCGGCCTGTCGGTGGTGATCGCGCTGTTTGCGCTGATCGTGGCGACACTGACCACCAACCTGGCGGCCAATGTGGTGGCCCCGGCGCACGGCTTTGCCAATCTCGCGCCCAGCAAGATCAACCTCAAGCGCGGCGGCTACATCACCGCGGGCATTGGCGTCGCCATGTTCCCCTGGATCCTGGTGAACCACATCGTCGGCCTGCTGATCGCCTTTTCTGCGCTTCTGGGTCCGATCGCGGGCGTGATGCTGGCGGACTACTACCTGCTGCGCAAGACCAAGCTGGAAGTGGCCGAATTGTTCAAGCTGAACGGCATCTATTCCGGCAAGAACGGCACCAACTGGGCCGGCATTCTGGCGCTGGTGCTCGGAATCCTGCCAAACCTGCCGGGCTTCCTCGCCGGTGTCGGCGTCACCGCGGGCACCTCGGACTTCTTCGCCACAGTCTATACCTACGCATGGTTTGTGGGCCTGTTTGTGGCTGGAGCGGCCTATCTGCTGCTGACAAAAGTGCTGAACAAGTGAGTGCAGACCGGGGCGGCTCTTCTGCCCCGGTTTTCATCCGTAATCAGGGGGAACAGTCTTGCCCAAAGCCATTTGGATTGCCCGCGTCACTGTAACCAGGGCCGTGCAATCCGGCGGCGGCAGCGCGGTGACACCGCCAGCGCCGTGCCGAGAGCAAAACGAATGGTATGAAACTGCTCGGCCAACACTATGTACAGCGCCTTGAACTGCAGGCTCACTCAGGAACGTTGACGGCTGGAAGAGGACGTGCCTGCAGTTTGAAACTTCTTGACAGATTTTATGAAAGTATAATTATTGGGGTAAAATTGAACAGCTGAGAGCTTTGTATGCCCAACCATCACGAAGGCGGCGTCGTCTGCGACGCCATCGACATAGATCAGGTGGAGAGTTCGCGCCTCGATCCGGGGCTGGGCGAGGATATCCGCGATCTGCGTAAGTCGAAGGGGCTGACGCTTGGAAAGCTCGCGGAACTCACCGGCCTGTCGACCGGCTTCATCAGCCAGATCGAGCGCGGCCAAAACCGGCCCTCTGTCACCGCGCTTTTCAAGATAAGCCGGGCACTGGGCGTATCGGTCAGCTGGTTCTTCAATGCCTCCTCCAGCGGGGACCGGAAGTCGGCAATCGTGCGGTCAGGCGATCGCAGGTCCATCGCGTACAGCGACGGTATCAAGGATGAACTTCTTACCCCGGCCCTGGGTGGCGGATTAGAGCTGCTCTCCTGTGTCTTCGCACCCGGCAGCGGTGTCGGGACCGTCTATGCCCATCAGGGCGAAGAGGCCGGGGTTGTGATCAGCGGCACGCTTGATCTCTGGGTGGGGGACACCCGGTACCGGCTCAATGCCGGCGACAGCTTTGGCTTCGACAGCGCCACGCCGCACCGTTACCGCAATCCATCCAATGAGAAAACCGTCGTCATTTGGGCGATTGCCCCATCCGGATTTTAAGCACAGTGCATTTGCAAGGAACCAGCATGAGCCAGTCCCGTTTCCCCGCACTCTTCTCGCCGATTACGATTGGCAATCTGACCTTCCGCAATCGTATCGTTTCGACAGGGCACGAAACCCATCTCAGTGAACATGGCAAGATAGGCGACGCCCTGATTGCCTATCACGAAGCACGCGCCAAGGGCGGCGCCGGGCTTATCGTGACCGAGGTTGCGCTTGTTCATCCAAGCGCGGTTTTCGTTGCCGATCCGATCCGCGTGGATACCGATGAGTGCATCCCCGGCTATACCCGGCTGGCCGAGGCCATTCACCGGCACGATACCGGTTTGATCGCGCAGCTGTTTCACCCGGGCCGGGAAATGCTGGCCTCGGAAGACGGTACTGCGCCGGTCTCCTACAGCGCATCGGCCGTTCCGAACGAGCGGTTCCACGTCATGCCCCGCCCGATGCCCCTCGAAATGATCGCGGAGGTGATTGCATCCTATGGCGATGCGGCGCGCAGGATGCAGGCTGCAGGCCTCGATGGTGTGGAGATCGTCGGCTCGCACGGATACCTGCCGGCCCAGTTTCTGAACCCTCATGTCAACAAACGCGACGATCATTACGGTGGCGGCACGCTGGCCGGCCGGACACGGTTCATCCGTGAAATTATCGAGGATATCCGGCGCAAAACCGGCCCCGGTTTTGCCGTCGGGCTGCGGCTTTCGGGCGACGAGATGAGCCACGACGGGGCCGATCAGCCGGGGATGCTCGACGCATGCGCACTCATCTCGGCAGACAATGCGCCCGATTATTTCAGCGTTGTCGCGGGATCTTCGGCGACGCTTGCAGGGTCTGTTCATATCGCACCGCCCATGTATCAGGAGGCCGGTTATACGGCACCGCTGGGGCAGGGCATACGGGAACGCACCGGCATCACGACCATTGTCACGGGGCGGATCAACCAGCCCCAGGAGGCGGAGAGGATCATCAGGTCTGGTCAGGCGGATATGTGCGGCATGACACGGGCGATGATCTGCGATCCGCTGATCGCCAGCAAAGCCGAGGCGGGGCGCACCGACGATATCCGCGCCTGCATCGGCTGCAACCAGGCCTGTATCGGCCATTTTCACGCGGGCTATCCGATTTCCTGCATCCAGAACCCGGTGAGCGGCCGCGAGCTGCGTTTGGGGGAAGCGCCCGTTATTTCAGGCAGGCGCCGTGTGATGGTTATTGGAGGCGGCCCCGCCGGCATGAAGGCTGCAGCGGCAGCCGCGGAGCGGGGCCATGCTGTCACGCTGTTTGAACGCGACACCCAGCTGGGAGGGCAGGCGCGGCTTGCTCAGCTGCTTCCGCATCGCGCGGAATTCGGCGGGATCATCACCAATCTGACGCGCGAACTGGACCTCGCCGGAGTTGATGTGCGCAAGGGAGTGGCCGTGGATGCGGACATAATCCGGGATCACCGGCCGGACGCGATCATCCTTGCTGCAGGTGCGACACCCCGCTGGCCTGACTTCGAAGGGCGCGACGACATGCATGTTGTCGACGCCTGGCAGGTATTGCGGGGTGAAGCCAAGATCGGCAAGTCCGTCGTGGTTGCGGATTGGCGCGCCGATTGGATCGGTATCGGGGTGGCCGAACGTCTGGCGCAGAATGGCCATTCGGTCCGGCTTGCCGTCAACGGCTATATGCCCGGCCAGACCATTCAGATGTATGTCCGCGATGCCGGCATCGGACGTTTGCACAGCCTCGGAGTCGAAACACTGCCCTATATGCGCCTTTTTGGAGCCGACGAAGACAGCGTCTATCTACAGCATATCATGAACGATGAGCCGGTGATTTGCGAAGGGGTCGAAACGCTGGTCCTGTGTCAGGGTCACACCCCTGACAATGCAATCGAGGGCATTGTGCGGGACCTGGGCATCGAGCTCCACCTCGCGGGCGATTGCATTGCACCGCGGACAGCCGAAGAGGCGGTGCTGGAAGGTCTTCACGCAGGCCGTGCCGTTTAACAAAATCTGCAAGTGGGCAGGCCGTGCTGCGCTGCCGGGGCCTGCGCAATGCACGTGCCTTCGCCAACTGGGAGGACCGCCCGGCCGTTCCCGCGGCGCTGCATGGCACTGGAAATTGCCGCGGCCATCTGCGGCACTCACCGCCTGTTGACTGCGGTCCAGCCGGGTCCGATGATCAACGTCATGCCATTTCCCGGGCACGATCCGCCGTTTGTCACTTTCGGATAGGAATTTGTCCCGTATGCACATGGATCGGTTGCCAGACAACGTGTAGCTGGCGTGAAGGAACTTAAATTCGGAGCAACGAAATGACCTATCAGGCGCCGGTTCGCGATATCATGTTCAACATCGAGCATCTGTCTGACTGGCCCGGGGTCTCATCGCTGGCGGCGTATTCCGGGGTTGAAACCGGCGATGTCCAGGCCGCGCTGGAAGGGTTCGGGCGCTTCTGTTCGGAGGTTATTGCCCCGCTTTCTGCCCCGGGCGACGCAACCGGCGCCCGGTTCGACGGTGAAAAGGTGGTGATGCCCGAGCCATATCTGCAGGCTTATGCGCAATACGCCGGGATGGGCTGGCAAAGCCTGCCGCACCCGGAGGAGTTCGGCGGGATGGGGCTGCCGCGGGCTGCCGGAGCCGCCGCAACGGAGATTTTGAACGCAGCGGATATGAGCTTCGGCCTGTGCCCGCTGTTGACCGACGGGGCGGTTGAGGCGCTGCTGCTTACCGGGTCCGGCGCGCAGAAACAGCGATACCTCGAGCCGATGATTTCCGGCCGATGGTCCGGCACTATGAACCTGACGGAACCTCAGGCCGGCAGCGATCTGGGGCGGGTGCGATGTAAGGCGGAACCCGGTGCGGATGGTGCCTATTCGATCAGCGGAACAAAGATCTTCATCACCTATGGCGCGCACAGCCTGACCGAAAACATCGTCCATCTGGTCCTGGCAAGAACCCCTGGCGCCCCGGCTGGCCCAAAGGGGCTGAGCCTGTTCATCGTGCCCAAATTCCTGGTCCAGGAAGACGGATCGCTTGGCCGCCGCAACACCGTTCAATGTGTCAGCATTGAGCACAAGCTGGGCGTCAGGGCGAGCCCGACCGCGGTTCTGGAATTCCAAGGCGCCACCGGCTTTCTGGTGGGGGAGGAGAACCGGGGCCTTGAATATATGTTCGTGATGATGCGGGCTGCGCGGTTTTCAGTCGGCGTGCAGGGGGTTGCCGTATCCGAACGCGCGTATCAGCACGCCTTGCGCTACGCCCAGGAGCGGGTGCAGAGCCGCCCGGTTGATGGCAGCTCCAAAGAGGCCGTGCCGATCCTTCAGCACCCGGATGTGCGGCGGTTGCTGCTGCGGATGCGGGCTTTGGTCGAAGGCGGGCGGGCTTTGGCGATGGCCACCGCAGGATGGCTTGATCTGGCCCAGCACGCCGAGGCCGGAACGGCCCGCGAGGCGGCGGAGATGGCCGAATTCCTCGTTCCGCTGGTCAAGGGGTGCTGCACGGAACGGTCCGTGGAGGTCGCCTCAATGGGCCTGCAGGTTCACGGCGGCATGGGTTTCATTGAGGAAACCGGGGTGGCGCAGTTTTACCGGGATGCCAGGATCCTGCCGATCTACGAAGGCACGACGGCGATCCAGGCCAATGATCTGCTGGGCCGCAAAGTGCTGCGGGACGGCGGCAAGACCGCCCGCCGCTTTGCCGGAATGGTCTCAGCGGCTGAGGCGGAGCTGCGCAAGGGCAGCGCAAAGGCACAGCTGGTTGCGGACCGGCTGCGGCAGGCGCGCCGCGCCTTTGAGGCCAGCCTTGCCTGGCTTCTGAAGACCGCGCCCGACCATCCGAATGCGGCATATGCCGGCAGTGTTCCCTTTCTGATGCTGGCAGGCAATCTTGCCGCGGGCTGGCAGCTGGGCAGGTCTGTCCTGGCTGCCGAAGCCAAGCTGGAACAGGGTGAAGATACAGCCTTCATGACGCAGAAAATCGCCACCGCAGTGTTTTACGCGCAGCATGTTCTTGTGGAATGCGGAACGGAAAGCGCCCGGGTCATCGACGGCAGCGAAAGCCTGTTCGATGCAGGGTTTGAAAACTGAACAACGGAAATTCATGGCACGGATCGGTGCCGGACAATAAGGAAAAGGTCGGAACAATGCTGCAAGAAGCCAGTTCGCACTCCTACGAAAAGCTCGCCCTTGAACAAAGGGACAATGGCGTCTGCATTGTTACGCTCAACCGGCCGTCCAAGCGCAATGCGCTGGATACCGCCACGATCGAAGAGCTGATCCGCTTTTTCAGCGCTGCGCGCGGCAATGGCGTCAAGGCCGTGGTGCTGGCAGGCGCAGGCGACCATTTCTGCGCCGGCCTTGATCTGGTGGAGCATTGGAAGGAAGACCGCAGCCCGGATGACTTCATGCATGTCTGCCTGCGCTGGCACGAAGCCTTCAACAAGATGGAGTACGGCGGGGTCCCGATCATCGCCGCGCTTCAGGGGGCCGTTGTCGGCGGCGGGCTGGAACTGGCCAGCGCAGCCCATGTCCGGGTGATGGATCAGACCACTTATTTCGCGCTTCCCGAAGGCCAGCGCGGCATCTTCACCGGCGGCGGCGCCACCATCCGGGTTTCCGACATGATCGGCAAATACCGGATGATTGACATGATCCTGACAGGCCGGGTGTATCAGGGGCAGGAAGCCGTCGATCTGGGGCTGGCGCAATATATCACCGAAGGGTCCAGTTTCGAAAAGGCGGTCGAGCTTGCCGACAAGGTCGCGCAGAACCTGCCGCTGACCAATTATGCCATCTGTTCGGCGATCAGCCATTTGAACAACATGTCGGGTATGGATGCCGCCTATGCCGAGGCTGTCGTGGCCGGTGTTGTCAACACCCAGCCAGCGGCGCGCGAACGGCTGGAGGCCTTTGCCAACAAAACCGCTGCCCGTGTGCGGCCCAACAGCTAAGCCGCGCAAACCAGCCGTCAGGCCGTGGCTTGGGGCCTGGCCTGATGCTGCTGGACAGTGGCGGGCAGGGGGGAGGCAGAACCTGCGTTTGCTGCGGGTAATTGCCACCCATTTGCGGCATTCGGCTGGAATTCCCGGACAGCGCCGAAACTTTAGGGGCAAGGCGCCCTGCGGCCGGGCAGCTTGGCTTGCTGTCTGATTCCGGGCCACATCTTGACATAACCGGATTTGTGGTTATTTTAAAGTCATGACGATATCAAGCCACAACGCCCGCGCCCTTGCGGCCCTTGGCCACGATGCCCGTTTGGCCATCTTCCGCCTGCTGGTGAAAGCAGGGGAGGACGGGTTGCGGGTCGGCGAGATCGCCGGACATCTGGGCTTGGCGCCCTCCACCCTGGCGCATCATCTGTCGGCACTGGTGGATGCCGGGCTGGTCGTGCAGGAAAAGCGCGGCCGTGAAGTGTTCAACCGGGTCGATTACCCCGTCATCCAGGGCGTGGTGAATTTCCTGACATCTGAATGCTGCACAGGTGTGACCCTGACTGTCAGAGAGGAGAGCGCATGAGGCGGAAAGCCGTCTACTTCGACTTGAAACAACTATAAATCTGGTGATATGGAAATGACAAACGTAACCAACCTTCCCCCAAGACCAGGCGCATCCGTCTGGCGGCTCTTGCAAGAGCAGCGGGTCTGGCTGGCCTCTGCCGCAATCCTGCTGCTGCTGGTCATTTTCGATCCGGCACAATCTGCAGAAAGTGCTGTCTTTGCCGGAGCTGCGCTGGCGCATACGGCCCCCTATCTTCTGTTCTCCATTGCCGTCGCGGCCTGGGCCGGCGCCACTGGCGCGGACAATCTGGTTGCAAAGGCTTTCACCGGTAAACCGCTTTTGATGATTGCGCTTGGCGCCCTGGCGGGCGGGCTGTCGCCGTTCTGCTCTTGCGGAGTGATCCCGCTCATCGCAGCACTGCTGGCTATGGGGGTGCCGTTGTCCGCCGTCATGGCCTTCTGGCTGGCGTCGCCGATCATGGATCCCTCGATGTTCTTTCTGACTGCCGGCGTTCTGGGCATTGAATTCGCGGTGGCCAAGACTGCCGCCGCGGTTGGCCTTGGCCTTTTTGGCGGCTTGGTTGTCCATTTGCTGAACCAGGGCGGCGCCTTGCAGGACGCGTTGCGCGACGGTGTCGGAAACGGCGGCTGCGGCGGGGCGAAAATGCGCGCGCCCAAGCCGGTGGTCTGGCGCTTCTGGAGCGAGGCAGAGCGCCGGGCGAAATTTGCCGGAACCGCCTGGACCACGACGCTGTTCCTGGCCAAGTGGCTGCTGCTGGCCTTCATTCTGGAAAGCCTGATGCTGGCCTGGATCCCGGCCGAGACCGTGACCTCCGCCCTGGGCGGTGAGGGGGTGCTGCCGATCATCACAGCAACGCTGGTTGGTGTCCCTGCCTATCTGAACGGCTATGCGGCGCTGCCGCTTGTCGGCGGGCTGATCGAGCAGGGCATGGCACCGGGGGCAGGCCTCGCCTTTCTGGTGGCCGGCGGTGTGACCTCGATCCCCGCGGCTATGGCCGTCTGGGCGCTGGCCCGTCCGCAGGTCTTTGCGCTGTACCTCGGCTTATCGCTCACCGGCGCCTTTTCCGCGGGGCTGCTGTTCCAGCTTTGGCACGCGGTCTGATCCGATCCGGGGCCCGGGCCCGCTCGGGTCCGGGCGGCCGGGCTGAAACCGGAGGCAGAGCGGCGGCGCGCGGGTCGGGGAATCCCGGCCGCAGCGAAACTTTTCCTTGCCGCAACGGAGGTGATGCGCTACCCGCGCCTGACCGGTCCCGAAAGGGCTAAGAGGGAATCCGCGGTGCCTGCCGGCACCAAACGGAACTGCCCCCGCAACTGTAGGCGGCGAGAGCTGTGCCATGGCGTCACTGGGCCGGAATGGTCCGGGAAGACGGCACAGTCATTGACCCGCCAGTCAGGAGACCTGCCGGTGATAACCGAAACACACCGGGCGGGGTTGTCCGGGGAGGTTGCCGGTAGGATGCGCCGCCGCTTTCCGGTGCCGCAAGCGGGGGCCAGGCCCTCAGCCTTACCGGTCAATGCCCTTTCACCCGTTCTCCGGTCCTTGACACTAGGAGATCGAAAATCATGTTTCTGCGTTCCGGTCTGATCGGCCTGTCCTTCATCCTTGCGGCACATAGTGCTGCTGCCGGTGAATCCTTTCCGCTCACAATTGAAAACTGCGGCCAGTCGGTCACTTTCGAGGCGCCGGCGGCGTCTGCGGTGACGGTTGGCCAGGCGGCGACCGAAGTGCTTTATGCGCTGGGGCTGGGCGGCAAGGTGCTGGGCACCTCGGTCTGGTTCAACGACGTCCTGCCGGAATACGCTGAGCTGAACGACAAGATCGAGCGGCTGGCCGACAATGATCCCAGCTTTGAAAGCGTGGTGGCCAAACGTCCCGGCCTGGTGGCGGCGCAGTATGAATGGCATGTCGGCCCCGAAGGCGTCGTGGCTCAGCGTGAGCAGTTCCATGATCTGGGCATTCCGACCTATGTGATGCCCGCCGATTGCGCCGGCAAGGACAACACCACCGGCGGCGACGGCACCCGCACCCGGATGTTCACCACCGGCAGCCTGTATCGGGGCATCGAGGAGCTGGCGGCAATCTTCGGCGAAGCAGATAAGGGCGCCGCGCTGGTTGCCGATTACAAGGCCCGCGAGGCCGCGGCGGTTGCCAAGGCGCAGGAGGTTGCGCTGGAAGACGCCTCCGCATTGTTCTGGTTCTCCTCGCCGGAAATGGAAAGCGATCCCTTTGTCGCCGGTCAGAAAGGCGCGCCGGGTTACATGATGCAGCAGCTTGGCCTGCGCAACGTCATCGAAACCGACGAGGAATGGCCGACCGTCGGCTGGGAAACCATCGCCAAGGCCAACCCCACGGTGATCGTCATCGCGCGCATGGACCGCCGCCGCTTTGCCGCGGACGACTACGAGAAAAAGCTGGAGTTCCTGCGCCAGGACCCGGTGGCGAGCCAGATGGATGCGGTCAGGAACAACCGCATTGTGGTGATGGACGCCCAGGGGATGGATGCCACCATCCGCGCCATTCCGGCGCTGGAAGATCTGGCTGCCGAACTCAGCGTGATCGGCAGCAACCAGTGAGCGCAGCCGCCGCAATCACATGGCAGGGCCTCAAGGGGGCCTGCCTGGCCTTGCCTGTACTGATTGCGGCGGTCCTGGCTGGCGCAATGATCGGGGAAACCCCGCTTGCGCCGGACCTGGTGCTGTCTGTTCTGGCCAACAAGCTGGCCGGTGCGGGCCTGCCTGTGGACCCGGTGGACCAGGGCATCATCTGGAGCTACCGGCTGCCGCGGGCACTGGTGGCGGGGGCCTGCGGCGCGGCGCTGGCGGTGGCGGGCGTGGTGCTGCAGGCGCTGCTGCGCAATGCGCTGGCGGATCCTTACATACTTGGCATTTCGGCCGGCGCCTCGACCGGGGCGGTGGCTGTCACCATCGCAGGGCTGGGCGGCGGCGCGCTGTCGCTGTCCTTTGGCGCCTTCAACGGGGCGCTGCTGGCGTTTGGCTTCGTGGCCATTCTGGCCCGGGCCGCCGGGGCAGGCGGCAGCCGGGCGGCGGCGGCGCAGATCGTGCTGGCAGGCATCGCCGGATCGCAGCTGTTCAACGCGCTGACCGCCTTTATCATCGCCAAATCCGCCAATGCGGATCAGGCCCGCGGCATCATGTTCTGGCTGATGGGAAATATGAGCGGGGTGCGCTGGCCGGATGTGTGGCTGGCGGTGCCGCTGGCATTGGCCGGCTGGGTCATCTGCCGGTTTCACGCGCGGGCGCTGGATGCCTTCACCTTTGGCACCGACTCCGCGGCGTCGCTGGGCATCCCGGTGCGGCGGGTGCAGGTCATTTTGATCTGTGCCACCGCGCTGACCACTGCCGTGATGGTGTCGATTGTCGGGTCCATCGGTTTTGTCGGCCTGGTCATTCCCCATGCGGCGCGGTTCCTGGTCGGGCCCGGCCACCGCAGGCTGATGCCTCCCGCAGCTCTGACCGGGGCGGTGTTCCTGATC
>NZ_JAXMOX010000135.1:0-12892 GCF_034669605.1 Leisingera sp.
GCGCAATTGGCAACATGGGCTGCCTGCCGTCATTCACGCCTGGCGCGGCGAACGCCCGGTCGGAGCCCAACCTGTTCCTTTGTATTTTTCGCTGCGTGTGCTCGCAGCTTCAGAAATGCCGCGTGCGCGAGAAATTTGGCGCCGCTGTGCAGCGGTAGGAACGGTCATTCAAGTAAACTGCAGCGAGGATCAGAAGTCGAACTCACAGGTCGCGCAGACAAACCTGCCATTGACCCAAGCTGCTCATATGTCCGGCTTTGCCCCATCGCGCCACGCGACGGCTTCGATAGCAGGGTGAACATCGACCTGTTAAGGGCACGGCTCGTTAAAGTGTTCTGATCTGAGGGACGTCGTAGATGTGTCAGTATTGATTCAGGGCCATTGTTGAATGCCTATGCCACGTCCCGGTATCATGCCGATTGACACGCAGATCTTCGTTATGGACGTGGCGCAGCTCTTGTGCCGTACCGGATAAGTCTTGACCCTCCAGCGCCGGAACACCGCATTGTGTTTGGCAATGAACCGAAAGCTGATCATTGATGTCCCATTCTATACGGGCGAGACGGACTACGGCCAACTCGCCCGGAACGTTCATGCGCTGGATCCAACCGCGAGGATTGACTGGTTGGCTGACTGTCGGCTCGTGCAAATAGAATGCACCTGTGATGCCGGTCTTGTACTCGTAGCGGTGGAACAGACAGGTTTGATCCCCGGATCAATTATCAGCGTTTGACAAGCATTTGGCAGTTACCCGATCCGCCCGAGGACCGGAAAGACACCGAGCAGCCAGTAGGACAGCGCGGTGAGCTGCCCGGTCATCATCGCCAGTCCCATCACAACCATCACCGCACCGGCGGCCTGATGCAGGCGGCGCCCGAACCGTCTGGCACCTCGCAAACGGCCAACAAGCCGATCGGTGAACCCGGCAACAATCAGGAACGGCACGCCGAGGCCGGCCGAATAAACTGCCAGCAGGGTGACACCTTGCCCAACCGTTGCGCTCGCCGCGCTGGCAGTGAGGATCGCGCCGAGAATAGGGCCGATGCAAGGAGTCCAGCCGAAACCGAACGCGAGCCCCAGAACATAGGACGCGGTCGGCCTGCCGCCGGGGATGTCAATTTGGAACCGAAGATCCCGCTCCATGGCGCCGATCCGCGCCGCGCCGATCATGAACAACCCGAACAGGATCACGATGCCGCCACCGATGAGGTTGAGTTCATACCGCCACCGTAACAGTGCCTGACCCAGGGCCGTTGCCGAAGCCCCGAGTGCCATGAAAATTGTTGAGAATCCGAGCACGAAGCAGAGGCTGAGCCAAAGGGTCTGAGCCCGGCCGGCCTCGGCATCGCCAGAAGTGGTCCGCCCTGCAATATAGGAGACATAGCCCGGCACCAATGGCAGCACACAGGGCGATACGAAGGAGATCGCTCCGGCCAGAAGGGCCGCGATCATCCCCAGAAGTGAAAGATCAGCCATGCGCTATCTCCAATTTCAGTTGAAAATTCCAAGGACACGATCCAGAAGTCCCGGCTCTGTCAAGGGCGCGCGGGTCAACTCATTGATATAGAGAACAAGGTTGACCCGGCCGAACTCTACTCCATGGAAAATGCCCGCATGACGCCCGCCCCGTGCGATGATGTGGACCATGGGCGCCTCGCTTTCACGCTCAGACAGGGCAGAGAATGAGGCGGCGGGTGCCGTTCCGTTTTCCACGGCGACACGGCTCCAGTTCGCGTCGTCCCAGCCCGGATCAGGTGCGGTGCCAGCAGTCAGAAAGACAACCATCTCGCGCATTGGCGTGACATTCACCGACTCCTGAACTTCTCTCAGGAGGGCCTGCTGCGCCGCACAGGGGGCGCCACAGGTCCTTGGGATGAAGCTGAGTACCACGATCTTGTCTTTCATATCGTGTATCTGGACAGCCGCGCCGCTGGCATCTGTCAGCGCCAATTGCGGTGTCCGGCTCAGGTCGGTCGGTTCGAATGCCGGCTCCCGCTCGGCCATCACCTCGTCGATCCTCTCGCCGGGGTGATGGGCGGAGGCCTCCATGGCAGTCCCAGCTAGCAGCGCGAGGGCAACAACCATGCGTTTCATTCCGCGCTCTCCGGACCGGTGGCGACAATGCCCAGAACCCTCACCTCGACCGCGATCTCACCCGCGGTTTCGAAAGTCAGGGTCAGCGGAAAGCTCGTGCCCTCTTCGAGCTTCTGTGTGAGCTGCATCAGCATCAGATGCATGTCACCGGGCGCAAGCGTCACGGTTTCGCCCTCGGGCAGGTCGAGCGCGTCGAGATGCACCATGCGAGAGACACCGTTTCCGTCTGTTTCGACCGCGTGGATCATCACCATGCCCGCAACCGGGCTCGACACCGACAGCAGGCGGTCGCCCGTATCGCTGGTCAGGCTCAGGTAGCCGGCGCCGGGACGGTTCGCGATGATCGTTGCGCGCGCCCAGGGGGAGGTGACTGTCACCTCAGCTATGGACAACGTTGGCAGAGCGGCAATGAATGCCGCACCTAAGAAATGTTTCATCCAGATCGTTCCTCGTTTTCAATCAGGCTTGAGATGTGTTCCGCCAGGTCTCCGGCCGACTGGTCGCTCTCAATGAATACATCTTCGAAACGTCCATCGGGGCGCATCAGGTAGATGTGGCCGGGATGGGCCATGAGATAGCCGTCGGGCGCGGCCTCGTCTTCGGACCGCTCATACCAGACGCGAAAATTGTCGGCCGCCTCGGCCACCTGTGCTTCGGTGCCGGTCAGTCCGACCATTCGCGGATGGAAGGCGGAAACATATTCAGCCATCACCTCTGCCGTGTCTCGCGCTGGATCGACAGTAATGAAGATCGGCACCACGCGCTCCGCCTGCGGACCGAGAGTGTCCATAACACTAGCCAGATAAGCCAGCGTCGTCGGGCAGATGTCGGGGCAGTAGGTGAAGCCGAAGAAGACAAGCTGCCAGCGCCCGGCATAGCTTTCCGCCGTCACGGCCTGCCCGGTGTGGTCGGTCAGGGAATAGGCATTGCGGATCGCGGCCTCACCAGTGACAACAGGGGCGGGCAGTTCAGGCGGATGTAACATTCGCCAGAAAAAAGCTCCTGCGAAGGTGAGCACAGCCACGGCAGCAAAGCCCCAGATGGCTAGCCGGACCTTGTAAAGGCTCGTTCTCTGCATCTTAAGGTCCTCCAGATAGGTCCCGCGCTTCGGCGATCATGGCTGCGAGCTGGTCTTGTTTCGCAAGCCCGGGCACAATGTTGCCGCCGATAATGAAGGTCGGCGTGCCGGAAATTCCGAGCTGCTGCGCAAGTTCGCGCGACCGGGCGATATGTTCATCGACTTCAGGCGCGTGCATATCGGCTTGAAGCCGTTCGAAATCTAATCCTACCTCATTTGCGGTACGGCGGATCGTGGCTGCGTTGGCCCGAGGTTGTGCCATCAGAGCATCATGAAACTCAGCGTATTTTCCCTGAGCCCGCGCTGCGAGAGACGCACGGGCAGCGGTCTCGGAATCCGACCCGAGGATCGGAAACTCTCGCATGACAACCCGCAAATCGGGATCCTCGTCAATAAGGGCATTCACCTCCGGCGCAGCCCGCCGGCAATACGGGCAGTTGTAGTCAAAGAACTCGACAATGACGGTGCCGCCATCGGGGTTGCCGAGGCTTTCGGCGTTCTGATCGGACTGCAGATCATTTCGAAGATCCGCAATCGCCGCGCGCCGCTTGTTCTCAGTCTCGGCCGCAACCTGGTCCTGGTAGGCCATGATCGAGTCGATGATGACCTCGGGGTTTTCTCTGATAGTGTCCAGGATCAGAGCCCGGATCGCGTCCTGCTGCACGTCGCTGAACGGTGTCGATTGCTGCGCGACGACCGGGCCCATGCAGATCAACAAGGCCACTGTGGCGCCAAGAACGCGCGCTCCAATCTCAGTCATGCCAATTCCTTTCGCATCTGTTGCTGGACCGGGGGATGGGAACCCCCCGGTCCAGTTCTCTCACCCCTCGTCGGTAGAGTGATCGTGCTGCCCCAGGTGGTCCGTCATGGCCTGCATCATCTCGGTGCAAGCCTCCATCATAGGTCCCATCTGCTGCATCATGCCCATCATGCCGTACATATTGCCTTCGTCCATCATCATGCCATTGCCCTGCATCATTTGCCCCGGCGTCTCGTCGCCTTGCGCAAATGCAACAGGGGAAGTCAGGGCCATTGCGAATGCGGCCGAAAGACCTAGTTTGGTTGCGGTTTTCATCTTCAGTTCCTTTCCCTGGTTGAAATTCCGTCCTTCGTATCCACCGGTTCACTTGTCGGCGTCTTTTGGGCATCACAGCCCTTGCTTTTGCACATGACGCAGTATCCGGTGGCGCACATCACGGCGCAGGGGGCGAGGCTGAGGATCAGGGGGGGCGCCCCGATCGCGGTCAGCCAGCCCCAGTTCAGAGCCGTTCCGGCGCCGATGATAGCCATAGCCGCGATCACCAGCCCCCGGCGGCCAAGCGGCAAGCGAAAGCCTGCAGGCCGGGTCGGGTTTGCCAGGTCGGGTGTTTCGGTCATTGGTCAGTTTCCCCCTGTCGCGATGATAGTTTGAAATTGTGCGACCGCGTCCGGGCTGTCCCATTCGGCAGGGCCAACCAGTCGGCCAAGCTCACGCCCCTCGCGGTCGATCAGGATTGTCGTCGGCAGACCGTAGGCGGCAAATGCCATCATCGCGCGGATATCCTCGGCCAGGTACATTCCCAGATGCCCGATCCCGATGTCTTCATAGAACTGACGGATCACCGGCATTCCAGCGCGGTCTATGGACAATGGCAGAACGTGGAAATCATCACCGCCAAGGCGCGCCTGGAGCGCGTCAAGCGTTGGCATCTCCTCGCGGCAGGGCAAGCACCAGGTCGCCCAGATATTCAACAGCACGACCTTGCCGTGGAAATCATCGAGCGTCAGGTCGCGCCCCTCGCCATCCACGAAGGGCGGCGATAGCATCGGACGCGGTTTATCATGGAGTTGTATCAATGGCCGTGCGAAGGCAGGCCCGGCCGCCAGCGCCATCGCGCCCGTCAGAAAATGCCGCCGTCTCATTGCGCGCCCTCCTCTTGCAACCTGCGCACCAGCGGCAGGATTTCTGTATCCAGGATTTGCCGGTTAAACGGTCCGACATGCTTGTGCGCGATCCGGCCCTCGGCATCGATCACATAGGTTTCGGGCACGCCGTATACGCCCCAGTCGATCGCCACGCGCCCATCTCGATCTGCGCCGATGCGGGTGAACGGATTGCCCAGCTCGTCCAGAAATGCCTGTGCCTCGTCGGCGGCGTCCTTGTAGTTGATGCCATAGATTGGCACTTCGCCTGTGTCGGCGAGCTCCACCATCAGCGGGTTTTCGGCCCGGCAGGGCACGCACCAGGACGCCCAGACATTGACAAGGGAAACGTGCCCCATCAGGTCGGCCGAAGAGAGCCCGTCCTCCCGGCCTTCGATTGGCGGCAGCGTGAATTTCGGCACCGGCTGCCCGATAAGGGCCGAGGGCAGACGGTCGTCATTGTTAAAGAGCCCCCAAAAGAAAAACCCGCCAAGCCCGGCAAACATAACCAGCGGCAGCAGCATTATCTGGGAATAGCGCCGTGTCCGGCGGTTCGTATCTGAACTCATGACCCATCCCCCTCGGTCTCGGTGATCCGGGCCTGGGCCGCGCGCTGACGTTCGGGCCAGGTGCTCTTGATAAAGGCGAGAACTGCGAAAATCTCGGCGTCGCTCAGAACGTCCCGATAGGCGGGCATGTCGCTTTCGTAGCCCGGAACAACTCCGCCGACGCCAAGCCGAGTAATATTGAACAGGTCCCGGTCCGAATGGTGCCAGGTGTGGCCGGTCTCGTCATGCGGTGGCGCCGGCATGCGGCCGTCGGCATTGCGGCGGCGCCAGTCCGGCGCCCCCTCAAGATCGGCGCCATGGCAAGACGCGCAGGTTTCAGCATAAAGCGCTTCGCCGCGCGCGATCTGCTCTGGCGCGATGATCTGCCCGAGAAAGGCGACCGGTTCCGGTTCGGCCCGCCGTGTCTCCGCTCCAACCGCGATGGCCAGGACTGACATCGCCACCCCCGCAATTGTCAGCAAACGCATCCTCATGACGGCGCCCGCAGGTACTTGATTAGCGCAAGCGCTGCGAGCACCAGAACCGCGATCAGGAGAAGCACAATCAAGCCGCTTCCCAGCATCATACCCATCATCGGTCCACCCATCATTTGGCCCATGCAATCGCCTATGGAGCCCGTGCCGGGCCCGCCAACCTGTCCGTTCATTTTGCTCTCCTGAAAAATCTGCAAAGGAACACGATGCCCGCGACGAGCGCGGCAAATCCCGCCAGTGGCACGAGCGTCATGACCAAGATCGCCGCCGCCGTACCGAATGTTTCAGTGAGAAGCGCGGCAGCTTCACTCATCGGAATAGACCGCCACACCATCCGGCCCGAAGGAGTAAACACGCAGCGTGCCAGTCTTCTCCGGCGCCATGCCGGGCGCGTTTGCGGGCATGCCTGGCAAGGTGATGCCGGTAACATCCGGGCGTTCTTCCAGAAGGCGCTCGATGATCTCGGAAGGCACCAGCCCGCTTACGGCATAACCGCCGATCATTGCGATGTGGCAGCCGATACCGCGATCGGGGACCCCAGCTTCGACGGAGCGCTCTTCGAAATCCCGGTCATCAATCACCTCGACTTCGAAGCCGTTGTTCCGAAGGTATTCGGCGTAGGCATCGCAACAGCCGCAGCCGGGCGCGCGCCAGATTGTGACGGGCTCCGCGCCCTGTGCGGCAGCGGAAGCAATAAAGGGTGACGGGGTGCCGCGATCAGCGAAGAGGTAGGCGGCGGTGGCAACACCGGCGCCAGCTACACCCAAGGTCAATGCAAGTATCTTTTTCATAGTCAGCTATCCTGTTCTCCAAGTGCCGCAAGGAGCGCCCAATTGGCTCCCCCGTCGCGGCTTTGCTTCAGTGCGGTATCGGTCGCAGCGGCGATATGGCCAGGGTCAGCGGGATCGATGGCAAGAGCCCGCGCCTGCAGGTTCGACTTGCGTTCCCAGATCACGCCGCCATCTGTGGAGGCCCAGAGTCCAGAAGGCAGGGCCGCGTAAAGCCGATCCGGCGCGGGATAAGCCGAGACAAGTGCCAGAACCGGCTCGCCCTCGGGCAGGGGTGCCTCCTGTGGCGGTGCGGTCCCGGCGGCAAGTGTATCCATCGCATCGCCCGCCACCACATCCTGCCAGCGGCAGAAACAGTCCGGCACACGGGTTACACCCTTTTCGGTTCCCGCATAGAGCCATATGCCGCCCATGCCTGAGGCGAGATTGACGGAGGTGAGCGCCAGCACGTCCCGTTCGGCCTCCTCGATCCAGGGACGGTCCATGACGAAGCTCCAGGTCCTGCCTGCGTCTTCGCTGCGCCACAGTCCATCGCCCGAAACAGCAGCGTAGACCGTGTCGGGTGCTGCCGCCGCGACGGCGAGTGCAGTGACCTGCGCATCCGGCAGCCCATTGACTGCAGAGTGCCATAAGCGCCCGCCGTCATTCGACCGTTCGACGCCTCCACCCGCCGGTGCAGCAAAGAGCCGGTCCGGGCGGTCGGGGTGATTGGCAAGCGCTCGAATTGGTCGCTCGGTTGCCGTCAGATCGGCAGCTGTCCCCGTTGAAACATCAACGGATCGGACGCCGTCCCCTGCCACGATCACCGATTGGCCGCTGAAAGTGACCGCCGAAGCCGCATAACCAGTGGCCTGCGCACTGCGCCCTGGAAGAAACGCAGCAATGGCAGCAATGAAAGTGCTGCCTGTCATGGCGAGGAACATCCGCCGGTGGGTGTGCCCCGGGTTTCCGCCGCCAGTCGCGCCCGAGGGATTTTTGAAGGCACCAGATCGTTCCATTCCCGTCTCCTTATGCAACACGGATCACCCCCATCATTCCACCCGCCTGATGTTCAAGGATGTGGCAGTGGAACATCCAGTCGCCGGGATTGTCGGCGACGAAGGCGATCTCGACCTGCTCGCGTGGGGCCATCAGAACCGTGTCCTGCCATTCGCGGTGCGCGGTGGGCTGCCCGTTCCGGCTCAGCAGCCGAAAGGAATGTCCGTGCAGGTGGATCGGATGATGGAACGCGGTGGCGTTGGTCATCGCGACGACGTGGCTCCGGTTCCGCTCCAGCACCAGCAACGGGTCGAGGATGTGGCCCCTGGCGGCGGTGCCGTTCACGAACCAGATGTCCTCGCCATGCATCATCCCCATCATGTCGTTGCCAATCATGCGGCCTTCGCTGGTAATCCCCATCTCACGCATCGCCATCCCGCCCATCATTCCGCCGGTGAAGGTCACTTCGTGGCGGCGGGCGCTGTTCAGGTCAGGTTCGGGGAGCGGATTGGGAGAAAGCTGCACCGGCCAATCCGGTGAAGCGTCGCGGAGTGGTTCATCCGCATAGGTCAGATCGACCAGTTGAAAGTTGTTCCCGGTATGGAACCGGTCGGAAACCGTGACCCGCTCACCCGGCGCGCCGGTCATGTCGAGGATTAGATCCACCCGCATCGCCGGGCCGATCAGAACCCATCCGCGGCCGCCAGGTGCATGCGGCGCGACCGGCTGGCCGTCGAGCGCGATCACCTGCGGCGTGAGCGCGCCGAAATCCAGCGCGAAAATCCGGGCATTGGCCGCGTTGATCAGGCGCAGGCGGATACGTTCGCCACCGCGCACGGCCACCTGATCAGGAACCCGGCCGTTGATGGTGAGGGTATTGCCGAGCCTCCCGGCATGGCTCTTGTCGTGGAAACCGCCGAAGCCGCCGGCGATCTCGGCTTCTTCGGTCAGCCGCCAGTCGTCCAGAACCCATACCAGGTCGCGGTCGACCCTTGGCGGCTCCGCCTCCTCTATGATCAGGGCTCCGTAAAGGCCCCGGCCCACCTGCTCGAAACTGCGCTGATGCGGGTGGTACCAGAAGGTTCCAGCATCCATCGCATCGAATTCATAGGTAAACCGCCCGCCCGGGGCTATCGGCTGTTGCGTCAGATGCGGAACGCCGTCCATGGCATTGGGAACACGTACCCCGTGCCAATGAACGGTGGTTTCTTCATTCAGTGCGTTCTCGACCTCGATACGCAGGCGTTCCCCTTGCCGGATGCGGATATCCGGGCCGGGAACAGTGCCGCCATAGCACCAGATATCGGTCTCGCCCCACGACTCGGGAACAAGGCGCGCGCGCTCCTGGGCGGCGCGCAACACGAAAGAGTTGGGGTTGTCAGCCAGGGCGCCCCGGAAGGGGAGAGCGGCACCCGCAGCAGCACTCGCGGCAAGGAAAGACCGGCGCGACAGCGCGGAGTGGGGGAGAGGTTTCATGTTTCAATCTCATCTGATCACCGTCTGGAACGGCCAAGCCTGCTTGGCTTGACCATGATGCGGCTCCGGCGCCCCGAAATAGGGACCGGCATGAACGGTGCGCGTCTGCGATCACGCCAAAGCGCGATCGCTACGTCACCTCAGATGAGAGATCTTGGAGGAAATGGGTCCGGCGCCCCGCGCCGCCCCGACGGCAGGCTCATACCGGGCAGGCGATTTTCGCGCGCAGCAAACACTGCAAATAGCGGCCCGGGAGCGGTATCAAGCATCGCAATGCCTGGCGTTGTGCAGTCGAGGTCACAAGAGCCGGCGTTGCTGGTGCCTGCTTCGTCAGCCTCGCATCCTTGGCAATCGGGCATGACATCTGTGTCCCCCGCTGCCACAGCCATATCCAGTGCCATTGAATTCGCGCTGACCGCATGCACGACGCTGCCCGCCGCAAACAGGGCGAGAAACATGATGGCAAGGATATGCGCAAACTTCTGCATATTACCCGGATATGACAAATGATTGGTAATGTCGATTCACACTGGCGTGCGGCAAAGTCGACAGCGGCAGTCCGCGTCACGACAGGCTCTTGCGGAATATTCTTCTGCGCTACTCGGCCACTGTCTCTACATTCGGCCGCACCGGTTTTAGTGCCCGGTAAACCGTGCTGTGCAAATCGAAATAATCATGGCGCGAAAGTTGCTATGTCCGGTTTGCGTCAGCCCTAACCAACCCATCCGGCATAGATAGCTGTCTGCCAGGCAAACCAAGCGGCTGCGGCCATCAGCAGCCCGCCCCCAATCCGTTCGGTCCAGCGCATGACCGGGCTGGCACCAGGCCAATGCGCCAAGCTGGATGCCGCAACTCCAGCGGCAACGAGGGGAATACTCCGGGCCAGACCGAAGCTCCCCATCAGCACCGCACCCTTGATGGGATCTGCCGAGGAAGTGGCCGCCACGACCACAGGTAGCAGCAACGGTGTGCAGGCTGGGCATGTGGACAGCCCGAAGGGTAATCCCAAGACAAAGGCCCTGCCGAAACTTTGCGCGGTTCGCGCGGAAGGGCGCAGGACGGGGATTTTCAAATGGATCACGCGCCATAGCGTCAGAGCGGTCAAAACCAGGATGACCGTGAGCAGGCCATAAACCCAGGCCATGGCGCTGTTAAGAACCCGCAGCACCGCAAACCCGGCATAGCCGAACAGCCCACCCAGTACTGCATCAACCGTAGTAATCCCGAGCCCGAACCCCGCCGCCAGGCAGAACCCGCGCAGACGGGAAACGCTGGTTGCGGCGGTCCCATCGCGGGCGCCCAAGCCACCGGCCACCGCTATCAGGGGGAACGAACTTGGTGCAACTCCGATGATCAGCCCAGCCAGGGCGACGAGTGCCACACTGGTAGGGGTGAGGTCGCCGATGTTTTGCAACAGGGATTCGACGTCTGTCATGGGATGGCCTTTCCGGCCACCTTATGCCCGAGCCGGCGGATGGCCTCGGGTAGCATATCGGGGGTGAGCCTCAGCCCGGCGGCAATGGTATCGACGCATCCCTGGCAATGGATGCTTGGCACAGAAAGCGTGGCAGTCTTTTGCATGGTGTCAGCCTTTCTTGATGGGGCGTGAACGGGCGCCGACCGTTTGTCAAAGAGCCGCCCTCCAAAGGAATTGGCAAGCACCGCTGAGACCGACAATGCCATGGCGATCATCGCCCAGGAGGGATGCACCAGCCCGGTTGTCGCCAACGGAACGCCGAGCCCGTTGAAGAAGAAGGCAAGCCAAAGGTTCTGCACGGTTTTTCGGTAGCTGATGGCGCCAATGCGCACCGCCTCGCCGACGGCGCCAACGCGCCCGCCGGTGAGCACCACGTCGGAGGATTCGATGGCAATGTCGGTGCCCGCACCAATAGCGATGCCCACGTCGGCCTGGGTCAACGCCGGAGCGTCGTTGATGCCGTCTCCCACCATGGCGATGCGGGCGCCACTCGCTTGCAGTTCGCGCACGAACCCGGCCTTGTCCTGGGGAAGAACCTCCGCGCGCACCTCGACTATTCCCGCTTGTCCGGCGATGGCTTCAGCCGTTCGCCGGTTGTCGCCGGTCACAAGCAGGGTTTCTATGCCCCCTTCATGCAAGGCCGCGATGGCCTCTGCTGCATCCGGTTTCAGCGTGTCGGCAAGTGCCAATACGGCGGCGGGCTCACCGTTCACTGCCAGCAGCACTGCGGTATGGGCGCGGGCTTCCTGCTCCTGCAGCACATGCCTCGCGGCTTCGGTATCGATGCCTTGGCCGCGCAGATGCCGGGCCGTGCCGATCAGCACCGGTAAACCCTCGACGCTGGCGGATACCCCGCCGCCCGTCACTGAACGGAAATCCTGCGCCTTCGTCCAGGTTGCGCCTTCCTCCTGAGCGCTCGAAACAATCGCTTTCGCCAATGGATGTTCTGACTGCTCCTCGGCGGCGGCGGCAAGGGCCAGGACACGGTCCCGTTTAAAGCCGTTCAGAGGAATGACATCGACCAGACGCGGTTTGCCTTCGGTCAGCGTGCCGGTCTTGTCGAGCACCACATGGGTGATGTCCTTGAGAATCTGGAAGGCTTCACCCGAACGGATCAGGATACCCCGCGTGGCGGCAATGCCGCCGCCCCGGATCAGGGCCAGAGGCGTCGCCATGCCAAGCGCACAGGGGTAGCCCATGACCAGCACGGTGACCGCGGCGTAGGTGGCACGCACCCAATGCGGTTCGCGGCTCCAAGTATCGGGTGCAAGCCCCCAAAACAAAAGCGCTGCAAGGGAAATGGCCAGAACGGCAGGAACATAGCGCTTCAGCACCCTGTCCACCAGCACCACGATACCGGGTTTCATGGCCTTGGCTTCCTCTACGTGACGGGCGACCTGATGCAGGAAACTATCCTCGCCGATGCGAGTGGTCTCAACCAGAAGCGCGCCGGTCTGGTTGATCGAGCCGCCGATCACCTCCATCCCCGCCACTTTTTCCACGGGCACCGACTCGCCGGTGACAATTGCCTCGTCCACCGCACTTTCACCCGACAAAACCCGCCCGTCGACGGGCACGCGCTCGCCGGGCCGCACTCGCACATGATCGCCGACCATAACTTCTTCGATGGAAACTTCCCGCTCGGTCCCGTCCCGGATCACGTTCGCCACCTGCGGCTGCATGGACAAAAGCCGCCGCACACTTTCCGATGCCTTGGTACGAACGATCAGTGATACCCATCCCGACAGCAGGTGATATGCAGTCAGAAAAACCACGACACCGAAGAAATCGACCGCCGGAAAGCCGACGAATCCGTACCAGTCGAACCACGGCATCGGCGCGCCAAGAAGTCCGCCGATGTAGGCGCCGATGGCCCCCACCGACAGAAGCACATGCTGGTTCGTAATCCCGCGTTTCGCCGCGCCCCAGGCCATGCGGGTAATGCGCCGCCCGTTCCAGAGGAAAACGAAGGTAGCAATCGCCCAAGCAGTCCAGACATGCCAGTCGCGCATTTGCCACCAACCCAGCCACATCGCCATCATAGCCGCAAACAGAAC
>NZ_JAXMOX010000136.1:0-12863 GCF_034669605.1 Leisingera sp.
TATGACCACGGGCTGAACATGGCTGAGGCGGTGTCGCGCAGGCTGCTGGATCTGGCGATCGTGAACGAGGTGCCGGCCGGCACAAGGCTGGGCGTCGAGGCGCTGCCGCCGGAGCCTTTGGTTCTGGTGTCGGATCAGCCGCTGCGGCTGGGACAGGACGAGCTGCCGCTGTTCATCAATCTGGAGTTCGGCAGCGAATATGCGGCGCAGGTGCAGCAAGTGGTGCCAAGGCGCAGCCGTCAGCATATTGTGCTGGGCAACGCGCCGATGGGGTTGCGCTATCTGATGAAGCGCGGCGGCATGGGGTATTTCCCGGCCTATATGGCGGCAGAGGCGCTGGCGGCCGGGCAGATCCACAGGGTTGAAGAGGCGCCGCAGATCAGCCTTAGCTGCAAGGTGCTGTACCTGACTGACAACCCGGCGCTGGAGCAGATCCGCCAGGTGCTGCAAGGGCTGCGGGAGGTCCGGGGCAGCGGTTAGGAAGGGAATATTTTCCGCGCAGCAGACTGTGCGTCAGCTGATCAAAGCAGTTTATCGCCCTGGCCGCCTGTTTATTGCTGGTCTGCTGCCCTGGACCAGCGCCTTGCCAAGGGCGCCAAAGGCCCCCAGGGCGTCCGGCATGGCCGCGGTCGGATTGCGCCGGCCTTTGCGGGTTTCAATCAGTTCTCCGTGCCGGCCTGTCTGCTGCTGCTTCGGCCATTTTTTCTAATGACCGGAGGTGTTGCGCTGGCAGGGGCGGGCGGCCCTGATCCGGATCACAGGGATGGTTTTTCTGCAACCAGCGCCAGATTATTGGCGGGCATTTCAACGGCCTGCAGCAGCTCCAGCCCGGCGCTGTGCAGCCAGCCGATGGTGTCGAAATCATCCTTGTAGCCGATTTGCGGATCGTGGGCGGTGAGGCTGGCGTGGAAGCTCCGGTCGCCCTCGCTGGTCAAGGCGCCGCCGCGCAGGAAGGGGCCGTAGATCACAAAACGGCCGCCGGGGGCAAGGGCGGCGGCGGCCTCGCGGATCAGGGTTTCCGTCTCCCCTTCGCTGATCAGATGCAGCAGGTTGACCAGCACGATCAAATCCTGCCCCGGGTGATCCGCGCTCCAGCCGGGGGCGGTGGCGTCCAGCGCCACCGGCGGCGCGATGTTCGCCAGGCCCGCCGCGCCGGCATAGGCCCGGATACTGGCAAGCCGGGCCGCGTCCGCTTCGCTGGGCTGCCAGGTCAGGCCGGGCAGGCGGGCGGCATAGGCCGCCGCATGCTGGCCGGTGCCGCTGGCCAGTTCCAGTGCGCGGCCCTGTGCCGGCGCCATCTCCTCCAGCAGATCACACAGAACCCCGCTGTTGCGGGCAGCGGCGGGGGCGAACAGCTTGCCGCCCTCCGGCGCTGCGACCGAGGCTGATCCGGGGACAGACCGCACCGGCATCAGCGCAGCCTTGCAGGCGACAGGGCGGCGACCGCAGCGGCCCCCAGCACCGGTGAGCGGCCGGCCACAAGATCGGCAATCAGCTGCGAGGCGGAGGGCGCGGTCATGATGCCATAGCCGCCTTGACCCGCGCACCAGATGAAATCCGGCGTGTCCGGGTCCGGCCCCAGCACCAGGGTGCCGTCGGCCACAAAACTGCGCAACCCGGCAAAGTTGCTTTCAACCCGCGTGACCGGCTCGGTCACCATTTCCTCGTAGCGCGCCAGCCCCTCGGCCAGCACCATGTCGTCGGCATAGGCGTCATGCGGATCCACCGGATCGGCATCGGCGGGAGAGACCAGCAGCTTGCCGGCATCGGGCCGGGCGTACCAGGTTTCGCCGACGCCGAACATCATCGGCCAGCCGCTGACGTCGTGACCGCCGGGGGCGGGCAGCCGCGCCATCGAGCGGCGCTTGGGCTGGAGGCCGATGGCGGCGATCCCGGCCAGCGCCGCCACCTGATCCGCCCAGGCGCCCGCAGCATTGACCAGATTGCGGGCCTCATAGGCGGTGCCGCCCGCAGTGACCTGCCAGCCGCCGCTGATCCTTGTGATCGCGGTCACCTGCGCCTTGGTTGCAATCTGCCCGCCGGCGGCGCGCAGCGCCTTGGCGAAGTCCTGCAGCATCCGGTCGGTGTCGATATCCTCGGCCTCACCGCTGATCGCGGCAAAGCCCACGGTTTGCGGGTTCAGGATGGGAACCATGGCGCGGGCCTCGTCCAGGTCCAGCGTCGCCATCTGCAGTTCGTCCACATCGCGGGCAAACCCGTCGGCATCATCCCTGGCCCCGACCAGCATCAGCCCGCGCGGCGACAGGTAGCCGTTGTCGCGCAGATGCGCGGCGCTGGCGCGGTTCAGATCGACAGTGGGGCCGTGGCCATAGTTTTCCTCGAACAGCGCGGCGGAGCGGCCCGAAGAATGGTAGCCAAGCGCATCCTCCATTTCCAGCAGCGTGACGCTGCCCAGATGGGCAAGCCGGGCGGCGGCGCTGGTGCCGGCCATGCCGCCGCCGATGACGATGAAATCCTGCATGGGTTCAGTCCTGTTCTTCCAGCCGGTCGGTCGCGGGTGCGGGCCGCGGGCTGAGTGTTTCAAGTGTTTGGTAAAGGTCCGCATCCATATCGAAATCCAGCGCCGCCAGCGACGGGCGGAGCTGGTCAGCGGTGCGGGCGGAGATGATCGGGAGGGGCGCCGCCGGATGCGCAGCCGCCCAGGCCACGGCAAGGGTGGCCGGATCGGTGCCGCGCTCTGCTGCCAGTGCGGCCAGGGCGCCTGCGGTCTGATGCATGAAGGCTTGCCCGTAGCGGATGCCGTAGCCTTTGTCTTCGGTGAGGCGGCCGCTGCCGCCGGCGGCGTATTTGCCGGTCAGCAGCCCGCCGCCCAGCGGGGAATAGGGCACCGCGGTGATGCCTTGATCGGCGCACATCGGCAGAATCTCGACCTCGGCCTGGCGCTTCACCAGCGAATACATCGGCTGCAGGATGTCGACCCGGATGCCAGAGGCCAGCCCCGCCATCTGCGCCTTCATCACCTGCCAGGCGGCAAAATTCGACAGTGCTGCATAGCGGATCAGCCCGTCGTCCTTGAGCGCGGCAAAGCAATCCATGGTTTCGCGCAGGCCGGTTTCCGGATCGAACCGGTGCAGATAGAGCACGTCCACCATGTCAAGTCCCAGCCGGCGGCGGCTTTCGTCAAACTGCGCGCGGATGTTGGCGGCGCCTGCACCGCCGGTATAGCCGGCCTTGGTGGCGATCAGCAGCTGGTCGCGCTCAGCCCGGATCAGACGGCCCAGGATCTGTTCCGAGCGGCCCCCGGTATAGATCCAGGCGGTGTCAAAGTGGCTGATGCCGGCGGCACGGCAGGCAGCGTACATCCGGGCGGATTGCGCCTCATCGGCGCGGCCGCCGAACTGCATGCAGCCAAAGGCGAAACGGCTGGCGGGGGTGCCGTCGGGGGCGGTTGGAAACGCAGGTCTGGTCATGCGGCGAACCTGCCATGCCGGCCGCCGCAGGCAAAGGGAATTCCGTTGGCGGGCGACAAAAGGCTTTGACGGGGCGCAAGGCAGTGCAAGTATTGAGCCAGTTCAAGCAAGTAATTTAAAACGAGGGAAAAACGAATGACGACGTCAGACGTGCATCCGATGGCATCGGGGCACATACCGGGATATGTGACCGCCGCGGATGGCAGTGACTTCCTGTTCACCTTCATGGCGGTGTTCACCATCGTCCTGATCCTGCTGATCGGGGTCGCCTATTTCACCCTGCATGCGCTGCCCGAAAAAATGGCGCACAAAAGCAATCACCCGCAGTTCCAGCTGGTCGGCATCCTGGCGCTGCTGGCGCTGTTTACCCATAACAACATCTTCTGGGTCGCAGCGATCCTGATGGCAGGCTTCCAGATCCCGGACCTCGCAGCGCCGCTGCGCTCGATAGCGGATGCGATCCGCGGCCAGCGCGATCCGTCCGCAACGGCCGAGGGGCCGCCGCCGCCGCAGGACCCGCCGGAGCCCGCCGCGCCGTCCCAGGCACAGCCGACAGCAGAGGGGCACTGATCCATGATTGAGACTATGCTGTGCGCGCTGATTACCATCCTGCCGGATTTTCTGTACCGCCGTTTTGTCCAGGGCAAACGCATCGGCCAGGAGCTGACGCTGTTTTCCGTCTGGTATGAGCTGCGCTGGGGCCTGACCGCTTGTGTGATGCTGACGCTGACGGTGATCACCACGCTGTTCTACTTTCACCCGGCAACCAAGACGGTGGTTTCATACTACCGCACCGTGACCATCCTGCCGCAAGTCGGCGGCCGGGTCGCAGAGGTTTATGTCGAGAACAATCAAGAGGTTAAGGCAGGGGATCCGATCTTGAAGCTGGAGGGTTTCTCGCAGCAGGCGGCGCTGGAAGCGGCCCGAGCGGCAATCGCCGAGGTGGAGGCCTCGCGCAAGCTGGCCGAGACCGATCTGGCCAAGTCCAGGGCGGGGATCGCCCAGGCCAAGGCAGCGCTGGCCCAGTCGCGCGATGATCTGGAGCGCAATCAGCAGCTGCGCGATCAGGGCTCCAGCGCGGTGCGTCTGACAGAGATCGAGCGGCTGGAGAACCTGGTGGCCCAGCGTCAGGCCGCGCTGGAAGCCGCCGAGGCGCAGCAGGCCGCGGTGCAGCAGCAGATCGACGTGCTGATCCCGGCCCAGATGTCCAGCGCCGAGGCGCAGCTGCATCTGGCGCAGGCCGAGCTGGACAAGACCCTGGTCACCGCCGGTGTCGATGCCCGGATCGAGCAGTTCGCGCTGCAGGTGGGCGATTACGTCAACCCGATCCTGCGCCCGGCGGGCATCCTGGTGCCGCTGGAGTCGGGCCGCAACCGTTTCCAGGCTGGTTTCAACCAGATGGCGGCGCAGGTGATCAAGCCCGGCATGGTGGGCGAGATCGGCTGCATGACCAAACCCTTCACGGTGATCCCGATGGTGGTGATCGCGGTGCAGGATGTCATCGCCACCGGCCAGCTGCGCCCCACGGATGAGCTGCGCGACCTGAAAAACATGCGCGAACCCGGCACCATCACCGTCGTCATGGAGCCGCTGTACGAAGGCATGACAGAGCCGCTGCCGCCGGGCAGCAACTGCATCGCCAATGTTTACACCAGCAACCACGAGAGGCTGGAGCATGACGAGAGCCTCAGCACCCCCCATTGGCTGTTCCTGCATGTGGTGGACACCATCGGCGTGGTCCATGCGGCCGGCCTGCGGCTGCGGCTCTTGCTGATGCCGGTGACAACGCTGGTGCTCTCCGGCCACTGACGGCGGGGGCAGCAGGGTTCAGCAGGGGGCGGCAAGTGCCATATTGCCGCCCCCTTTTTCTTTTATCAGCTTCCGCCATCACATGCGCAACGGAGGCTCCCGGTGAAACAGATCCTGACAATTGCAGCTGCAACACTGCTGGCGGCCTGCTCAGCCCCGGAAAAACCCGACTACTGGACTGCGACGCGGGCCGGTTACGGGGGGGGGAACGGCGGTTCCGCCGCGGCCGGCGGCAGCTACCGCGCCGGCGCCGAGGCCGCCCTCAGCCCCGATGCCGCGATGCGCCCGGGCCTGCACAAAACCCGCACCGGCGCGCCATGGCTGGTCGCCCATTCGGCCGGTTTCCAGGCAGGCGGCGCACGGCTGGCGCCCCGCGAGGCCGCCGGGGCTGCGCTTGCCTACAAGGCGTCTGAACGCAGGACGCCCTATGCGGCGAAGACCCATCTGGGGGATGCGCGGACCCGGTTCCGGATTGTCACCGTGGACGGCAGCAGTTTTGCAGTGCTGTTTGCCATCAGCCTGCCCAAGACCGGGCAGCAGGCCGGGCAGCAGATTGGCAGCAGTGCCGCGCTGCACGCGCTGACAGCCTATGCCGCGCAGATTTCAGGCTGCACGGTGACCGGTGCGCCGCTGGCTGAACGCGACGGCGGCCAGGTGCGGCGGCTGGCGGCGCCGGTGCGCTGTTCCTGACCGGACCGCGGACCGCGGACGCAAAAGGCCCGCCGATCGGCGGGCCCATCCAGTGCTAAGGGACGCGCAGCTTACTGCGGGATGTCGCCTTCGAGGCCTTCGACATAAAAGTTCATGCCTGCCAGGGTGCCGTCGTCCGCGGTTTCGCCCTCCGCCAGCCAATCAGTGCCGTCCTGCTTTTTCAGCGGGCCGGTGAACGGGTGGTAGCTGCCGTCTGCGATGGAGGCCTTGAGGGCCAGCGCCGCCTCTTTCACGTCAGCCGGAACCGCGTCGGAAATCTCGCCGATGCCAACCATGCCGGCGCCGATGCCGTCCCAGGTGTCAACCGACTCCCAGGTGCCGTCGATCACCGCTTTGGTGCGGGCGATGTAATAGGGCGCCCAGTTGTCGATGATCGAGGACACCCGCGGTTTCGGCGCGTATTCGGCCATGTCGGAGGCCTGGCCGAAGGTGATCACGTTGCCGGCAGCCTGTGCGGCGGCCTGCGGCGCGGTGGAGTCGGTGTGCTGCAGGATCACGTCGGCGCCCTGTTCGATCAGCACTTTGGCGGCGTCCGCCTCTTTGGCCGGGTCGAACCAGGTAAAGGCCCAGACGATCTTGAACTCGACGTCGGGGTTCACCTTCTTGGCGTGGATATAGGCCGAGTTGATGCCGCGGATCACTTCCGGGATCGGGTAGGAGCCGATGTAGCCCACCACGTTGCTCTCGGTCATGAGGCCCGCAATGGTGCCCTGCACCGCACGGCCTTCATAGAAACGGGCGGAGTAGGTGGAGACGTTGCCGGCGCGTTTATAGCCGGTGGCGTGTTCGAATTTCACGTCCGGGAATTTCTTGGCGACGTTGATGGTGGGGTCCATGTAGCCAAAGGAGGTGGTGAAGATCAGGTCGGCGCCCTGCAGTGCCATCTGGGTCATGACCCGCTCGGCATCCGGGCCTTCGGCCACGCTTTCCACATAGACGGTTTCGACCTGGTCGCCGAACTCGGCTTCGACCGCCTTGCGGCCCTGGTCGTGCTCATAGGTCCAGCCGCCGTCGCCGACGGGGCCGACATAGACAAAGCCCACTTTGGTCTTGTCTTGGGCCCAGGCCGCCCCCGCGGCGAGGCCAAGCGCCACCGCAGCGCTGGTCAGAAGGTTGGTCAGTTTCATCAAATTCTCCCCAGTTTGGATCTATTGGCCCCGGCTCCGAGGCAGTGGAAAGCCCCCTCAGCGGGAGGCATGGAAGTTGCGGCCAAGCGATGCTGGTGCGCTGCTTTTGTCCGCCGAAAGAATAACAAGCACAATAATTGTAATCAGATAGGGCGACATTGCCAGATACTCGACCGGGATGGCAACGCCTGCCGCCTGCAGATTGAGCTGCACAACAGTGACCCCGCCGAAAAGATAGGCCCCCAGCAAGGCGCGCCAGGGTCTCCAGCTGGAAAAGACCACCAGGGCAAGGGCGATCCAGCCGATGCCGGCGGTCATGCCCTCGGTCCACTGCGGCACCCGGATCAGGCTGATATAGGCGCCGCCAAGCCCGGCGCAGGCACCGCCGAACATGATCGCCATCAGGCGGATCTTCAGCACCTTGTATCCCAGCGCATGGGCGGCGTCGTGGTTTTCCCCCACCGCACGCAGCACCAGGCCGATGCGGGAATATTTCAGCACCCACCAGACCGCGGCGGTCAGGGCAATGCCGAAATAGAGGATGATGTCATGGCCGAACAGGATCGGGCCGACGACGGGCAGGTCGCTGAGCACCGGAATATGGATGTCGCCCATCCGCGGCGGCTTCACACCGACATAGGACTGCCCCATCAGCGCCGACAGGCCGAGACCGAACAGCGTCAGCGACAGGCCCGAGGCCACCTGGTTTGCCTGGGCAAACTGGGTGAGGATGGCAAACAGGACCGACAGCGCCGCGCCCGCGACGGCGGCGGCAATGAACCCAAGGAGAGGAGAGCCGCTTTCCACCGCCACGGCAAAGCCCGCGATGGCGCCCACGATCATCATCCCCTCGACGCCGAGGTTCAGAACGCCGGATTTTTCGACCACCAGCTCGCCGATCGCCGCCAGCAGGAGCGGGGTTGCCGCCACCATCAGCGAGGCGATGAGCAGGACCGGGTTGATTGCAGACAGATCCATGTTACGCCACCTCCGGCTTGCTGAGTGCGATGCGGAAATTGGTCAGCAGGTCGAAGGCCAGCAGGAAGAACAGCAGCATCCCCTGGAACACCTGGATCGCCGCCGCGGGCAGCTGCAGGTTCGACTGCGCGATGTCGCCGCCAATATACGTCAGCGCCATCAGCCCGCCTGCCAGCAGGATGCCCACCGGATGCAGACGGCCCAGGAAGGCGACGATGATTGCGGTGAAGCCATAGCCCACATTGAAGTCGATGGAGATCTGGCCGGACGGCCCCGAGACCTCGAACATTCCCGCCAGCCCCGCCAGCGCGCCGGAGGTGCCAAGGCAGAACAGCACCAGACGGGCCGGGTTGACGCCGGCGAATTTGGCGGCGCGCGGCGCCTCGCCGGTGAGGCGGATGTGATAGCCGGTCATGTGCCGGTTCAGCAGCACATAGGCAAAGATCACCGCGATCAGCGCCGCCACCACGCCCCAGTGCATGCCGGTGCCGGTAATCAGCTCGGCGTTATGGGCGCTGTCCCAGGCCTGCAGGTTGCGCGAGCCGGGAAAGCCAAAGCCTTCGGGGTTCTTCAACAGCCCCAGCGAGACCGAGGCGAGGAACTGCTCGGCCACATAGACCAGCATCAGCGAGACCAGGATTTCGTTGGTGCCAAAGCGGGTTTTCAGCACCGCCGGGATCATCGCCCAGATCCAGCCGCCGAACGCACCGGCGATGACCATGAACGGAAAGATCAGGAAGGATTCGGAGGGGTAGAAGGCAAGGCCCGCGCCGGCGCCGAAGATGGCGCCCATGATGTACTGGCCTTCGGCGCCGATGTTCCAGATGCCGGCCCTGAAACCCAGCGACAGGCCGATGGCGATCAGCACCAGCGGCGCGCCTTTGACCAGCAGCTGCGGCCGGTAGTAGAAAGCGAACTCGCCGAACAGCGGTTCCCAGAAAATGATGCGGATCGCCTCCACCGGCGGTTTGCCAAGCGCGGCGAACAGCAGCCCGCCGAACAGCATCGTCGCCAGCACCGCCACCAGCGGCGTTGCCATCGACCAGGCGCGCGACGGCTGCGGCCGTTTCTCAAGCCGGATCATGACGCGGCTCCCTGTTTCATCTTTCCAAAAATACTCTCGCCCCTTGCCCGGCAGGCGGCTATGCCGCCGAGAGGGGGGGCGAAAAACCCGGCGGCGGTGTCAGACATGCGCCACCTCCATGCCGTGGGCGCCGCCCATCATCAGGCCGATCTCATCCACCGTCAGCCCCGCGGCCTCACGCGGGGCGCTGAGGCGGCCTTCGTTCAGGGCGGCAAAACTGTCGGAGATTTCCATCAGCTCATCCAGATCCTGGCTGATGCAGATCACCGCGGCGCCCTTGGCCGCAAGATCCAGCAGCGACTGGCGGATGGCGGCGGCGGCGGCGGCATCGACGCCCCAGGTCGGCTGATTGACCACCAGCACCTCGGGGTCCTGCAGCACCTCGCGCCCGATCACGAATTTCTGCAGGTTGCCGCCGGACAGCGACCGCGCCGCATTGCCGGGGCCCGGCGTGCGGACGTCAAAGGCCTTGATGATGCGTTCGGCAAATTCCTTGGTTGCAGCCCAATCCAGAAAGCCGTTCTTTTCCAGCCCCTCGCGCACCGATCCGGTCAGCATGGCATTTTCGGTCAGGCTCATATCCGGGGCGGCGGCGTGGCCGAGCCGTTCTTCAGGGGCTGCCAGCACGCCGAGCTTGCGCCGGGCAGCGGGGCCAAGCCGGCCGATGGGCTGCCCATGCAGTTTCACCGCATCGGCGTCGGTCAGGACCTCGCCGGACAACACGCCCAGCAGCTCATCCTGGCCGTTGCCGGCCACGCCGCCAATACCGAGGATCTCGCCCTTGCGGACTTTCAGATGGAGGTTCTTCAGCGCGGTGCCGAAGGCCGAGGGGGCGGGAACCGAGAGGCCGGTAATGTCCATCGCCACATTGCCAAACTCGCGGCTGCCGCGCTGCGGGGTCAGCAGGGTGCTGCCGACCATCATTTCCGCCATGTCGCGGGCCGAGGTCCCGGCCGGGGTGCATTCGCCCACATTCTTGCCCAGGCGAAGGATCGTGGCGTGGTCGCAGAGCGTGCGGATTTCCTCCAGCTTATGCGAGATATAGAGGATCGAAGTGCCCTCGGACTGCAGTTTCTGCAGCGTCTTGAAGAGGATTTCCACCTCCTGCGGGGTCAGCACCGAGGTCGGCTCATCCATGATCAGCAGCTTCGGCTCCTGCAGCAGGCAGCGGATGATCTCGACCCGCTGGCGCTCACCGGCGGACAGATCGCCGACGGTGCGGAACGGGTCCAGCGGCAACCCGTAGGTCTCCGACACCTCGCGGATCCGGGCGGCGAGGTCGCGCAATTCCGGCGGCTTCTCCATCCCCAGCGCGATATTCTCGGCCACGTTCAGCGCGTCGAACAGCGAGAAATGCTGGAACACCATGGCGATGCCGTCGGCGCGGGCCGCGCGCGGCTCGGCCGGGGCAAAGGGCTCGCCGCGCAGAAGCATCTGGCCGCTGTCGGGTTTCACCAGCCCGTAGATCATTTTGACCAGGGTCGATTTTCCGGCGCCGTTCTCGCCGAGCAGGGCATGCACCTGGCCCTCGCCGATATCAAAGGAAACGGTGTCATTGGCCACAACCCCGGGGTAGGCCTTGGTCAGGCCTTGCAGGCTCAACAGTGGTACGGTCACGCGCGCCGGTCCTTTCTCAGTTCATCTTCTGCACTCAGCCGCAGCAGCTGGGCCGCGACGCCGACCGCAATCATCTGCGGATGTTTACCAAGCTGCGGATCGCCGATCGGGCAGGTGATCCGTGATATCTGTTCCGGGCTGTGGCCCAGGGCGGCAAGGCGCGAGCGGAACCGCGCCCATTTGGTTTTCGAACCGATCAGCCCGGCAAAGGCGAAGCCCCGCCGCAACAGCGCGTGGCATAGCGCCAGATCCAGCGCATGGGAATAGGTCAGCACCAAATGCATAGCGTTTTCAGGCGCATGCGGCACCAGAAGCGCAGGATCAGAAGCCGGAACCGTGGCGGCGCCGGGCGGGACCTGGGCCGGGAACCGGTCCGCGGCAGTGTCCACCCAGGTGATGTCCAGATCCGGCAGCGGCGCCAGCACGCCGGCCAGCGCCCGGCCCACATGGCCCGCGCCCCAGATCCAGACAGGCTGGCCGGGCCTGTGCACCGGCTCGATCATCCAGCCCTCCGCCAGCTGCGGCGCCGGGGCAATGCCCTGGCTGCGGGCGGCAGCGAGGATGCGTTTCACCGGCATGGGGATGGACGGGGGCATGGACGGGGGCATCGGCGCCGGGCTGACCGGGCGGGCGATGATCTCCTCGTCCAGCGCGGCCAGATCAGCGGCGTGATAAACTTCGCTCAGCAGGGTGACCGCACCGCCGCAGCATTGCCCCAGGCCCGGCCCCAATGCATGGGTGCTGAGCGTCCTGGCAACCGCCTGCAGGCGGGCGGCCGCTGCGGCCTCAAACTCCAGGGTGCCGCCGCCGATGGTGCCGCTCTGGCCACCGTCCCAGACCAGCATGGCGGTGCCGGGCTCGCGCGGGGAGGAGCCGCGGATGGCGGCAATCACCACCCGCACAACGCGGCCGTGGTCCCCGACGGCCCTCCGGAGAGCTGCAACGTCAAATCCCATCACGCACTCTCCGGATCGCGCGCCAGACTTCCTCGGCGGTGGCGGGGGCATTCAGCGCCGGGTAATCCGGGCCAAAGGCTGAGACCGCATCGCTCAGTGCCAGCCATGCGGAAATGCCCAGCATGAAGGGCGGCTCCCCCACCGCCTTGGAGCGGTAGATGGTGTCTTCGCGGTTCTTGCCGCCGTAGAGGGAGACGTTGAACACATCCGGCCGGTCGGAGCAGGCGGGGATCTTGTAGGTGGAGGGCGCATGGGTGCGCAGCCGCCCGGCATCATCCCAGACCAGTTCCTCGGTGGTGAGCCAGCCGGCGCCCTGCACATAGCCGCCTTCGATCTGGCCAATGTCCAGCGCCGGATTCAGCGAGGCGCCGGCGTCATGCAGGATGTCGCAGCGCAGGATGCGGTTCTCGCCGGTCAGCGCGTCCACGGCGACCTCGGTGATGGCAGCGCCATAGGCGAAGTAAAAGAACGGGCGGCCGCAGCCCCGGATCCGGTCCCATTCCACCTTTGGGGTCTTGTAAAAGCCGGTGGCGGACAGGCTGACACGGTTTTCATAGGCCAACTTGGCGGCTTCGGCAAAGCTCAGCACCTCGCTGCCGGCATGCACTTCGCCGTCGGCAAAACGGATGTCGCGGGTCTGGTAGCGTTCGGCCAGCAGATCCTCGATCCGGCGGCGGATCTCGTCGCAGGCGGCCTTGACCGCCATGCCGTTGAGGTCGGAGCCGGAGGAGGCGGCGGTGGCCGAGGTGTTGGGCACTTTGGCGGTGTCGGTGGCGGTGATCTTGACCATTTCCAGCGGCACGCCAAAGCGGCTGGCGGCGACCTGGGCGACCTTCTGGAACAGGCCCTGGCCCATTTCGGTGCCGCCGTGGTTCATGTGGATCGAGCCGTCCTGGTAGACATGCACCAGCGCGCCCGCCTGATTGAGGTGGGTGAGGGTGAAGGAGATGCCGAATTTCACCGGCGAGAAGGCGATGCCCTTCTTGATGTATTCATGGTCCCGGTTCCAGTCCCGGACCGCGGCGCGGCGCTGGGCGTAGTCCGCGCTTTCCACCAGCTGATCGGTCATCCCGTGCAGAATGAAATCCTCGACCGGCATGTGGTAGGGGGTGGTCTGCACGCCGGCAGGCGGCTCGGGCGGGGGGGCGGG
>NZ_JAXMOX010000137.1:0-12688 GCF_034669605.1 Leisingera sp.
CGAAAGCCAGGTGATCGCGGAGTATCTGGATGAGGTGACAGCCGGCTCGCTGCATCCTGCTGATCCGCTGGAACGCGCGCGGCACCGGGCCTGGATCGCATTCGGATCGGACACGCTGGCGGCGATCGGCACCCTCTATAACGCGCCGGACGAAGCAGCCTTCACTCGTGCTGCCGAGGTTCTGCGCGGCAGGCTGGAACGGATCGCGCCTGAAGTCGAAGGGCCGCTTTTCGCCGGTGATACCTTCCATATGGTAGATGGGGTCTGGGGCACCGTCTTCCGCTACTTCGACGCTTTCAATGTGATCGGGGACTTCGCGCTGATACCGGAGACGGGGCGTTTGGACACCTGGCGGGCTGCCGTCATGACACGGCCTTCGGTGCAGGCGGCACCGCCGGAGGGCTACCCGGCGCGGTTGAGGGCATTCCTCTGTGTCCGTCAGTCCCATTTGGGAGAACTGGCGCGCACTGCCTGCCGCGGGGCTGGAAAGCCGCTTTAATGCTGCGCAATTGGCATCTTGCCGCTGAACTGCATCCGGCGCATAAATGCGCAGGATTTAAGACTCAAGCGGGAGACAGCCTATGCAAGCGCGGATTTACCGGCCGGCACGCAACGCCATGACCTCGGGCATGGCCAAAACCCGGAAATGGGTTCTGGAATTTGCACCGGCCAGCGCACGGGAAGTAGATCCGCTAATGGGCTGGACCTCTTCCAGCGACACCCAGGCCCAGGTCCGCTTGCGCTTTGACAGCAAGGAAGCGGCGCTGGAGTATGCCAAGGATAAAAACATCAAAGCCCAGGTGATCGAGCCCAAGGAGCGCAAACTCAATATCCGCCCGGGCGGCTACGGCGACAATTTCGCCACCAACCGCCGCGGCCCCTGGACCCACTGAAACTGTGCAAATCGGGGCAAAGTTGTCTCGGAACCGGGGCAAGGATGTCGCGGAGGCTTGATGTGATCAAGATATGGGCCGCCCAATGGGCGCCCATACTATTTGTCGAAGCGAGCCATTCTGGTCGGAGCGGTAGCTCCTGTGGCTCATCAAGAAGCTTCAGTTCAGCGCCTTTTCCAGCGCGACCCGCAAGCGTGTCGTCAGCTCATCGCCCTGACCGTTAACTCGCTCATCGTAGTAGACACGATGGATGTTGAACGAGCCGGCACTTGCCACCAAAGGCGAAATTGCCGCGATATCGAGATACTCTCCCCCAACCTTAACATTGATCTGCTGCGCGTCGCCATTTTCAAATTTTGGCTTGTAGATCGGTCGGTTGTAGGTGTCGTGATAGCATCCGCGCAATACTGCATCTTCCGAAGTAAGGACCTCTTTACAGGCTTGAACGCAAGCTTCTTCAATTCTTTTTACTCGATCGTGTGCATGCATTTTTTTGGATGCGCCCGAACGCGCAATTTGCTCATCCGCAAGTTTCCAAGCATCGACCATTGGCGGGATTTTACGCTCAAAGAAATCGTTCGCGGTTACCCGAACCGTTTCATCTGGTGCATTTCGGAAGAGATGGAGCGCGCCCCAGAAAAGAGTGTCGTCGAGAGATAGTGCGTTTTCGAGATCGCTTGGCTCCGATATGAACCGCGCAAGCGGGTGAGAGCTACTGATACCGGCGTCGGCTTCTCGGCCGTCTTCGACAAGCTCAAAGACTTGACACAGCAGTTTTGAAAATAGGAATTCAAGACCGCGAGTCTTCTTGTGGAGGTAAATTGTCGGATACAGTTGAAACAGCGTTACCGTGAATTGCTCCATGGAAATGTAGGCCTTGCTGTCCACGAACAGAAATTGCCCTTTCGGCCCGCTCCCCACCTGGAGATTTCTCATTAGCCAATTTAGATCAATCCCGCCTGATGACACGCCAGCAAAGTACGGATCGCGCACCGCGTAGTCTAATCTGTCGGCGTCCAACTGGCTTGAGACGATGGAAGTGTAAATGCAGCTTTTATCCTTCTTGTCGATCATGTCGGCAACGAGCTGAGGGAATTCATCCCCGCCGATGCTGACGAGTTTTGCTTGAATAGAAGAAGAGGTCAGAATTCGGCTGGTGACCCTCTCATGGTCAGCTGCTTCTTTAATGCCTTGAGCCGACACACTGTCGGTTTCGGCAAGATATAATTTTGCGGCATTTTCGAATGCATGGCTGAACATTCCGTGACCGACATCGTGCACTAGCGCTGCGGCCAAGCAAGCTTGGCCCTTTTGGGACCATTTACCCCGCTTTGCTTCCGGCTCGACGACCTTCAGTATACGCTTTGCCACGGCGTAAACTCCGAGAGAATGCGCAAACCGAGAATGGGTCGCCGAAGGGAAAACAAAGTCCGAAAATCCAAGCTGCTTTACACGGCGCAATCTTTGAAAGAACTGATCTGAAAGCATGTCCTTAAGGGAGTTTTCGAAATCTCCTTCGAATTCGACCGCAACATGTATCGGGTCCTTGATCATTTTAATTTTAGCCAAATCTATACCTTTCCAATGCTCTCGCGTCTCACAATCAGGGGCATCACAGGCCTTCAACCTGAATACCGTTTTCCGCCAACCAAGTCTTTCGCCAGCGCCAATCTGGCAGATGTTGTTCCACTTTTATCCAGAAATTTGCTGAATGGTCTGGGTGATGAGCATGTGCCAATTCATGCACCACAACGTATTGGGCAATTCTTGGAGGCAGAAGGATTGCCTTCCAGTGAAAAGAAACACGACCGTCCGTACCGAAAGACCCCCATCTGAAGCCAAGATCTTGAACTTTGACCTCCTGCACAGTCACACCCATGCGGTTGGAAAGCTCTGCAACCTGCTTCTCGAACCACTGTTGGGCTCGTCGCGTATACCATGAGACAAAAATGCCCCGCCCCCGGTGGATAGAGCTTCGCCGAAGGCAGAAACGGCCGTTCTTCAGGGAGAGGTCTACCAGCTGGTTATCGACAAGCCTCAGCCGGTGGCTCCGGCCAAGGTACAAGAAGCCTTCACCCTCGACGAATTCCTTCCTTGGGGCGCGTTGCTGGAGCCTTGCTTTCTCTTCAACCTTGGTATGGATCCATACCAGCTTCTCCTCCACGAAGCTGACCAGTTGATCAGCGGCAACACTCGAAGGTGCAACAATCGACAGGTCGCCGGAACGTTCCACAGTGATCTGCATGGTTTTGCGTCGATCACTACGATGGACATTGAAGGTAAGACCATCGATCTCCAGTCTATGCTCGCTCATTCGAGCTGGCTTTCCACCGCTCCGAATTGGCGTCATAGGCAGCTTGGACATCAGGCTGCTCTCAGTTTGTCGTCGTTGGCTTTCGCCTGCTGCATCAGCTGATCTGCAAGGGCTTCCGCCTCGTCGACGGCGAACCCGTGAATTTGCGCGTCGAAGATGATCTCGAAGATCTCCGATCTGAGATTTTCCTGATCTGCCATCTTGAAGCTGTTCCACAATGAGCGATTTGCACAGACTTCCTCAATAATGCGATCCACAACATTTCGTGTCACCTCGTGCAAAGCTCGAAGCTGGTCAGCCGAGGTGTTTTCATCTGCAGAACTCGCCGCCAGGACGGTACGGAGGAAGGGACGGTAAATTTCGGGGATATCCGGCGTGGCTTCATCATGATCGCTGGCTTCGCCACGAAGCTCGTCAATGATGGCTTGCAACTGTTCGATGATCTGATCCCACTGCTGGCCAAAGCCATTCAGAATGTCGTTCAGTCGTACCGACATTTTCCTGAAACGGACCGGGTCCGTTTCGAGGTTTTTGCGTATATGAGAGCGGATCGCGTGCTCCATCTCCGATGCCTTGGCTCGGCCGCCTCCGGCTTGTCCAACCTGATTGTAGAATTCTGCATCTGTAAGCTGAACAGGCGGGATCTTCGGGTCAATGCCGAGCGAAATGACGTGATCGTCAATCAGCTTCCGCACTTTGGCACCGATATCCGCGCCGATGACCGGGATGTCGCGATACCGATTGCGGGCGCGTGCCTGCAAATATGCAAGTCTCTTGGCGTCCTGGACGAAGGGCAAACCTTCTGGGCGAGGAAGGATGATCTCAAGTGATTTCAGGAAATCCTTGAGCTTGACGGTAAACTCCGCTCTGGCTTTCTCCGTAGAGAGCACCTGTAGGCAATCCTCGTCGTGCGAAATGTCATCCAAGCCGGCGCTTCGGAAAATGTCCACGACGCGAATATGCCTATCCTGAAGCACTGGAATTTGGTCATTCAGGCTGACCAGGGCGCCATCGATATCTTCATCGGAATAGGCCGCCAAGGCAGCTTTCAGATGATGGGCCACGCCGAAATAGTCGACCACGATGCCGCATGTCTTTCCGAAGCCTGTCCTGTTGACCCGGGCGATCGCCTGCAACAATTCGGCCTCACGGATGGAACGGTCGAGATACATCACGCCTTCGATGGGAGCATCGAAGCCGGTAAGCAGCATCGACTTGACGATCAGGAAGGTCAGTGGATCCGATTTGGTCGCATCCTTATGAAACAAGGGCTTCTTGAAGCGCTTTATGCGTGTTTCTTGTGCCGCCCCTTCAGTCCATTGCTTCCATGAGGCATCATCGTTGTTACCCCCCGACATGATCGCGGCGAACTCGATCTTCTCGAACGTGTCCCGATACCGCCAGGCCTGCACCAACGCCTGAAGCTTCTCTGACTTGGTGCAAAGCTCTGCGTCATCCATCGCCTTGTCACGGTCCGACAAAGCCGCTGCCTCTACCATCAACTCATCGCGGGCGACAAGGAACGCGGCTTGATACCGGACAACGGCGGTCCGGCTGGAGGCCACCACTTGTGCCTTGTATCCATTTGGCAAGAGGTTGGTCACGTAGTGCCGCAGCATGTCGCGCGCCTTCTCGGCGATCAGCGCCGGCGCCTCGAGAATGTGGCCCTTGGTTGCGTATTTCTTTCGGATCGCTTCCAGCTCTTCATCCGTGCGGCCGCGGAACATGTCCTCGAACAGTCCGTCCAGAGTCGCACCGTCCTTCACCGCACCCTCGGCTGTACGGCCCTCGTAGAGAACCGGCACGGTCGCACCATCTGCCTCGGCTTCCTTAATCGTGTACTTGTCAATGAACTCGCCAAAGATCTGGGTGGTCCGCTTCTTTTCGCCCATGACAATCGGCGTGCCGGTAAAGCCGATCCGTGCGCAGTTCGGCAAGGCCGCCATCAGGTTCGCATGCAAGTCACCCGCCTGGGTCCGGTGCGCCTCGTCCACGACAACGACGATTGTCTCATCCTCATTCAGCACCTCGAAGGCTGGTCCCTTGGTGACTCCGGCCACGTCCTCGTCCGTCCGGTACTTCTGGATGGTGGCAAAGACCAGACCTGGCCCCTTGCGCTTAGCCAGCTTCTTCAGCGACCCGTTGCTTGTCGCCATCTCGACCACATCGCCCGACAGCGTCGCCGTCTCCGACAACTGCCGCTGCAGGTCTTTACGGTCGGTGACCATGATCACCTTGAACTTCCGCAGCGCCAGATCCGTCCGCATCTTGCGGATCATGAACACCATGGTCAGGCTCTTGCCCGAACCCTGCGTGTGCCAGACAATGCCGCCACGGCGGTCATACTCTCCATTCTGCACCCGCGTCTTGCCGCTGCGCAGCCGTTCTAGCGCGCGGTTCACCGCGCGGTATTGCTGGTATCGGCAGACGGTCTTGATGGTCTGGCCGCCCACGTTCATGAACAGCAGGTAATGCCGCAAGATATCCAGCAGATGCGCAGGGCGCAGCATCCCCGCGACAAGGCGCTCCTGCTTAGACAGGCCCTTCTTGCCCAGTGCCGCGATCACGTCGTCTTCGGAGCCCGAGCCATCCGGCCCTACCACTGTCTTCCACTGGCCATAATGCTCCAGCCCCGCACCGATGCAGCCCACGCGGGCCTGGTCGCGCCTCTTTAACGCTCGAGGCATTTCTGTGCTGGCTCGTGCGCTGGGTTGTGGACGCCTATCACACCAGGAAACATGACGGGATTGGCATGACCCCAGCCAAGGCGTGGGAAAAGGCGCGCAAGGAATGTCCCCCCAGGTCGCTGACGAGCGCCGAAATGCGCGAGGTCTTCGGCGTGAGAGCACGCCGCAAGCTGTCCCGGAAAGGCGTTCGGGTTCGCCACATCGACTACCAGTCTGACGCGCTCATGACGATGTTCCTGCGGGAGAAGGTAGATGACGTCGAGATCCTGCGCTGGGACGGGGATATCGGTGCCATCTCCATACGCGCGGACAGCGGCCCCTGGCTGACCGTGCCGGCATGCAATGAGAAGTGGATCGGTAAGACTGACTTCGATCTGATCGCCGAACTGGCCGAAGAGGCCGATGAGGACGACGTTGAGAAGCGCAAGCGCAGGAACTGGATCAACAGTGCCAATCGCGAGTCTTATCGCCTGAAGCGCCTGCTCGGGCTCATCACTCTGCCGAAAACCACAGACGACCTCAACTATGAGACCCAGCGCTTCATGCGCCATGCGGACACGACAGAGCGGCGCCGCAAGGCCGGGAAGCACCGCGACCTGATGGGCGATCTCGATGACGCGCCCGACACCGATACCGCCAGCTACAGCGATCAATCGGACACCACACCTACCTCTTCGCCGAAATTCTCGAAGGAAGGATCCAGGCATTCCGAAACCCCGATCGGACAGGAATCGGATCCATCGTTGTCGACGTCGCCTCCCTGGTCGCCGCGAAAACCGCCTCCTGAACACGTATCGCAGATCTGGAGATCAAGCCCGCTTCGGCGGGCTTTTCCTTTTTAATTTCCTAGGCTTCGCACGATCTTACCCCGATTTTCGCGAGATCCTTGCTCCAAGGTCGGAATGGCCGAAATTAAACCATTGGAATCATGATGCTTTTCTAGCATCACGGAGACAACTTTGCCCCGATTTACAGAAACTGTGTAAATCGAGGCAAAGTTGTCTCGGAATTGGAAAAAAGATCCCGCGAAGCCAATCACTGATCAATATATATGGCGCCCAATGGGCGCCTTTTCTATATCTTGATCCAGTCAATGATGGCCGACCAAGTATGCAGGGCATCTATCCAAGAAGGGGCTATTTGGCCCTGAAGCGTGCCATGCCCGGGAGTGAACAGAACAAAAGTTCAGCTTCGTCAATGCGCCCCCAGAAGAACTCGCCACCCAGGCTTTCTAGCTTTCCGTAGGATCTGTGCTTGAATTGCTGCTCGACCTCTTCTGCGCCGCTTATGTCGGGATAGGCCTGGGAGGTCATCTTAACTATCCACTTACCCGGTGCTGCCGGAGGAATGCCTGGATTCAGCTCAACGCACCGGCGATCGGGATAGTTGGATACCCCGATCTTGAGCGCAACTGACTTATCCCCGAGCGCTTTCTTCCGGCCGACAAAGGCATGGCTGCCTCCCTCGTAGGTGGCGAGGTAAAGATAGGTTTCACCGTCCTGATAAACCGAGGTTCGCGTTCCCGCCCGGCCAGCAAACGCCCGGGATGGGCGAAAAGCTTCAGCAAACGGAATGATGGGCGCATCTGCATCTTCAAGCGGTGGCTCTCCATATACGTTGACTTCGCGGACCTTGAACTTCAGGGCCTCGACGATTTCATCGTCATCCAACTCCGCGCCGTGAACGGCCAATGCCTGACCTGCCTTCGGATCGTAGGAGTTAAATGCGATCCTGCCGATCATCATTTTCTCCTCTGCCCGCCAAGCACGGCGGATGGGAATGCCATAGATCCAGCGATCTGCCCAACCGTTGTCGCGCTTGCGCTGCATGCCCAATTCCGACGGCTTTTCGATGTCCCGGTTAGGTTTCGTCTCGATTTCGACGAAACCCAATACGTAGGACCGCAGGGCTTTTTCTGTCTCGGCAGGCCGCTACAACGCCTGAAACAGTAAAGGCGATTGTTGATCAACAGATCTCGGAAACCGCCGCCCGCGCCGTCAAGGGGGCAACGGAAAGCTATTCGAAATTCGGACGTGAGTTGGAAAAGCACCTCGCGGAAGCCCTTTCCGTCCATAACCTGAACCTGCCCAGCTACAACACTATGATCTGCGCCATGGTCCAGAAGCAGGTTAAGGCGCTCACCACTGGGATAATCGCTGGCAGACTACAGCAAGACCTTGAGAAGATTTTGAGCATTGCGCCAAAGAGCATCAAGCTTTCTGAGATCGTAGAAGAAATGCGCCAACCCCACGAGGGCGATGGGAGCGATGGCGTCGTTGTAACTTGCACAGTCGAGCACTTCCCCGAAAAGGACAGCGACTTCTGAGGACCTCGATGGAAGATCTACCTGGATGACAGAAACCACTACGTGGAGTCGGACAAAGGCATGTGCGACGTTGTTACCGAAGTGCGGCACGGCATCAAGCAGGATTGCGGTCAGGACAATAACGAGATTTCCACCGGCACCATCAGTGAGATCCGCGAATACTCAGGCGTAATCACCAGCAAGGGCGGAAAGTCCGGTTTCACAATGAGGCGCCCCTATGGCCTCACCGCAAAACTTCTCTCCATGTATGAGCTGAAACCATGATCGAAGTGGATGAAGGCGACGTCGTTACGTCGGTCGGTGACTACTGATTTCTTTACCTGCCCCCGGCAGCGTTGGGGGCAGTGATGAAAACCAAGAGGTTCAATCATGAAATCAATGCGCATACTGATCGGCTGCGAAACCTCCAGCATCACCCGCCGTGCCGTTTCCGACCGTGGCCATGACGTGTGGTCCTGCGACATCGAGGCCGCAGAGGACGGATCGAACGGGCACAAGACGCTTGAGATGGTCAAGAAGTACCGGAATCAAGCGAACCAGAAGCGTCTATCGCAGTCCGCACAGGCCCGCAGGACCAGAACATGAACATGAACATGAACAGAACGAGAAAACGGAAAACTCTCTCAGCCCCGCATTGTCGGGCCGGTTTATTCCTTTGAAATCAATGTGGTGCGGGTGAAGGGACTTGAACCCCCACGCCTTGCGGCGCCAGAACCTAAATCTGGTGCGTCTACCAATTCCGCCACACCCGCACGTACACAAAGCACCGCTTTGCGTGCTGCGGTGATTATCAAAGGACAACGGGGGATGCGAGCGGAAAACGCTCCTCTGGATGCCCAGTGCAAAACAGCAACAATCCGTCCGCATAATTGCAACAATGCGCAGGCTTTTGCCGGAAAAGGCTGGGCCTGAAATCCGGTTCCGGCATAGATTCACTCAAAAAGTCTGAGGCAGACAGAGCGAGTAACAAACATGAAACCGTTCGGCAATGCGGGCTTGCGCGCGCAACTGGCGAGGCGTGGCCAGGCACACCCCCGGCGGCTGTATCAAGGCAGCCAGAACATCAGCCTGCTGCGCGGCACGATTGTGCTGACCCGCGAGGGCGAGCGCCCGGCAGAGGAGCTCAAGGCTGGCACCAGCCTCATCACCCGCACCCAGGGCATGGCCCAGGTGGATTCGATCCGAACCCGCCGCGCCATGCTGCAAGCTGTTTGCATATCGGCCGGCTCGCTTGGCGACATCCGCGCCGACTGCGATCTGACCGTCCCCTGGGACCAGCGTATCCTGGTGCGCGACTGGCGCGCCAAGGCAATGTTCGGCCAGCCGCAGGCTGTGGTGCCGGCCTATGAGCTGGTGGACGGCGAATTCATCCGCGATCTGGGATTGCAGATGATGGATCTGACGATTCTGGAATTTTCCCGCCCGCATGTGATCTATGCCGGCGGCCTGGAGCTGGCCGCAGCCGCCGCGCCAGAAGAAGATTTGCGGCCGGCGGCCTGAACCGGGCCGTTACAGCCCCAGCCTGCGGAACACGGCGGGGATCTGCTCCGGCAGATCCTCGGCAATCAGGCCGGGGCCGAATTCCAGCGCGCATTCCACATGGATATAGGCGGCCGTTTCCGCCGCCTGCATCGGGGAGAGCCCGCGCGCCATCAGCCCGGTGATGAACCCCGCCAGCACATCGCCGGATCCAGCGGTCGCCAGCCAGGGGGCGGAGCGCTCGTAATGCGCGGAATTGACCGAGCAGCGCCCGTCTGGCGCGGCAATCACCGTATCCGGCCCTTTGAACAGCACCACGCAGCCCGCGCGCTTGGCGGCCTCGCGGGTGGCGTCCACCTTGGAATAGGCCGGGCCGGTGGTGGCGGGCGCGTTCAGTTTTTCGGCCAGGTCCGGAAACAGTCTGGCAAACTCGCCGCCATGCGGGGTGATTATGCAGTTTTCATGCAGCGCCCCGAACAGCACTTCCGGCTTCATCTCAAACCTGGTGAGCGCATCTGCATCCAGCACGGTTGCCCGTTTTTCCTTTAGTGTGGCGAACACCATCGCCTGGGTATCCGCCCCGCGCCCCATGCCGGGGCCAAGACAAATGGCACTGAGCCGTTCGTCCTCCATCAGTTCCGCCAGCCCATGCGCCCCGTCGATCTGGCGCAGCATAATGGCGGTGAGGTTGGCAGCATTTTCAAACATCGCCGAGCGCGGCGAGCCAACCGTGACCAGCCCCGCCCCGATCCGCAAAGCACCGCGGGCGGCCAGCCGGGCAGCACCGGTTTTGCCATGGCCGCCGGAGAGGACAAGGGCGTGGCCGTGGGAGTATTTGTGGCCTGAATATTTCTTGTTCAGATTGCCTTTTCGACCGTCAAGCAACTCGACGCAGCCTTTGGGAAAAACTTGGGGCAAACCGATTGGCACAACTTTTAGCTTTCCACAGCCTCCCGCTCCTCCGTAATTGCGACAATTCTGGCTCATATGATGGCCGATTTTAGCACTATGAAAAGTAACGGTAAGATGGGTCGGGAGCGCTCCAAAGTCTCGCCCGCTATCGCTGCAAATTCCGCTGGGGAAATCAATTGCTACGAAACGGTCTTCGTTCGGTTCGTAAGCATCCACGATTAAAGGAGACGGCATAAAGCCATTCCATGCTTCATCCGTGTCATCTGGCATTTCCCGTGTCAGCCCTGTTCCGAACAAGGCGTCAATCACGAGAAACTGGCTTTCTTCGTCCCCTTCGTAGAAATCACGGATACCTCGATCATCCCACTCGTTGACACGGCCCAACTCCCGCCACCGCTCATAATTCTCCTTAGCATCCGGCGGCAGCTTGTCCGGGTCGCCGTAGAGGAACACTTCGACCTCCCAGTCCCGCTCCTTCAGCAACCGCGCCACAACAAAGCCGTCGCCGCCGTTGTTGCCCGGCCCGCACAGAACCAATGCCCTGCGCGGCTTTTCATCTTTCGCCAAAAACTCCGGAGGTACGGGGGCCGGCCCCCGCTGACTTGCCAGTTCCGGCCATTCCTCGAAAATGGCCTCAACCACCCCCTGCCCGGCCCGCTCCATTAGTTCGAGGCCGGTCACTTCGCCGGACTCGATGGCGGCCTGTTCAATGGCCCGCATCTGGGCTGCAGTCAGAAGTTCGGTCATCTTTTGCTCTTCCCCGATTCAATTTTGCGCAATCCTTGAGCGCAATGCTTATTTTTTAGGCAGTAGCGATCAATTCCTGGCCACAATTGCCGCAGCTGCAAGGCCATGCATTGCTGCCTTCATTTAGAAGTGAAATGACACCCCCAACAAGCTTGCGAGGAGCCATGCCGATGAAAAAGATCGAAGCCATCATCAAGCCATTTAAACTGGATGAGGTGAAGGAAGCGTTGCAGGACGTCGGCGTGCAGGGCCTTTCAGTGATCGAGGTCAAAGGCTTTGGCCGTCAGAAGGGCCACACCGAACTGTACCGCGGTGCGGAATATGTGGTCGACTTCCTGCCCAAAGTGAAGGTTGAAGTGGTGCTGGACGACGATCAGGTCGACCAAGCAATCGAAGCCATCGTCGACGCCGCCAAGACCGACAAGATCGGCGACGGCAAGATCTTTGTCTCGCCCGTCGAGCAAGCAATCCGCATCCGTACCGGCGAGACCGGCCCGGACGCATTGTAAGATCACCCAAAAAATCTCAAAGACATCTCTAAAGAAGGACCAAGGGAATGAGCGTAGACGCAGTTCTCAAGACTCTCCGTGAAGACGACGTCGCCTATGTCGACATCCGTTTCACCGACGTGCGCGGCCGCCTGCAGCATGTGACCGTGGACGTGGACCTGGTTGACGAAGACTTCCTGGAAGAAGGCTTCATGTTCGACGGCTCCTCGATCGCCGGCTGGAAGTCGATTGAAAACTCCGACATGAAACTGATGGCTGACACCACGTCCGCCTATATCGATCCGTTTTATGCCGAGAAAACCCTCTGCCTGCATTGCTCGATCGTTGAGCCCGACACCGGCGAAGCCTATGAGCGCGACCCGCGCGGCACCGCCCAGAAGGCCGAAGCTTACCTGAAGTCCTCCGGCATCGGCGATGTGGCCTATATGGGTCCGGAAGCGGAATTTTTTCTGTTTGACGACGTGCGTTACTCCAACACCATCAACAAGGTGTCCTATGAGGTCGACGCAACCGACGGCTCCTGGAACACCGATGCCGAATTCGAAATGGGCAACATGGGCCACCGCCCGGGCCTGAAGGGCGGCTACTTCCCGGTCAACCCGACCGACGAAGCGCAGGACCTGCGTTCGGAAATGCTGTCGACCATGAAGCGCCTGGGCATGAAGGTCGACAAGCACCACCACGAAGTGGCGTCCTGCCAGCACGAGCTGGGCCTGATCTTCGACAGCCTGACCAAACAGGCCGACGAGCTGCAGAAATACAAATACGTGATCCACAACGTGGCCCACGCCTATGGCAAATCCGCGACTTTCATGCCGAAG
>NZ_JAXMOX010000138.1:0-12636 GCF_034669605.1 Leisingera sp.
CTTGTAGTCCCAGGGCAGGCCGATGCGCTGCGCCAGCTCGACGGTAACCGTCCAGTCCTCGCGCGCGTCACCCGGAGGCGCCACGGCAGGACGCACACGCTGCACCTGGCGGTTGGTGTTGGAGACCGTGCCGTTCTTTTCATAAAGCGCCGAGGCCGGCAGGATGATATCGGCAAAGTTTGCCGTCTCGGTCAGGAAGATATCCTGCACGATCAGCAGTTCCAGCTTGGCAAAGGCATCCCGCGCGTGATCGGCATCCGGGTCCGACATCGCCGGATTCTCGCCCTGGATATACATGCCCTTAATATTGCCGGCATAGGCCTGGTCAACGATCTCGGTCACGGTCAGGCCCTTCTCGTTCGAGAAGTCGCCGCCGCCCCAGACATCGGTAAAGCTCTTGCGGACATCATCCGAGGTTACGGTCTGATAGTCCGGCAGGAACATCGGGATCAGGCCTGCGTCAGACGCGCCCTGCACGTTGTTCTGGCCGCGCAGCGGGTGCAGGCCGGCGCCCGGCTTGCCCACATTGCCGGTCATCAGCGCGAGGCTGATCAGACAGCGCGAGTTGTCGGTACCGTGGATGTGCTGGGAAATGCCCATGCCCCAGAAGATCAGGCCGGCGTCGGCACCCGCAAACAGGCGCGCCACGCGGCGCAGCTGATCCGGTTCAATACCGCAGATTTCCGACATTTTCTCGGGCGTGAACTGCTTCAGGTGCTCTTTCTCGGCTTCCCAGTTCTCGGTCCAGCGGTGGATGTACTGGCTGTCGTACAGCTCCTCCTCGACGATCACATTCATGATCGCGTTCAGCATCGATACGTCGGCACCGGGGCGAAACTGCAGCATTTCATCTGCATAGCGGCGCATTCCGACCCCGCGCGGATCCATCACGATCAGCTTGCCGCCGCGTTTGGTGAACTGCTTGAAGTAGGTCGCCGCAACCGGGTGGTTCTCAATCGGGTTGGCGCCGATGATGATCGCCACATCGGCGTTTTCGATCTCGTTGAACGTCGCGGTAACCGCACCGGACCCGACGTTTTCGATCAGCGCCGCAACCGAGGACGCGTGGCACAAACGGGTGCAATGGTCGACGTTGTTGTGCTTAAAGCCCTGACGAATGAACTTCTGAAAGAGGTAAGCCTCTTCGTTGGTACATTTTGCCGAGCCAAAGCCTGCAACCGCTTTCGGATCTTCATCCCGCAGCTCGATCAGGCGTTTACCGGCCAGATCCATCGCTTCTTCCCAAGTCGCTTCGCGGAAGTGCGTCGACAGGTTGCCCGGATCGACGTTCAGGCCCTTAGCAGGCGCATCTTCGCGACGGATCAGCGGCTTGGTCAGGCGGTGCGGGTGGTGGATATAGTCAAAGCCGAAGCGGCCTTTGACACACAGGCGGCCTTCGTTTGCCGGGCCGTTGATGCCTTCGACATATTTGACCTTGCCATCCTTCACCTTCAGCGACACCTTGCAGCCCACGCCGCAGAACGGGCAGACGCTTTCGGTCTCGGAGTCGAAATCCTTGCTGTCACCGACTTGGTTGTCATCCATCACGGTTGCAGGCATCAGCGCGCCGGTCGGGCAGGCCTGCACACATTCGCCGCAGGCCACACAGGTTGAGGCCCCCATCGGGTCGGCAATGTCGAAGGTCGGAAAGGCATCGTGGCCGCGGCCCGCCATTCCGATCACGTCGTTGACCTGAACCTCACGGCAGGCGCGCACGCACAGACCGCAGGAGATGCAGGCGTCCAGGTTCACCTTCATGGCGACGTGGCTGTCATCCAGCAGCGGAATACGGCCCTCTTCCAGCTTGGGGAAGCGGCTTTCGGTAACACCGTTCAGCTCTGCCATGTCCCACATGTGAGAGGACTTGTCGTGCGCCTCTTCCCGCTTGGGCTGGTCGGCAACCAGCAGTTCCATCACCATCTTGCGGGCGTTCTCAGCCCGCGCGTTGTTGGTGGTGACAACCATGCCGTCGGCGGGTTCGCGGATACAGGAGGCGGCCAGCGTGCGCTCGCCCTCGATCTCCACCATGCAGGCGCGGCAGTTGCCATCCGGGCGATAGCCCGGCTGCGGTTTGTGGCACAGATGCGGGATCTTCAGTCCGCGTCCGTTGGCCACTTCCCAGATGGTCAGACCGGCCTCTGCCGTGACCTTTTCGCCATCAAGTGTGAAAGTAATCTTGTCGCTCATGGCTTATACCTCCTCTGGGAAGTGCTTGATGGTCAGGCGGATCGGATTCGGCGCCGCCTGGCCCAAACCGCAGATCGACGTATCGACCATCGCCGTGCTCAGTTCCTCAAGCAGGCCCTGATCCCACTTCTTTTCGCTCATCAGCTTCACAGCTTTTTCGCAACCCACCCGGCATGGGGTGCACTGGCCGCAACTTTCGTCTTCGAAGAAGCGCAGCATGTTCAGCGCGGCGTCGCGGGCGGAGTCCTGATCGGACAGAACCACAACAGCAGCAGAACCGATAAAGGTTCCATGCGGCTGCAGCGTGTCAAAGTCGAGCGGAATGTCGTTCATCGACGCAGGCAGCAGACCCGAAGACGGGCCGCCCGGCTGGTATGCCTTGAAGGCATGACCGTCGATCATGCCGCCGCAGGCTTCGATGATGTCAGTAATAGTGGAACCGGCGGGCAGCAGATGCACGCCCGGGTTCTTCACCCGCCCAGACACCGAGTAGCTACGCAGCCCCTTGCGGCCATTCTTTTCAACCGAGTTCAGGCATTCCGGCCCTTCGCGGTTGATTTTGCAGACCCAGTACAGGGTTTCCACGTTATGGACGAGAGTCGGGCGGCCAAAGACACCCACCTGCGCCACAAACGGCGGACGGTGGCGCGGCTCGCCGCGCTTGCCTTCGATCGACTCGATCATCGCGCTTTCTTCACCGCAGATATAGGCCCCTGCCCCGCGGCGCAGATCGATGTAGCCTTCATCGACAATGCCTGCGTCTTCCAGCGCCTTGATTTCGGTGGCGAGGATCTCCAGCACCGCCGGATATTCGTCACGCATATAGATAAAGGCTTTCTCGGCCTCGACCGCCCAGGCAGCGATCAGCATGCCTTCCAGGAAAATATGCGGCGTGCGCTCCAGGTAGTAGCGATCCTTGAATGTGCCAGGCTCGCCCTCGTCACCGTTCACGGCCAGGTAACGCGGGCCCTCGTTGGCACGGACAAAGCCCCATTTGGTGCCGGACGGAAAGCCTGCGCCGCCAAGGCCGCGCAGGCCAGCTTCTTTGACTTTCGCCTGAACCGCTTCCCAGTCGCCGTTTGCACGCAGGTCTTTCAGCGTAGCATAGCCACCTTCCACTTCATACGCGGCGAAGGTTTCATACTCGGGGATATGCGCGTGAGTATCGTCCGCTGCAATCGCCGCTTCCACCTTTTCGACGGTGGCGTGGTCAATGTGGTTGTGGCCGATCTCCAGCACCGGAGCGGTGTCGCAGCGGCCCATGCAGGGCGCGCGCAGAACGCGGACCTGGGAGGCATCCAGACCGTCTTCCAGCGCCTTTTGCAATTGTTCGGCCCCAGCCAGCTCGCAGGAGAGCGAATCGCAGACCCGGATGGTCAGCGCCGGCGGCGGGGTCTCGCCTTCCTTCACCACATCGAAGTGGGCATAGAAGGTTGCAACTTCATAGATTTCCGCCTGCCCCGTACGCATTTCTTCGGCCAGCGCCCGGATGTGCGCGGCACTGAGGCAGCCGTATTTGTCCTGAATCAGGTGCAGAAACTCGATCAGCAGGTCGCGGTTGCGCGGGCGGTCACCCAGCAGCTCCTGAACCTCGCTCAGCGCAATGTCGTCAACCTGGCGGCCTTTGGGCGTTCTGCGCCCTTTGCCTTTGCCGGACTTCCATACGCCCTTGCTATCATCCAATGGTGCCATGGGGTCCTCCAGTCAGCACGTAATCCAGCTCGAAATGCCATCAAGAATGAATATCGTCAAATCTAGAATACCGATTGCACGATAAGCATTGCTTATCACGCCATTTGCGGCATCCTATCACTCACAAACGTCGCAACTACCTCTTTCAAAGCGCGCAAAGTTGTGAGTTCAGGTGTCCGGTCCAGAGAGGCGATGCAAATCTGCCGGGTTTGTTCCGGCTTAATCAGCAACAGCACCCGGGTTCCGCCGAGGTCTCCCAAAGCCTGCATCAGCGCGCGCGGCAGAATCGTTGCAACCGACCCTTCCCGCGCCAGCACCATCGACGCCATGAAGCCGTTGGATTCGGATACGATCTCAGGTTTCAGCCCCAAGTCATCGAAGATCCGGTCCAGAATCCGCCGGTTCTGCATCTGCTGGTCCAGCAGGCTCAGCGGCAGCTCGGCGGCTTCGGCCCAGCTGATCGCATCGCCACGGCCGGCCACCATCTCCTCCGGCGCCAGCAACACATAGCTTTCCTCGTACAGCGGCTGAACTGTCATCAGATCCCGGCCCATGCTGTCGGAATAGGTTATCCCGGCATCAATTGTACCATCATAAAGCCGCTGCTGAATAGCCAGAGATGTTGTGACCTCGACGCGGGCCAGAACCCGCGGATAGGCCTGATGCACCTGATCCACCAGCTGCGCGGCCCAAGCGGTAGCGGTCGGCACCACCCCAAGCACCAATGTGCCTGTCACCTCGCCGCGAGCAGCCGCAATCTCCTGCTCCAGCGCCTTGGCATCATCCAGGATCGAGCGCGCCCGGCGCACGATCATCATGCCTTCTTCAGTCAGCCCCTGGAACCGGTTGGCCCGGCGCACGATCGACAAACCAAGCCGTTCCTCCAGATTGCGGATCCGCATGGAGAACGCGGGCTGCGAAATACCGCAATCGGCAGCGGCCTTTGCAAAGTGCTGGTGCCGCGCCAGCGCAGTCAGCAGCTGAAGGTCCTTCAGTTCGATCATAGCCGAACCATACCCTGCCTCTGCCGAGCCGCGCAATGGGATCTGCTGCGTCCTCAGGGGCCGCCGTGCGCTTCAGCCTGACGAACAGCGGCGCCGAGCAGTTCGGTCAAGTGCTCCAGTGTTTCCGCAGCGCTGTGCAACCTCCTGGCCAGATCGGGACGCCCCGCCAATGACTGCAGCAGCAAACGTTCACGGGTATCCTGCAGCCTGCCTGCCACCTTGCAGCCCTCCTCAGTCAAGCGGTAGGTGACCCCCGAGCGGCCGGCCCCTTGTTTGCGGGTCAGCCCGGCGGAGGCCAGTTTGCGCAAGGAATACTGGATGTTGGGAATGTCGGTCCGGTTGGTGTTCCGGGCAAGCTCCTTGATCGTTTTGGACCGGCCGCCTTTGCCGATCAACTGCAGGAGAATGATCTCCGCACTTGCCAAGGACACGGTGCTGATCTGTTCAAAACAGACCGCCTGCCATCGGGCCAAACCCTCTCCCGCTCGTAGAAGCGCCAATTCCATCATGTGCAAGCCATCATCCGGCAGCATCTCCGCAGCGGTGTCAGCGGCCTGGCTAGAAGTCGAAAAAATTATAGGCGGATGGTCGAATTTGTTATCCAACGAAAAACTCCGGAAGAATAAATTTAACGGCCCTGAAAAGGCACGAAGACAATGGGGCAGAAAATGTCGCCGCCCGAAGCCGCCGCCCTTTCAATGGTATGCAGGCAATCTCTGCATGCTTCAGGCGGCGCCGACCTTTTCTGAAGATCCAACTTAAATTACTCTCAATATATCCAACCAAATCTGAACGATTTCAATATCCATATTGAAAAAATCGGAGCCTGGTCAGCACTCCCCTTTCGCAGGACGGATGTACCCCGAGGGTTCTGTGACAGGTATGTCCGGCCGTTCTTACCCTGCACTTCTTGCCAACTTCGGAATGGGAACAAAGTAGCGGCGAGCTCTTGTACAGAAGTCCGCCACGCCTCGTTCTGCTGTAGCGCGCCTGGAAATTTCCCATTTGATTAGTCGGCCTGCCATCCGGCCCGCGATCTGAATATCAGCTCTCACGCGGCGGCGTGCCAATCTCCACGGAGAAACCCGTTGCCTCCCGCACCCGGCGCGGGTCTCTCCCAGTTTCACCGCTCAGGACCTGAAAGTAAGATTACTACCCAGCTGCAGTCCGGGCTGCGCCCGCCCTGCTTTGTCTTCCGAAGTGAAAATCAAGGATGATTCGACACTGGCGGGACAGAGGGCGCGAGCGTTGATGTTGAAATTAACACCGTAAAGGAGGGAGCAGATGCCCGCAGCGCCGTGAGATGGCTTGGCTCAGCAGTCCGACGAAACTGCCAGGCTTGCTCGACTTACATTATTCCCAAAGTGGCGGACCGAGGAGGATTCGAACCCCCGACCCCTTGATTCGTAGTCAAGTACTCTATCCAGCTGAGCTATCGGTCCACTGCGGCGGGGTTTAATCGTAGCACAGCAAAGGCGCAACCCCCAAAAGAGGGCTCGGTCCGTATTTTTCTTGCCTGTCTTTGCCGCCTGTATTTCGTGCCTGCCTTGCAGGACGTCCGGTGGCCCGGTCACCCTTGCCGAACGTTCGCAGCAATGGCGGTCCCTGCGAAAGCGCGCAGGATGGTTGAGCGCTGCCAGCTTCCGCAACCCCAGCCCGGCCAAATGTGGTATAAGGCAAAAGCGACGTTCTTCCCGCCGCCCTGGAGCCAAGGGAAGCAACATACCGATAAGGAAAAAGGGGACCGCAAATGCCGGACCGGGTGTCCGCAGATTTTCGCCTCAGGCCGCTGGAAGCAGAAGACCTGGCTACTCTGGCCGGCTGGTTTCAGAATGTGACCGATCTAGCCTGTTTCGACCGTTCTGCCCGTTCCCCCCTGAGCTTGCCGGCGACCGAACAGGCTTGGAGCCCTTCAGCGGATGCAGTGCCGGATACCAGCAAATGCTGGTTTGCAATTGTTACTGAAACCGATGCGCTTTGCGGTATTGCCGGCCTGGAAAACATCTCCATGGTCAACCGTGACGCCATAATTGCGCTTTTCATTGAGCAATCCAGACGCCGGCAGGGTATCGGCATCCGGGCGCTTGCGCTGCTTTTGGACTTTGCATTCCGTCAGATCGGGCTAAATCGCATTACATCCTATTACCGTGCCGACAACACCCGCAGCGAGGAACTTACCACGCGCGCCGGCTTCGCAACCGAAGGCAGGATGCGAGCAGCCTGGTATGCAGAAGGCCGGTACTTCGACATGATCACAGTGGGCCTCTTAAGGGAGGAATGGGAGACCAGCCGCCGGGTCCTGGCGCAGGCGCTTGACGCCGGTTCGCAAGCAAGCTTCCACGGCGCGGAAATTACAGGCTGGGCCTGGCCGCCGGGTCCGGCAGATCCGCAGGCAGGCTGAGCGACAAAGCACATGGGCAGCGCCGGCTTCTCTGGCAATTCCTGCCGACACTCACAGCAGGAGGACAGCTTGTGAGCGGCCATAAAAAAACATCAACAGTCCGGCGCCAGTTGGGAGCAGTGCTGTTTGCCGACGTCGTCGGATATGCCAGGCTTATGGGCAATGACGAAATCGACACTTACAGCGCCCTGAAATCCCTGCTGGAAGAGCTGGAAGCAGCATGTAATGCGCATAACGGAAAGGTTGTTGCGGTCCGCGGCGACGGGGTTCTGGCATTGTTTGAGACAGCGACAGACGCGGTGAAATTCGGCGTCGAACTGCACCGCATTGCAGCGCAGAGCAACAGTGCACGGCCAGAGGACCAGCAGCTACGATTTCGGGCTGGTGTGCATATGGGCGAAATCCTGGTCGATGACCGCGGCATTCACGGCGACAATGTCAATATTGCCGCCCGGCTGCAGGAAATCGCCGAACCGGGCCGGGTTTATGTCAGCGGTTCCGTTTATGAACAGATCCGCAACCGGTTGCGCTTCGGCTTTGAATTTCTTGGCCCGCAGCGGCTTAAGAATATCGCGGAACCGGTGCCGTCCTATTGTGTCCGCAGCGAAGTCGCCGGAGCAGCCATGGCCGCCACCTTGCGCCCTCCGGAAGCTCAGCCAGCAGGCCGTCCGCCCCCCGGCATCCCGTCGGTCGCCGTGCTGCCATTTGTCAGCCAGAGCGGCGATCAATCCGACAGCTGGTTTGCGGACGGGCTGACAGAAGACATCATTCTGAACCTGTCCAAATTCAAAAACCTCTTTGTAATAGCCCGCAACTCGGCCTTTTTCTTCAAGACCCGCTCGATGCCGCCTCAAGAAGCCGCGCGTGAATTAGGGGTACGCTACGTCGCGCGCGGCAGCGTCCGCCGAGCCGGAGCACGGGTACGCATCGCCATAGAACTGATTGATGCGGATTCGGGAAGAACGATCTGGGGTGAACGCTACGACCGGAACATCGACGATATATTTGCCATCCAGGACGAGGTGACGGACGCAATTGTCGCCGCAACCGCTGTTCTAATCGAAGCCCAGGAACGCAAACGGATGGCACAGGCAGCACCGGCAGATCTTGCGGCCTACGGCTTTGTGCTGCGCGGGCAACAGTTTATCTTCCGCTACACCCGGCAGGATAACCGCGAAGCCCAGACCCTGTACGAACGGGCCCTTGCCCGGGACCAGGATTATGCCCGGGCTTCGGCTGCAATTTCACGGACCCTCAACATAGATTGGCGCTATTCCTGGGCCAAGGACGCCGAGCACGCGCTGGACACAGCCCTGTCTTATGCCCAGAAAGCAGTGGAACTGGATCCAACCGATGCCCGCGGTTTCGGCGAGCTGGGTTTTGTGCACCTATACCGGAAGGAGCATGACGCAGCGATCGGCGCTTACCGGCGCGCCCTTGCGCTTAATCCGAACGATGCCGACCTTCTGTCGGATTACGCTGACGCGCTGGCACATTCCGGCGACAATGAAACAGCCATCGCAAGCCTGCAGCAGGCGATGCGGCTGAACCCCTATTTTCCCGATCAATATCTCTGGCATCTGGGCGGCGCCTACTACAACCTGAAACACTATGAGGCGGTCATCGAAACGCTCACCAAGATGAACAACCCGACCGAAGGACAGCGGATGCTGGCCGCCAGCTATGCGCAGCTGGGCAAGATGGAGCTGGCCCGGGACATGGCCGCCCGGCACCGCGAAGCACATCCGAATTTTTCACTGGAACGCTGGACCAAAGTGCAGCCTGACCGGCTGGAAGAAGACACGCTGCATTTTGTCGAAGGCCTAAAAAAGGCCGGGTTTTAACAACGACCGCCGCCCCGGGTAGAGACGTCAGTCCTTCCCTGAAACTTCACAGCATACCTCTGCGCCATCCTCAGGCCTAGTCGCCGGATCCACGTGCTTTTGCTCCGCTCACTTTGGCTCCGCTCACTTTGGCTCCGCTGACCTTGGCACCGCTGACCTTGGCACCGCTAACCGAAGGCCCGCCGCCACCGAAATAAACATCCAAAAGCACCTGTTCCAGCATGCCGGTCATCACGTCCATCCTGATCGAGTAATCCGCCTTGTCATAATCCCAGACCCGGATGTCGTTTGCGATCTGATACTCTGCCGAGGCGACACCGGTTATGGAAGGATTCTGAGGCGCCCGTGCACCCTGATTGGCGGGGATATTGTCTGTCGCACTTTTACCCTCGCCATGCACCAGGAACAAGGCCGGTTCCGGCAACTCGTGATAGGTTCCTTCATAGGCGAAGCCATAGATCCGGGCAAACTTCGCATGCAAGCTGAGCTGGGCATCCAAAAGATTGTTGCGCCCGCGCCCCCGAAGCCCTGCCTGCTTGTAGTTCTGCTTTGGAATATCCTTGGTCTGCGTCCAGACCGTATCCCCATGTTCAATGCCATCCAGAACGGCTACGCGATCGTCTGCCGAAATTTTCTTCTCGACCGCCAACTTGAAAGCGCTTCCGGCTCCGGCTGTGACTTTGTACACGCCATTTTCATTTGCGTTGTTGCGCCGCACCAGGACCAGGTCGCCTTCAGCAAGCTCAACCCCATCCAATTCCGTATCGACATTATTCAGATTCACCTTTTCAACGGTCGCAACACGGACCGTTTTCTTGATATCGGACCTGACAATTTGCAGATCGTTCAGGAGACGCCCAAATAACAGCACTTCAGAAAAACTCAGCAAAGACTCGGCCACTGTACACACTCCTGTGGCTATGGAAACAACTCAGGATGACAGTTCAAAAAAGGACAGGTCCGGAAATTCTGCAGGTTCTGATGCCTTCAATGTCCCCCCTGAAATGCAAATTAGCACGAAATGAATAAAATTTGTAGACAATCAGCCAGTCAGCCGCCGGGAATTCTTGTTCTCACTGAATGGGCGTGGCTGTCCTCATCCGCCCCGGCCAGTCGCGGACCAGCCTGGGCAAAGCCAATTCCCCGCATGCGGAAGTTGCCTTCAATGATCGTGCGGAAGGCGCCTCCGGTTGTTTCCTGGTCAACGATTAACAGCGCTTTCTCCACCGCCGCATAGGTTAGGTTTGCGGCATCCAGCATGCTCCACGCTGCCGCCAGATAGGCGCCCAGAAAATCACGAGCTTCCAAAAGAGAGATGCGGAACCCTTCGGGATCAAGAGCATAGCGCGCATCAAACAGGGCCTGCATGACATCGCTGTAATAGGGTGTTTCCTCCAACCGGTCGGACAGGTCCTCCATTTCTGGTGTGATCAGGTCATGAACCAGCAGACGCTCGTGAAAGATATCGACGAGGATATCGAACATCGCCCCCGTCAGAGGTTCGGAAAGCGCGTGTTCACTGCTCCAGCCGGACACAAACTCCTGAAGCGTCCGGGTATTTGCCGCCATCCGGATTTGCGCATTCCCGGCAAGTTCGGCAAAGCGGTTCAACTGATTTAACGTGTAGAGATTGCCCTTCGTGTTCTCTAGCAGTTCCTCCACAACCGACCCGAAGTGCAGAGAGGCTATCAGCGCCACCATATCGGCTGCAGATTCGTGAAACCCGAAGTATTCACCCGGCACATCATCCGAGACCGGCATTCCCGCTACACTGTAGATGATGGCGTGGCCGATCTCGTGGGCGACCACATCAAAGTTCAGGCTGTAAGCGCGGTATTCGCCGCCATGTTCGCTGGTGCCGCCGGTTTCCAGAAACCCCCAGCCGATATGCGCGTTGTCCAGGCTCGGCAGCAGCGACAGCTCCAGCCGGTCATAATCGCGTTCAAAATGCCAGGGGATCGGGTGCCCAAAATACGCCTCCCAGACATCCAGCGTGAAATGGGCGGCGGCAAACAAATGCACCGCTTCAAAGCCGGGATCCGAAGGCTGAACGTGAACAAAATGCCCATCTTCATCCGGCGCAGGAGGCTCTTGGATCTCTCCGAGCCAAGGCGGCAGATACATACCCGGCCCCGACGGGCCAGGAACGATGGCGCCAAACGGAATTGTTTTTCCCAAAGGATTGACCGCATACATCCGCGGCCCCGACGGGCCCGGCCCGATTGAACCCGGCGGCGCGGAAATCTCGATCAGTTCCGGTTCCGGATCCGCGGTACGGAACGGCGATTGCGGAAATAAAAGAAACCGCGTTCCCGGCGCTTCCTCCGCCATCCCAAGGGTGTCATCCATGTGCCCTCCAATCTTGCGGAGGTTTCGCCGTATTTGCCCTGCCTAATCGCTGCATTCCGGTGCAGACTGTGTTTTTCCCTTTTGATGATACATGAATTCACGCCGGATCAGCGCATAGAAATCATCAAGGGTTCCAAGGCCGATGCCCGCAGCATACTTGGCCAGGTTATCCGGGACTTCGCGCTGCAGGCGCGTTTCAAAATACCAGACGGTCAAGTGCACCCGGTCCTGTTCTGGCTGATCGCCGCCCCGCTCAGCCAACCACTGCGATTTGGAAACCGCCCGGGAGTTCAATCGCGCATAGGCGTCTGCTTGCCGTAGCTCCGCCAGCAAGTGCAGGTCCAAATCCCTGTCCAGGGCGTTCACAGCAGTGCCGGCCAGCACTGTTTCTCCAAGCAGAGCTTCATACCGGTCAGCAGTCAGACCGTTTTCCGCCAGCCACCGCTTTAGGTCGTGACTGCGGAAAAGCTTGAGTGTTTCCCGGTGGCGGTTCAATTGCTCCAAAATCTCCTGCCGGTCTGCACCCAAATCCGTTCGCTTGGCATCCTCCAGCGCCATACAGCGCAATGCAGCGCGGGTCCGGAATTCACCAAATCGCTCCGGCTCGAGGCGCAACTCATCCAGCACCCGCAGATCCGCGTCCGGCAGGCTGTGCGCCTCCGCCTCGATACGCCGTACCAGTCCCTGCCAGGCAAGCGAGCGTTCAACCCTCTGTGCCGGCATGCAAGCGGCCATCGCTTCATTCTGCAGAACGGCCGCCATGCGGTTCAGCATCATCTGCGCGTCTTCGCGCTTGGCATCCACCCGCCCGGTTTCCAGCCAGGCCGAGAACCTGCCAAGCCTGGATGCGTCCGCAACGCCCGCAAGGATCTGTTCCCAAGTCCTGTCGTGGTAGAACAGTCGCTTGGCCGTTCTGAGCAGCTCAGCAGCCTGATCCGCTTCCAGCGCTGCATCAGTTACCGCGCGCGCCACTGTTGCCCGGATCGAGACCATTGGTTCGCTTAGCGGAGCAAAGCCCATTTCTGCCGGGCAGTGCAGGACAGCAACTTCGTCATCGTCGCAAATTTCGCCAGCAGCATACGCCTCATAGATGTTTCCGGTGCCAATCATCCCGAAGGCAGACAGCTCAACCGCCCGCAGCGCGCCCATGCTGGCGCTG